>NZ_JAMOKH010000005.1:0-232009 GCF_023656585.1 Bacteroides sp. B1-V-101 | reverse complement strand
TACGCTGTTGACGAGACAGGATTTCAATGAATTCTTCTTTACTCATTTTTTGCATAGTCTTTTTTCTGGCAAAGATCGAGACTTAAAGATACAAAGACAACGGGTACTTTATCGGGGGCTTACAAAGAATACTTACCATGCCATATACTTGCTCCTTACGTTGATAGATATTGGGAGTTCAAAGGCCAAACAGAACAAGGTATGCAAATAAAACTATCTACAGATGGATGTACGGACTTTATGTTTATATTAGAAAACACTGTTAATCATGGTATTATAATGCAGCCTTATCATTCTTATTTTATTGGTCCCATGAACGTCTGTTCGGCATTAATAACATCATCAGGTACTATCAATACATTTGGAGTTCGCTTTCGTCCATGCGGACTATCCCGTTTTATGAAAATTTCTCTAAGCGAATTGACAAATATAAGGTTAAGTGTAAATGACTTAAACACTATTTTTAGCGATTCTTTTGCTGAAAGGTTATTCGAAGAACAGGGTATTCAGTGCAAGATTAATTTAATAGAACGCTATCTGAAAGAGCACCTATATAAAAGCAGCCATACAATGGATGCACAAATCGCATATGCTGTGAATCAAATAAATGCGCATGAAGGCAAGATATCCATAAGCCATTTAATGGACGAAGTTAATCTGTGCCAACGACACTTTGAACGAAAATTCAAGTTACATACAGGTTTCACTCCTCAAAAATATAATAGTATAGTAAGATTCAAAAATGCGATTAAAATATTGAAAAACGAATCATTCGACAATCTTTTATCAGTAGCAGTAAAAGCCGGATATTATGATGCCTCTCATTTATCAAGAGAAGTGAAAAAGCTATCCGGTAGTACTCCAAATTTCTTTTTATCATTGCCACCCGATAATGAGACTACTATCATTTATACAAAATAAAAAAAGTCGAATTCATCCAATACCCATATCTTACTATCCTTTATATTTGCAACATTAACTAAGTATATAAACAGTAAGAACATGAAACTTTGGAAATATAGTGGGACATTTTTAACAGCGACAGGAATCATTCATACGATTTATGCACTATTTATCGGAAAAGATGCTTTTTCGGAAATGCTCAGAAATGGATTGGTAAATTCTATTGGAGAGAATTATAGTCAAGGTTTCGCCTTTTGGTTCTTGATCTGTGGAGTAATACTTATCCTTTTGGGGCAAACGCTTCAATATTATATCAGAAAAGAACAAAAACCGGCACCCGTATTTTTAGGTTACTCTATTTTACTGCTTACCATAATCGGTTGTATTATTGAACCTACCTCCGGTTTCTGGCTCTTTTTGCCGCAAGCAATTATTATTATTTATTCAAATAAAAAAAGAGGATTGTGATATCCTTCAATTTTGAAAAGAGGGCAGGCTTGTGCCTGCCCTCATAACCATTAAACAAATCACATTCGAATCTTAAAGACCTACTAGCGATTCTGGTTTTAGAAACTCTGCTCAAGGCAGAAAGCGTACACACCTATACAATAGAACACTGCATAATAGCAGCATTAACTAGTCACATACCGCCAAACAGATCGTTTAGAATTAAAGATATGCGAATGGTGTGAGTCCGGCTACCGCTTTATATCAGACATCTTGAAATGCCGGACATTTTTTCCTTGGGGAATATTCAGATGTCTGCAAAATCTTCTGATATTTATAATATCATTATCACTATAATAACTAAAATCCCAAATCAGATCATTCACATTTCTTACATTTTCAACAATTGCCTTAAAATATGGAAAGTCTACATCACCCAGCGAATGACCAAGCAATGTAATCTCTTTCAAATCATTCAGTGACTCAAAAAAGCCCAAGTTATGATCTATTATGTCATTAGAATGTTTTATGTTCTTCGCATAATAATTTTCCAAACGCTCCTCAATATGATCTACAGCATAATACCTTATTGGATTTTTCCAATTCCCTTTTTTCATATCCTTTAAAAAGAAAGCGAGATAGACCAACTTATCATTGGCAAAATATTTACCCTTCTTATCCTTCAGATTCGGGCGATATCTCCGACGATTTTTATGTTTATGAACCCACTCATCAAAAGCGACTTCATTATCCTCTACATTATGCCCTAAAACCAAAGAGCCAAATTTCTGCCTTCTATCGCCGTGAATATAAAGAATATGTTCCCGGGAAATATTATATTCTGTTTCAAGAAACAATGTATAATTAAAATTCAGGTAAACAGCGTTCGGATCAAGATACAGCATATTTTTCCTAAACCCTTTCTTGTAATGTATTGTATTAATCCACCGGTGAAACTGATATTGCATTTCGAAGGTACAAGAAGAAACAACATCAGCAACAATATCTATAGGACCTAAATATTCAGCATAACTAAAATTCTCGTCATCTTCGTATAATCGCGGCAAATTCTCATCAACAAAATCAAAAATACGTTCCCTGTTCAGTTCACTAAGATATTTCTCAAAATCCTTCCATAAATAGTCTTTAGCCCAAGTGTTCTTTGGAGCTGGCAATTTGCGTCCGTATTGAAGGCACAAAAGAAAATCATTATAATCATCAAAATTATTCATCATAGATCGGGGACCGAAGAAGAGTTCGAACATCTTCACGACAAAATCATTGTGCTTTAATAGATAGCTGCGAAAATCCATATATGTAGAATCAGCACCATGATATCTGTCAAATCCATTACCTATAATATAAAGATGATGTATGGGATCACCATGAATTGAATATCTTTTTTTTCGATAAGGTTCGAGCATTTCGGCTCTACGCTGCAGGCAATAATCTTTCATCCCACTGACCAATTCTTTCGTTGAAAGGTCAAGCGGACATTGCATCAAATAATCACGAGCACTATATTTGTCCATATAATCTCTAGCTCGTTTAAAGGTAAGCCCGTCTATTCTCATGAATCCATTGCGAGCTCTGTCAATTAGACGGGCTCTATCAAAAGAATATAGAATATCACTATCGCCAATATTCATAATTATCAAATTTTCAGTCACAGATTACAGCATCTATTGTTCTAGACCAAACTGTATCATTACATAAGACAACAAAGATAATAATTTTCAAAGTTCGCTAGTCTCATTGCCCAAAGATAACTAACCAATTTCATACCGTTTGACCTATTGTTATGCAGTTATGAATAAAATAAAACCTCGTCAGCAAATCATATTTTCATCTATCATTCAATTGTTCAGCCTGTTACAATGCATCTTCTTATTCTTTTAATGCAAACAGACACATAGTCTGCTGATTTGAAATTGTCATTCTATAAAATAATTTATGCCTTTAAGCTAACTCACATAATGTGCGATAGCTAATCCATATTATGTGCGGTAGCTATTGCACATTATGTGAGTTAGTTGTCGCACTATATGCGCCAATCAATATCATAGATAGAAAAGCATGATTGCGACATTCAAATATACAGAGAGAGAACATAATACCCAAAAAAGAAGGTGCATTGTATTCATTTGTATAATAGAGTATTATAGAAAAAAGTGACTATGAATTACTTACTCTATTGATGTTTCTTGAATCTACTTTCGAGTTACTGCAATCATTGCAGACGAACACAATAAACATTTTCTCTATAAAAAATAATATCCGCGGGTGCATAAATTAATTCGTCCGCCTATAGGCAACTTTGCGTCCGACTATAGGCAAACGTAACGTCGGCTATAGGCAAACTTGCGTCCGGCTATAGTCGGACGAATTAATTTATGTACTGAAAGAGATTATTTATTGCACAAGCCGGAGCTAAATTTAGCATAGGAATTCTTTATCCAATAAACGACTTTTAGATTTATATGATTTGAATTCATATTTGGACGATTTAGTTCTTTTGCGTATCGGTTAGCCCATTATTGAATCATTCAATCCATTTTAAATGATAGGCAAGAAGCAATAATTCAATTGCTGACTTCTATCAATTATTTGATTAGAACACATTTATAGGATATCTATCAATTTAAAGCTCCATTTAGTTATTCTTCAATGTCCGAACAACTAAATGGAGCTTTATCATATATTTCTAAGAATCCTAAATAAGGAAAAGGATAAACCTATTATTATTTAGCGCTTTCCTCTTTTCCTCCACTATATTTTTCTCTTTCAATTTTCAACAATTCCTCAAACAACTTCACAGCTTGATCCATTGAAAAGTGATTTATATTCTCAAGATTTGAGATTGTACCAATATTAGTAGCGGTCGCATTGGAATTCTCATAAAAGTTATTTGTATAGTACAAGACAGTTTCTTCGGTGAACTTTTTTAATCCTTCTTCAGTAACACCCAATGCTTCTGCTACTTGCTTCACTCTTTCATCGTCAAGCTTCTCTGTCTGCTCCATCTTGGAGACAGCTTGCTTGGTAATACCCAGTAAGTCTCCCAAATCAGTTTGAGTCATTCCACGAAGGCGACGCACTCTTTCTATTTTCCGCCCTATGTGTAAGGCATTGGTATAAGTCTCAGGTTTCATAATAATGGTTCTTGCTTAGAATTTATTTGTTCTGTGATTATTTGTTTGCGTTTTTCAACAACTCAATCTTTTCCCTTTCGCTCTGCAACAAACGTTCATACAACTCCACGATTTTATCAAGAGGATTAATTTGTTGTGTATGAGCATAAACAGTTGCTGTTGCTCCTGGAGAAATCGTTGCATCTTTATAACTATTAATATTATAAATCGCTCTTTCGACGTCAAAGTCTCTTATTACTTCAGCAGATACCCCCAAGGCAGTAGCTATCTGCGTTAAAAGCTTATCTTCTATTTCATCTTGCTTTTCTATTTTTGAAATCTCCTGTTGACTAATACCAAGATCAGCCGCCAAAGCTTCCTGCTTCATGCCTAAATACACACGAATCCTCTGTAAATTGCGACCGACATGCCTTTGGCTAGCCTTATCTTTTATTTCAACATCCATATCATTGTTATTTAAGTGAATACGTTTAGGCAAAGATAGTAAGAATCAACTTAATTCAAATAAAAGTCAACTTTATTTTTTTCAATCCACAACGCTCTATGCCTACTTTTGTCCAATCAGTCTAAATAAACTGATATTGATAGTGGCGCCACATCAAATACATACACTCAAAGATTGACCGTCAATTCACGGTACAATCGCAGTTTTAACCAATAAAATCTAATAGCCTATGAGGTAAATCAAATCGGTATAATCGGAACATAGATTTAAATCATTCAGAGATTTAACTATTCAAAAACCAATTAGTGAACATACAATTAAACAAAAAACATGAAATCATTTTCTGATAAAACAAACATAGGGACAGACGTTACCCTAAAGACAGTTTATATAATAAGATTCTACCTGCTATTCCTTTTAACAGGAATAATATCGGTAGTCGGAGCCACACAAGTCTACGGCCAGCAGAGCAGAAGCATCTCCGGCGTAGTGAAAAACTCTCAGGGAGAGACGATAATCGGAGCTAATATTGTAGAAAAAGACACAAACAACGGGACTATTACGAATGTAGACGGACTCTTCACACTGCGTGTGTCGCCCAACGCAATACTCAAAGTATCTTATATGGGATACATAGAACAGGAAGTCAGCACACGTAATAAAAGCAAACTGGAAATCATAATGGTGGAAGATGCCCGACTGATTGACGAAGTGGTAGTAGTAGGATACGGCTCCGTCAAAAAGCGGGATCTGACAGGAGCGGTAACCTCTGTCAAAAGTGCCGAGGTACTGGCTGCTCCTACCAGTAATGTGATGGAGGCTCTTCAAGGAAAGATACCCGGCATGGACATCACCAAAACATCGGGACAGGTAGGCGGTGAAGTCAGCATCCTGCTGCGTGGTTCGCGTTCCATATATGGCAATAACGAGCCACTGTTTATTATCGACGGAATCCCCGGAAGCTATAGTCAGGTCACCCCTTCCGATATTGAAAGTGTCGATGTTCTGAAGGATGCTTCATCCACCGCCATTTACGGTTCGGCAGGAGCAAACGGTGTTGTGATTATCACCACCAAAAGAGGAAAAGAAGGCAAAGCCACAATCAACTTTGACGCGTATTACGGCTTCAGCGGATCGCCCAACTACAAACACGGAATGACTCAGGATGAATGGGTGACTTACCAAAAAGAGGCATACCGATATAAGAACGGTGATTTCCCTTCCGATATGTCTGCCCTACTGGGCAAGCAGGCTTTTACAGATGCGTATAATGCCGGAAAATGGATTGACTGGGTAGACGAGGTTTCCGGCAATACAGCTACCACACAAAAGTACAGCCTTTCGGTAAGCAGCGGAACGGAAAAGACAAGGATATTCGCTTCGACCTCCTACAACCGGGAAGAAGGCCTGCTCAGCAATGAAAATCTGAACCGGTACTCTTTGCGGCTCAACATCGACCAGCAACTCTTTTCGTGGGCGAAAGTCGGTTTCAGCTCCAATCTGGTGTACCGTGATTTGAATTCCGGCGTGAAAAACACGTTTACCCGCTCCCTCTCTGCTTTCCCGTTGGGGGATGCCTACGATGAGGAAGGCAAGATCAATCACGAATATATCACAGGGCAGTATTCGCCGATGGGAGATTTCATAGAGAATCAATATGCGAACAACACCCGTTCCACTTACCTGAATATGAGCGGGTATGTCGAGCTGACTCCTCTCAAAGATTTCACATTCACCAGCCGGATCAACGGGACATTGAACCATTCCCGACGAGGACAATACTGGGGAAACCAATGCAACGCCAACCGTCCGAGTTATGCGGGTTCGCCTCACGCCTCCATCACCAATGACAACGCATGGAATTACACGTGGGAAAACATTCTGGCATACAGCACTACCCTTGCCAAAGCGCACACCGTAGGAGGTTCTTTAATCACTTCGTGGAACAAGAACCAGTCGGAAAGCAACATGGCTGCCGCAAGCGGACAGATGGTAGACCAATGGTCGTTCTGGCGGTTGACTTCGGGTTCCTCCCCACATGTGGAATCGGACTTCGCACAGACACAGAAAATGTCTTTTGCTTTCCGCCTCAACTATTCATACAAGAGCAAGTATTTATTCAACTTCTCCACCCGTTGGGACGGTGTCTCACAATTCTCCGCCGGACACAAATGGGATGCTTTCCCGGCAGGCGCCATAGCCTGGAGAATTTCCGACGAGGCTTTTATGGAAAAGACACGAAGCTGGCTGGACAACCTGAAACTGAGAGTCAGCTACGGCATCACGGGCAATTCCGGCGGAACGGACGCCTACAGCACCACTACACAAGCCTACGTATATTCTGCCAGCGGAGTCTCCGTCAGCGGAAAAATCGTTCCTTTCACACAATACTCGGAGACTTACGGCAGCGCCGACCTCGGTTGGGAAAAATCGTACAACTGGAACATCGGTCTGGACTTCGGCATACTGAACAGCCGCATCGACGGTTCCATTGAATGGTTCAGAACAACCACCAAAGGATTATTATTCAAGCGTATATTACCCATCACCAGCGGACTGACCGGATGGGGGTCTCCTCTCTCTATCTGGCAGAATATCGCCCAAACGAGCAATCAGGGCGTGGAAGTGATATTGAACTCCCACAATATACAGCACAAGGACTTTACATGGAACACGACCCTGTCCGCCACTTGGAGCAAAGAGAAGATAGACAAGCTGCCCGACGGTGACCTGATCTCCGAGAACCTGTTTACCGGCGAACCGATTCACGCCATTTACGGCTATAAATATGCAGGTATCTGGGGAAGTGACACTCCGAAGGAGACGCTGGATGCATATGGCGTAAATCCGGGATTTATCAAGATAGAGACTGTGGATAAAAACGGAGACGGCGGAGTGCATAAATACAGCACCGATGACAGACAAATTCTGGGACACACGAATCCGGACTGGATCATCGGACTGAACAACTCCTTCACCTACAAGAACTTCGATTTATCCGTCTTTGCAATGGCACGCTACGGGCAGACGATCAACAGTGACCTGCTCGGCTACTATACCGCAGAGCAAAGTGTGACCAAGAATCAGCTGGCAGGCGTGGATTACTGGACAGAGGACAATCAGGGCGCATACTTCCCGCGTCCCGGAACGGGAGACGAACAAAAAACGGTATATCCTTCGCTGGGAGTACACGACGGCTCCTTCATCAAGATCAAGAATATCACTCTGGGATATACCCTCCCCGCCAACATTTCCCGCAAGGTATTGATGGAGAAATGCCGTATCTACGCTACGGCCTACAATCCGTTCATCTTTGTGAAAGACAAGCAACTGAAGGACACAGACCCCGAAACGAACGGTTCGGACGCGTTTCCCACCTATCGGCAATTTGTATTTGGAGTTAATCTCACATTCTAATTAAAGAAGAAAATGACAATGAAAAGTATACATTTAAAAACAGTTTTTTGCTCTGTCCTGCTGTCCGCACTATTCCTGCATTCCTGCTCGCTGGAAGAGTACAATCCGGGCGCATTTACCAATGAAACATTGGCTACCTCGACCGAGGGATACGAAACACTGATCAACCAGTGCTACTTCGCAATGGAAAGGTTTTACTACGGTGCCGCAGACTGGATGTCGCTGACCGAAGGGGATACGGACCTCTGGACGTACAAGGCTAACCAATCGACAAGCTACACCGAATGGTTCTGGTTTTTCGCCGGCACATCGCCCAACACGACCTACACCAATAACTGGTGGAACGGGACATACGACGGAATAGGTTCCTGCAACGAAGCCATCGCCTTAGGCGACAAGCCTCCCTATGCCACAGAAGAGGAACGGAATGCAAAAGTTGCCGAAGCCCGCTTCATGAGAGCTGTCTATTACTTCAATGCAGTGGAACAATTCGGAGGGGTAACCATGCTTACGGAACCGGAAACCAGCCTTAACTACTCTCCTGTCCGCACCGACCCGATGACTATCTACAAAGAAGTCATCCTGCCCGACCTGAGATTCGCATCCGAATGGCTGTCAATCGGGAATCATGCCACGACTACCACTCCGACCAAGAAGGCCGCTCTCGGCTTTCTGGCAAAAGCCTGTCTGCAGACCTACGAGTATGGAAGCACGGAATACCTGCAGGAAGCTCTCGACGCAGCCTTGCAGCTGATCTCCGACTGCGAATCGGGTGGCGGGAAATACAACACTTATATGTATCCTACGTACAGTGAAGTATTCGAAGAAAGCAATAACTGGGAAAACAAGGAAGCGCTCTGGAAACATCGCTGGTATGCAGGCACGGACGGACACGGTTCGAGCAACGGTAACTACAAGTTAAACCGCAATGACGAGTATTTCCTGTGTGACATCAATAAGTTCGGTGCCCGTGAAGACAATCAGGAGACACGACTGACATGGGAAGGCTCCATCAGCGGCATCTTCATGCCCACGCAACACTTACTGAATCTGTATGTACAGAATGACGGCACGTTAGACCCCAGATTCCACCAGTCATTCACTACCCAATGGAAGGCCAATAAAAGTTATACTTGGGACGAAAGTGCCGTACACATGTACGATAAAGACGAAACAGTCATCGGCAAAGCTCTGAAGAAAGGTGATCCGGCCATTAAATTTATCATGCCGCAGGATGCGGATTATTCTACGGAAAAACAGAATGAGCACAAGACCGACTATTTGTTGATTGATTACAATCATGTCTACAGTGATGAAAACAACAATGTGAACATGAACTACTCGTATACAAATGTAACAGGGAATTACAAGAACGACGGTACCAGCGAGAATCTGTTCCGTTACTATTATCCGTCACTAAACAAGCACAACAGCAGTAACTATTACGTTGCAAACGCCTCCAAACAAAGAAACGGAAACTTAAACGCTACGTTTATCATGCGTATGGCGGAAGTCTATCTGATTGCCGCAGAGGCTGACATTTATCTGAACGGAGGAGCGAATGCCGCCAAATACCTGAATAAGGTTCGCGAACGCGCCGGAGCAAACCCGTTAACGGGCAGCATGACGGTTCGTGACGTATTAGACGAAAGAGGACGCGAACTATGCGGTGAATATTGCCGTTTCTACGATTTGAAACGGACAGGGATGTTCAAGAGTTCCGATTATCTGAAAGATACTCACCCGGATCTCGCACGGTTCTTTGATCCGAATTATGCTTTACGTCCCATTTCTACGACCTTTACCGCTACCATTATCAACGGCAGCGAGTATCAGAATCCGGGATATTAAATTGTAAGACCTATATACCCAATCATTATCGGTACGATAATCCATATAGCCACGCTATTTATCGTACCAATGATTGGGGATATTTTCCACACCTTTCCACATTTTTTTCCACACCGCCCCAATAATATCGTTTTTTCAACTCCGCTGTTAATCTGTATCTTATCTTTTCAGCATTTCTTTATATCCTATTGGTATATCCTTTGTATCGACTTTATAGCAAATGTATTTTTAAATATAAAAGTATGAAGATTAATCAAAGGTTAACATTATGTTTTAGCTTACTGTTTTGTTTGTTGAGTATTTCGTATGCATCCGCTCAGCAACTGAACATATCCGGTGTTGTTATATCATCAGAGGATAATGAACCACTTATCGGTGCCACCGTCAGTGTAAAGGGGAATCCCACCAAAGGAGTGATTACCGATATCAACGGTCAGTTTCAATTGTCCGTGGAAACCGGAACCAAGATGCTGGTCGTATCTTATGTGGGAATGAAGACACAGGAAATACGCGTCCCCCGCAAAGAGAAAGAACTCAAAATAGTACTGATTCCCGAAACGATGGATATTGACGAGGTAGTAGTAACAGGGTATGGTAATTTCTCCAAATCCTCGTTCACAGGATCGGCCAATACGCTGCGTACAGATATGCTGAAAGAAGTACCCGTGATGAGCGTTGAGCAAAAGTTGCAAGGTATGACTACCGGTGTACAAATAACCAGCAGTTCCGGTCAACCGGGTGCCAACCAAAGTATTCGCATCAGAGGAATGGGATCGTTCAACGCTTCACAGGAACCTTTGTTTGTCATAGATGGAGTACCGGTTACTTCCGGGAGTATGAGTTCCGGTGGTCCTGATGCAGCATATATGAACAACTCCAAGACCAATATAATGAGTACACTGAATCCGTCGGATATTGAAAACGTGACTGTAATCAAAGATGCGGCAGCGGCTTCCCTGTATGGTTCCCGCGCCGCCAATGGCGTCATATTGATTACAACTAAAAAAGGAAATACCGGAAAGGTACGTGTGGACTTGAACGTGTCAGGCGGCTTCTCTCATGCGGCTGTCGACTTCCGCCCTACCCTCAACGGTGACCAACGGGAAGAACTGCTCTATGAAGGATTGCTGAATTACGCAATAGACAACGGTATGGAGTCTCCGAGTGAATATGCCAATTCCAATATCGGCACATATGCATATAAGCCGTCCATGGGATATACGGACTGGCGAAAAGAGCTGCTCCGCACCGCTATGCATCAGAGTTATGAAGCTTCCGTCTCCGGCGGTAACGACCGTTCTACATTCTATGCCTCGCTCGGCTACAACAATCAGGAAGGATTGGCCAAAAACTCCAGTCTGGACCGTTACTCAGCACGCTTGAACGTTACGCAGAAAGTCGGCAAATACGGGGAAGTAGGAGCAAATATGATGTTCTCGCAAATGAACCAGGAAATGAATGAGGAACGCGGATCATCTATCAACCCTTTTCTGTGCGTGGCCATGACCATGACACCTTCCATGGTGGTGCGTGATGAAGAAGGAAACTATGTAGGAGCTTATGACGGCACCAGCCTGAATCCGTTGCGCGACATACTCACCGATTACAACCGCGTGCGTATGACACGTATGTTTTCAACCGGTTACGCAGCGATAGAGCCGATCAAAGGTCTCAAACTGAAAGAGACATTAAGCTATGATTATACTATCCAGAAGGATTCACGCTACTATAACCCTCTGAGCTCGGCAGGCCCTAAAAGCGGAAGCGACGCCCAGACAGCCAAAGGCTTCATTGAATACGGCAAACTGATCTCATCGACCTCACTGAACTATGTGCGTACTTTCGCCCGCAAACATCATCTCGATGTATTGGCGGCTTATGAAATAGAAAGCTACCAGACAGACCACGCTTCGGGTGAAAAGTCCAAACTGCCCAGTGATAAACTGACAGAACCGGATAATGCCGCCGTATTGAACAGTTTCAAGTCTGCCACCCAAGCCTATCGGATGATTTCTTATCTATCACGACTGAATTATGACTATGACGACCGTTACTACATCGCCGGAAG
Source organism: Bacteroides sp. B1-V-101 (assembly GCF_023656585.1). Taxonomy (NCBI): domain Bacteria; kingdom Pseudomonadati; phylum Bacteroidota; class Bacteroidia; order Bacteroidales; family Bacteroidaceae; genus Bacteroides; species Bacteroides sp. B1-V-101. The sequence continues at coordinate 219,726 of NZ_JAMOKH010000005.1, read as the reverse complement.
TTACCGTCGCGACGGAAGTTCACGCCTTTCACCCAACAACCGCTGGGGAAATTTCTGGTCTGTGTCGGGTATGTGGCATTTGGGCAACGAGAATTTCATGAAAGCCGTAAAGCCGGTTTTGAGTGATATCAAGATACGTGCCTCGTATGGTGTAAACGGAAATCAGCCCGGTTCATACTACGGCTACAAAGGACTGTACAGTTATGGAGAAAACTACATGGAGGCAGCCGGATCGTATGAATCGGCACAACCCAATGATCTGTTGACATGGGAAAAGAATTACAGCCTGAATCTGGGCATCGACCTTTCATTTATCAATCGTATTTTTGCGAGTCTGGAATATTACAACCGGGATACCAAGGACTTGCTTTACAGTCTCCCCATCAGCGCCACTACCGGATTTACCAGTTATTTAAGCAACATCGGACGCCTGAACAACAAGGGAGTAGAGTTTGAATTGCGTACGCTGAATGTTGTTTCCAACGACTTTAACTGGACCAGTGTTTTCAACCTGAGCCATAACCGGAATAAGATCGTTTCACTCAACGGACTATTAGACCAGACGATTGAGGGAACATGGTTCATCCATAAAGTGGGACTCCCCTATCATACATTTTATGTAAAAGAGTTTGCCGGAGTAGACCCGCTGACCGGTTCTGCCCAATATTATCTGAATACAAAAAATGAAGACGGAAGCTACAATCGGGAACTCACCACCGACGCTGCCAAAGCAGAATCTATTCCGTACAAGACCGCTACTCCCAAAGTATCAGGAGGATTCACCAATATCCTGAATTACAAATGGATAGACCTGACCTTTACACTAACTTATTCACTGGGCGGTTACTCATTCGACAAACTGGGAACTTATATTGAAAACGGCAGCAGTTCCATCTACAGTTCACGATACAACTTGCCCGCATATATGATGAACCGTTGGCAAAAGCCCGGAGATCAGACGGATACCCCACGTTTCGTATATGGTGAACCGGCTACTTCCACCAACTCGTCCCGCTATATCCACAGCACCGATCATTTACGCCTGAAAAACTTTACCCTCGGCTTCACACTGCCCAACCAGTGGACTCAAAAGCTGATGATTGACAAAGTACGGGTATATTTCTCGGGAAATAATCTGCTGACCTGGGCCAAATGGAAACAGTATGACCCCGAAACACCCGTTAACGGTGAAGTCTTTTGTGAGGCTCCCGCCATGCGTACTTTCAGTTTCGGAGCTCAATTATCATTCTAACATCCCTATCATTCTAACTAAATAAACAACATAATGAAACGAATTCATATATACATACTTACAGCAATGGCTCTACTGAACAGCTCCTGCTCGGCAGACTGGCTAGACCTTAACACCACCAGCTCGGTAGAAACCGGACAGGCCATCGTAACACTGGACGATGCCCAGATCGCTCTGAACGGAATTTATCGTCTGGCATCCGGCCATAGCTACTACGGAGACAACTATTGGTATTACGGCGATTGCCGTGCCGCCGATGTACAGGCACGTATCACCAAAGGAGACGGAAAACGTGTATCTCCCTATTACGAATACAATGTGCTCGCTTCCGATAATCTGAATATTGTACTGCCATGGAATACTGTTTATAAAGTAATACGACAGACAAATAATCTGATACAGAAAATAGAGTCGGGCAGTATTCAAAGCAGTGATACTAAAGAATTGAACCGCATCAAGTCCGAAGCGCTGGTAATGCGGGGGCTTTCACTCTTCAACCTGACCCGGTTGTTCGGAATGCCTTATACGAATGACAAGGGGGCTTCATTGGGAGTACCCATCGAGACCTCCCCTTCCGATCCCACCCATAAACCGTCACGCAGCACTGTAGCGCAATGCTACGAACAGATAGTCAGCGACATGAGCAATGCACTGTCCGGGTTGAGACAAGAGACATCCAATGGCTATATAAACTACTGCGCAGCTCAGGCATTACTGTCAAGAGTCTATCTGAATATGGGTGAATATCAGAAGGCTTATGATGCCGCTACGGATGTCATCAAAAACAACGGCGGACGTTATCAGCTTTACAGCTATGAGGAATATCCCAATGTATGGGGGCAGGATTTCCAGTCCGAATCATTATTCGAACTTTACATCACTTTATCCGAACCTTCAGGAGGTACGGGCGGTGAGGGTGCTCCGATGGTTTATGCCAACGAAGCAACGGTCGACTGGAATAATCTGATCTTGTCGGAAGATTTCCTGAACCTGCTGAATGAAGACCCCAAGGATGTACGCCACTGCCTGACAAAGGAATCTGTCATCGAAAACAACACCGGACTTCCGGCTGCCGCCATGCACGAGAAAGTCTATCTTGCCAAGTTCCCCGGCAAGACCGGAGATGATCCCAAAACTAATAACATTTGCATCATCCGCCTTTCCGAAGTCTATCTGAACGCGGCTGAAGCAGGACTGAAAAAAGGAACGGATCTTGAAGAAGCACAAGGTTATCTGAATGACATCATCAGCCGCCGTACCACGGATACCAGTCAGCAAGTATCAACGGAGACTTTTACTCTGGACAGGATTCTTAAAGAGCGCCGCAAGGAACTGGTTGGCGAAGGGGAAGTCTTCTATGACTACTTGCGCAATGGTCTGGCTATTGAACGCAAGGGCAGCTGGCATCTTGAGACTTTGAAAGCGTCTAACGCACAAAAGATAGAAGCTACCGACCTGAGAATAGCTCTGCCTATTCCACAAAGCGAGATAGATGCCAATCCGAATATACAGCAGAATCCAAGGTAAGCAACATCAATTGATGTATACCGTTTCCGGAATAAGCTGGCTATACTCATGTGTTTAGCCTCTTCCCGATATCAAAGAAGGTACATTTCACCAAAGAATGAAATGTACCTTCTTTGTCTTTCAGCAGCAGTTCCCACTCTCCGGTTTCTCTCCTCCTTAGTGAACGAATCGATAAAACACCCCCCTTTTTCACCGGCATCTATTGTAGGCAGAATTGTTTTTCCTATTTTTGCACTTGACAGAAAATTATTAAGGCTACTTTATGAGAAACATTATAGATAAGATGAACTCTTTGTATCCCATTTCGGATGAAACGATACAAATACTAAAAGAAAATACAGTATTATGTCATTTTCCAAAGAGACATCAACTGATAGAGGCTGACAAATTTTGCAAATCGGCTTATTTTATTGAAGAAGGAATGACCCGCTCTTTCTGGCTGGTAAACGGAGAGGAAATAACGACTTCCTTTGCGTGCGAAGGAGCGATTGTCTTCAGCATGGATGAATTGTATTATAATAAGATGAGTGAAGAATTTGTGGAAACGCTTGAGGACGTCGTCGCATACAGAATATCACTAACCGATCTGCTCCGGCTGTTTCAGACCAATATCGAACTGGCAAACTGGGGAAGAGTGATTCATACAGACGCCTGCACCGTTCGCACAAAGACCGCCTCACCCTGTCTGCAAAAGAAAGATATGAAGCATTCAAACTTCAGTTTCCTCAAATGTGCCAGCGGATACAATTGGGATATATCGCCTCTTATCTGGGCATCACACTATCAACACTCAGCCGCCTCAGAGCATACAAATAATTCCCATACACGGCAAGATTTTGATGCAGGACAAATTTTTAAACTTATAAATTCCGTATTTTTGCGGCTTCTTCAATGACTAATACTAATTTGAACAATAACTTAAAACATGCAAAAAATCTCTTCCTCTGCATTTGCAGACTCTAAACCTCATTACGTACTCCTTGACGGACTGCGAGGGGTTGCGGCTCTTTTGGTGATATGGTATCATGTATTCGAAGGTTTTGCTACAAGTCCCATAGACCAAAAATTCAATCATGGGTATCTGGCTGTCGATTTCTTCTTTATTCTCTCGGGCTTCGTTATTGGCTATGCTTATGATGACCGCTGGAAAACAACGATGACCCCAAAAGAGTTTTTCAAACGCAGGTTAATCCGTCTGCATCCGATGGTTGTTATGGGAGCCGTTTTGGGTGCTATCACATTTTGCATACAAGGCTGCGAGCAGTGGGACGGTACCCGTGTTTACATATCAATGGTAATGGTGGCTATGCTTCTCAATCTTTTCCTGATTCCGGCTGTTCCGGGCACGGGTCCCGAGGTCCGTGGAAATGGTGAGATGTATCCTTTGAATGGTCCCAGCTGGTCTTTGTTCTTCGAGTATATCGGTAATATTTTGTATGCCCTATTTATTCGCCGGATGTCTACCAAGGCACTTACGATACTTGTTGTGATAGCAGGAATCGGATTGGCTTCTTTCTCGATATGCAATCTCTCCGGTAGTCATCATTTAGGAGTAGGCTGGTCGATGATCGACTATAACCTGATCGGAGGTTTTCTACGTATGTTGTTCGCATTCTCTATCGGATTATTGATGTCGCGCATATTTAAACCGGTCCATATCAAAGGGGCTTTCTGGATATGCAGTCTGTCGATTCTCATTTTACTTACCATGCCGTATGTAGGCGGTGAGACATCTCCGTGGATGAATGGTATTTATGATGCTGTATGCACCATTCTTATTTTCCCACTACTTGTCTATCTGGGTGCTTCGGGAAAAACGACAGATAAAGGTACAGCCAAAATCTGTAAATTCCTGGGAGATATATCTTATCCGGTATATATCATACATTATCCTTTCATGTATCTGTTCTATGCCTGGTTATGGAGCAAAGAGCCACATATCACTTTCTCCCAGTCATGGCCGGTAGCCTTATGTGTCTTCTTCGGAAGCATTGTGTTGGCTTACCTTTGCCTGAAACTGTATGACGAGCCTGTAAGAAAGTGGTTGAGCAAGAAGTTTCTGACAAAGAAATAAGGTAATTATCATAACAGAGAAGGGTGAACACTCCATTATAGTTACTCTTCAATAAGGCATTTTGACACAAGGTATATAATAAAAAGAAGCTTTCAATATCACTGAATTCAGTTTTTTATCGAGAGCTTCTTTCATTATATAACCTAACCAGCATTATATTCATTAAACTTATCCGAAAGAAAAGTCAAAATGACCTTCATTATAAATTTCAATTAATCCATTCTTGCGTTCAATCACTACCTTGTTTTCACGAGCCAGCCAACCGACTGCCAGAGCTGTGCTTTCCACACTCAGATTTACTTTCCGGGCAAGTTCGGGAATCGAAATTCCATCAGCTTCATTAAGGGCGTGCCATACTTTGCCTGCGTTGGCACCTACGATTTTCTTATCCATAGTAGTCTTTTTTTAAATTAATAAAAAGGAAAACTAACTCGTTAAAAAAGCAACGCACTTTTACGATAAAACCCAAAATGAAGATCTTTTCATATGTTTTGAATGTTATGTCAAGAATAGATATAAAAAACGTGAGCCTTTTCTTCCCAAATGTAGCAACAGGAACTACCAATCCCTACAACACAAATGAGAAGAACGCCCACGCAAAGTATATGTATAACAAGCGTAGGCGTTCAGTCATTTTTACGTGTTGTAATATTTACCCTGAGGGTAAAAGAAATTGGTAGTTTCGTTACTACGTAAAAAAGCTGAACGCTTTTCGATATTTAGTCTCAATGAACGCACCTTTCAACGGCTATACAAATATAATAAAAATCAGAATTAAAAGTTACAGTATCCCTCCTTTTTTATTCCATTACTATTAGATTATCACATTTTTTAGCACTACAGTCGTAAAAAGACATTGTTGAGCACGATTCGGCTATACTTTTATCTGATAAAAGTAATAAATAAACAGCTATAAAAGCCGGAATTATTCTCCGGCTTTCGTCTTTTTCTCACGATAAATAACCTTATCTCTCTGACTGATTGTCCACAATCCGTCTATAAACCGTACATTTTTCGTATCATCATCCTCCACGTTCCATGCATAACCTCCCGAAGGTAAGCCACGTCTTTCCAAAATCTCATTCGGTTGTTCATCAGAGAAGAAAAGTTCCAAACGTGTGGAATCGGGACTGAACACAATAAAAGCAGAAGCAGTGCTTCCATCAACAGCCTCCGTCCGGATACCTTTTTCAAACAACCGGATGCAGTCTTGCTGCACTTCACACCATACATATCCGGCAGAGCCGATACAACCGTGTTCATCCCGATCGCCTCCAAGTTTGAGAGATTGCGGATACTGGACTAATTTTGAGGCCTGCATCCCCGGTGTATATTTACCGGTATAGAATACTTCCAGAGTATCATTCAGAAGCAAGCCATCGACTTCTTCTTTATTCGCGTTCATCGTACTGAATGAAAGAGTATCATTCTTGTCTGTAACAATCGCCACTGTATTCATGGTCGCATCACAAACAATGCCTTTTGAACTTGTCATACCTGACGAACAACTTCTCATGAAACACAAAATTCCTAATGCTGCCAATACTGTTCTCATATCTTTTTTATATAATTGTTGGTTCTAATATCATGCAAATATAAAGGATATATGGAAAAGATGTTATCCTAACAAGCAGAATAACAAACAAGTTTGCTTTTATAGAATGCAATTCCGCATATATTTCATTCATTTGTCTATATTTGCATTATTGCGCAGTTGCGCAAAAGAAACTTTAAAACAGAAAGAGAGGAATTATGCCAGAGTTTGATTTTTCCCCAATAACAGAAGGGATTTATAATGTTATAGAGACAGAAGAAAAAGTATTAATCAGCCTGCCGGAAGAGACAATCACACAAAAACGTAACAGGCAGAATCGTACTATCAAACAAATTCTCGGACATTTGATTGATTCCGCCTCAAACAATCATCAACGGATGATCAGGTTACAATACAGTAAGGACCTGCTTTTCTTTCCTGATTATCGGCAGGATAATGATCTGTGGATAGCCTTGCAGGATTATCAGCATACGGACTGGAATAATCTGATTCAGTTATGGAAATTCTTTAATCTGCATATCATTCAGGTAATAAAGTCGGCAGATCAAACGAAACTAGATAGTTACTGGTGTGACTTCGAAGGGACAAAAGTCACTTTAAAAGAAATGATAGAAGGATATTTAGATCATCTGAATCTCCATATTCAGGAAATTCACGAACTGATTTAGCAGCCTGTTTGCTATATGATATAGTAGAGGACAGAGATAAGAAGATTAATATTTTCTTATCTCTGTTATTGCAGCAGATTGAGTCATTGTATCATAAGTCAATAATCCTTCCGTACTAATTTTGATGCTTCTCCGGTTTTATTTTTAGAATCCCATAGCCTCTTTTACCAAAGACATTTCACGATGGGAAGTCAGTTTCTCCAATAAAAGAAGGGCTACTCCCGAAGCGGTTTGAGGACCATAAGAAGTGATTATATTGTCGTCCACCACTATCGGTTCATTGACGATTATTGCTCCGAAACTTTGAAGAACCTTTTGCTTGACTGCCCCTCCGAGATGATAAGTAGTCGCCTTTCTATCTTTCAGCACACCACTTTTACCGACAGGCAAAGCACCTACACAAACTGTTGCAATCCATTTCTTCCGGGCATCAAACTGACGAATCAGATTTAAAAGCTTCTCTTCATAAGCTTCTTCATAAAAGCCGAAAACCTCAAAACCTCCGGGGATGGCAAGAGCATCATATTCATCAACGGATATCTCATCAATCGTCTTATCCACCAAAACGGGAATATTAAAAGAACTGATGACTTTCTCGTTAAAACCACCTGTTACCACCTCAACATCACAGCCAAAATCAGTTTTCGCCCATCCCATCACATCAATAAAACCACTAAATTCAATCGTCTCAAAGCCTTTAGCAAGAAAAACCAGTAACTTCATAATCGTCAGTGTTATAAATTAAACAAACCGTTTATACTGCAAAGATAGGCAGATACCTCATGAAACAAGAATAATCCGCTAAAAACTGCTATATTTACTTCATCTTTCACACATAAAAAGACTTCTGCAAATACAGTGTAAGGATAAAATTCACAAGATAGTTAGCAAGAATAGACAAACAGATCTGACAGACGGCAGCTATCTTTGCGATTAAAAACCGTCTGACATGAACATACAAGAAAAAAGTAAAATAGAATATCGTTCCAGGATCAATCGGGTGATGGACTACATTGACATACATCTCGACCAGCCTCTGGAACTGAAAAGTATAGCAGAAATAGCTAACTTTTCGCCTTTTCATTTCCACAGGATATTCACGTTCCTGATAGGTGAAACACCGATTGATTACATCCAACGCCTCCGAATTGAGAAAGCAGCCTGCCGGTTACGGGAAAATATGGATATTTCTATCAGTGAGATTGCCGATAGTTGCGGCTTTTGCACAGTATCCCTTTTTAGCCGTGTATTCAAAAAGTTTTTTGGTTTGACGCCAAGCCAGTTCCGTAAAATGGAGAAACCCGTTTATGCCCAGGACGGAATCTTATTTAGCAAGAACGGACAAATGGTTAGCAAAAATTTGACACCCAAGCATGTATTATCTCCCCAACTTTGCAGCGTCAAATTTAAAATATCATATTTTATGGAAACAAAAATCGAAGTAAAAGAGATGCCGGACATGAAAGCTGTTTATTGCCGGCATATGGGAGCATTCAAAGAGATTGTAAAAGCGTATGAGAAACTTATCAAATGGGCAGAACCTCGTGGCCTGTATATTCCGAATGTTACGAAATCGGCAACCGTCACACATGATGATCCTTCGGTAACGGAATTGAGTAAAGTGCGCCAGAGTGCCTGTATCATCGTGGAAGGAGACGTAAAAGGAGAAGGTGAAATCGGTAATCTCGTCATTCCCGGTGGGAAATATGCTGTGGGACATTTTGAATTGGGTACTGAAGATTTCGAGAAGGCATGGAACACAATGTGCAAGTGGTTTACGGAAAGTGGGTATCAGCAAGGAGATGGATGTACTTATGAGTTATACCATAACAGTCACCGGACACATCCGGAGAATAAACACATTGTGGATATTTGTATTCCGATAAAACCTCTTTAGAGGATCATCTGTCTTACCAGATAAAAAACGAAGAGGATGTGTCAAGACTCCCCTTTTAACGAAATCATCTTCGCCACAGATAGTTGTAGCGAAGATGATTCTTAATTTATGAAGGTTTCGACACATCCTCTTTGATTTGTTCAGAATGGCAGCCCCATCGGAACGATATGCCCGTCAGGTTTACTTCGCAGTTTGAAATAACAGACTATTGCCATTGGTATCCATCCATTCCGCCATCAAGCGATAATACGCCGGATATTCAGTCGGAGTTATCAATTGTTTTTTCAGTTTCAAGGTACGGAATATCTTTATTTCATCCTCCGCCTTTTTCACTGTAACTTCCATGATACCGACAGCATTTTCAATCTTTTTGTTAGTCGGCACAACCACTGGTTTCATTCCTGCATCAATCTTTACGATATAAGTATAAGCCTCATCGGGCAAATACCGCAAAAGCAGGTTAACGGGACGAGTTGTATTCAGAGCCGTCACACGCCCATCATAACTTGCCCATCCACCGCGAGCCTGCGGTAAGTCGAATTTCCGATAACCATCAGCCAATGCCTTTCCGGTTTTATCGCTCACCCGCAAGGTATCAGTTCGTGAAACAACATGAGAAACCTTCTCTAAAATTATCGGCTGAGCATTCAGATCAACTACAGAAACAAAATTCTGTATATCAGCAATCCCCTTATTGGTCACAAACAATCCGCTGACAGCAGCAAGTCCGGCTGCATCTTTATCTTCTGTTTTAGGAAAAGCCGCTTTTATCTCCGCACGGATGCCTATCGCTTGTTGCAAGGCAGCCAACAAAGCAGCCTTCTCCGCTTCAGTTCCGTATGCCGAACGGATCACTTCGGAAGCCGGACGCAAACGGTATCCGGTTTGCGACAGGGTCAGACGGCAATTTCCTAATCCTTCTACATAAGCAGTGAGTAACTCCTTTTTTTGTTCTGTGGTTTGCGCACCGACAGTCAGCTTCTGTGCCAATTCGGTAACACCCTTTCCATTACTTTCCAGTTGTTGTTTTATCACTTTCAGTGCATCAGCCTTTGAAGCATAAGTGGACGCCACAACAGCCTGTACATTACCTGCCGGCAAAGAGACGTCAAGTGAATAAGGACGCGGTTGCACATTTTTCAGTGTCCAGATCACTGTTTTCATACCACCCGCCGTTTTTACAACCGGAGCAGCTTTTCCATTCAACCATTCATAATGCAGAGGTTTGCTTTCGGGCACTGACAGCGAAAACACATATTCCCTGATTGGGGAAAGCTCTTCCACCTGCTCGCACACATCCAGTTCGGGCAGATATCCCGGACGGGTAACGACGGAGTAGTCCAGATAAATGGTAGCTCCCAATTCCAGTCCCGTATGAACGACTACCATCTCTTTCAGACCATTATAAGCCGGAGCATCTGCCGCTGCGGAAGGAAGCACCTCAAGGAGCGCATTTTCGGGAGTCTTCACAATAGTACCGTCTTTCTGACGAGTATAAGAATCGTGTATCTTCAGTGTCTGAAACTCCGGATTGTAAATGATAAAACTCTCTCCATACACACGGTTCATCGCTGCATGAGTAAACAAAGTCAGCTCTTTTTGCACACGCATTTCCTGACTGCCGTCAGCGTGTAACGTATAAGCCTTGCTCAATTTCCCAAATTCAGCTTCGGATGCCGCTTTCACCGGAAATGCCAGAATCAACATCGCCAGCGTAACTATATAATAATATGTATTTTTCATTCTGCTCTACTTTTTAATCACCCAATATTCACCATACGCCTTGTGGGCATTCACAGCATTGCGGAAACTTTCCCAATCAGAAGCCTCATAAACACGCTTCTTCAAAGCCAATCGATTGTGGAGCAACACTTTATTTCCTTTCTGTACCAACGAACCCTCAAAATCGGCTCCCACTCCTTGCATGGTTTCATCCTTGACCGCACTCACCAACTTGTATCCTGCTGGGAGCTGAATCGTTTCATCCAGTTCGACCAAACGGGAACAAGCATCTTTGAAACCATACTTGCGGTTTTCTACCGAAGTATCGATCCACATATAAGATCGTACCTGATTATAAAGGTTATTCATCACCATCGGACGGAAAAACATCTCGCCCTCTCCTTTCAAGGCATAATCGGGTATTTCATAACGAAAAGTGATTTTAATAGGTGCAGCCTGATAGTCTTTGGGATTTTTTCCATAGTCTACGCTCAACAATCTGGCTTTGGGAGAGATGACCAACAACTGACGTTCCATCGTGCTTTTCCATTCGCTCTGGAAGCCGGTGGTAAAGATGCGACGGATATTGCTGTCACTCTGTCCTTCGGCTGTAAGAGTAAAAGTACCGCGCAATGTACCATCTGTATACAAGCGGTTGTCGGCTTTGATACGTACATAATGATTTTCGGGAGCCGAAACCGGAGTGATACACAAATCAGAACCTTCGGGTACACCCGGCAGATAGTTCTGCTGCTGTTCGGCACTGCTCCATAACTCGCGGCAGAAAGGAACCCATGTAGGATCGAGAGGCATATATGCTCCATTGCTCAGTTTCACCACTGCCACACAATGATTAAAATGGTCGGCAGGAATACTTTCTACCCGACTGCCTGCCATTGTCATGGCAGGATAGGCTTCGAAACCAGCCATGCGCAAGAACGAAATCAGTGTACCTGCTATATCTTTGCAGACTCCGCAACGATCAGTATAATTCATTTTAGTATTATGAAGTGTAAATCCTTCTCCTTTTCCCATCGAAATGCCGGAATAGCGAATGTTATCTGCCACCCAATGAGTCAACACAGCTATTTTTTCCATTTCGGTCTTCTTGCCTTTTATCAGTTCATCTACTTTTTTCTGTGCTTCGGGCAATGGATCAAAACTACCATAATCTTCATTCACTTTATTGAACCACAACGACTTGTCTTTCCACTGGGGAGTAGAAGACATCATCAGTTTGGGAGCTGCATCGAAAAGGTCGACCATATTTGGCTCTTTAGCAAAAGGCATCATATCATCCATCGCAAAGCTATATTTCTTGCGACCGTCTTCATAACGCATGGATGATGCGCACTCACCCTGATAGAACTGAAACTGAAGTTCCTTCTCCATCGGAATGCTTACTACATAAACTTTACGTACAGTAGGAGTATTGCTCCAAAAAGGAACAATATCATAAAACTGTCCGCGCATAGGCGGAATAAAGCGTGACTCATCTTCATTACCGGCTGCAAGCAACGCATAGGTAAAGCCTTTCTTGGCTATTTCGTAATCCACAATATCACCCGGCTGCAAGGCGCCCACTTCAATCATGATTTGTCTTGCGCCCCAATAAATGGCACGGGCAGGAGCAGCATAATCACAGGTTTTCCTGACATCAAGTTCATCTACTTTTCCATTAGCACGATGGATGGTTACACGTTTAAATTCGGCATAAGCAGTCAAAGGGTCATAATCGTATTTAATCACCCGATTATCCACTGCTCCCCTCGGAGTCTGTACCTTTATCACTTTGCATACAGCAAACGACCCTTGTCCTGTAGGCTGGACAGATACCAATGTGCTATCCAACAATGTCACACAATCGGATGCTTCGTAAGTCTTCCCCTTCGAAGTCTGTTCATAAGGTTTCCAGCTTTGAGCCAATGACGCAGCCGAAACAAGAAGGCAGCAAAGAAGCGATACTGATAGTTGTTTTCTCATGTTTTTCACTTACATTTTATTTATAGAAACAAATGTAAGTAAAATCTTTGGAATTTATTTACTTCATGCTAAAGCAATTATCTTTTTTCCTACTTGAATGCAACAAATAGTTACATCACCTTACTTAAATCAACAAATACTGTATTTGAAATATTTGAATGTTCACTCCGGATTTGGATCTAGCTTTTAACCAATACTCCATTTCTCACCGAGAAATGTCCTCTTGGTTTTAAAGAAACGAGGCGTTGGTTTAAAAGGAACGCCCCGTTGGTTTTAAACCAAAAATAAGATTTCATAACCGTCTGATATACAACTTTTTGTAAAATGCACATAAACGCCCTTCAGAGCATTTAATTTTTCCCAACAAATAGATTAAAATTTAAAACTATATTTGGAGTGAAGTATGAAATATGTCTTTACATTTTAATTTTAAATCTCATGACTATAATTGAAAGAGTGCAATGAGAATTAAAAAAGAGATTGAAATGCTGATGAAAATAAAACTTCTTCTAATAATTATAACCCAGGATGCCTATATTGGACAACGATTTACTAAAAGATCATCCTATCTTTGCGGCATATATGATAAAACAGCAAATACCATGAAAGAACCTTTTCAAATACCGACTTCCGAAGATATAGAGAATCTGATAGGAACAGACCTTTATGATGTATGGAACTCACTCTGCCAGCGCATCGAGAAGAGCTACGAAATGGAGCTACTTTGGAACCATGGCGGCAAAGCGTGGACGTATGAATACAAATACCGCAAAGGCGGTAAAACCCTCTGTGCTTTATATGCGAAGGAAAAGACTCTGGGATTTATGGTTATCTTAGGAAAAGATGAACGTGCCAAATTTGAAATTCAGCGGGGACAGTTTTCAAACGAGGTACAGATGATCTATGATGCAGCTACCACTTTCCACGACGGCAAATGGATCATGTTTGAATTAAAAGACACAAAACTATTCAATGATATGGAACGGCTTCTGCTTATTAAGCGAAAACCAAACAGAAAAGCAGAGTAAAGGAAGGAAAAGGAAGCTATTTTTTCATAGCTTCCGCTCTCATATCTTTAGGCATTTTCTCCAGTGCATACCAGTAAGCTGTACGAGGCATTGCAGAACGATGCTTCGTAACAAAATCGAATATCTCATTAATTTCTACGAGAACGATACGCCCATTCGCAGGCTACAACTGCTTCTTCCCAAAAGCCCGACTGCCACAGTTGCTCACACTATTGAAAAATATCCGGTTTAGATTCACCTTTTACCTCCTGCCAGGATACAAACATCCTTTTTGTATCTTTGCCGGATACAGAATAAGAATGAAAAGAGAAATCCTATATCAGAGGATAGCCGGTACCATCGCCTGGCAAACAGACACACTTTTCTATATATTAACAGGTACAGATATCCGGATAAATCAACATTTACGCACAGGAAATGAGATAAAGAGAGAGATAACAGTCAGAATACAACCGTAATACCATGCATATCTGTGAAGTAAAAAAATAAATTACAAAGAAACGATTACTCCACACGCAAAGTATTCCCTTTAATCCTTCCCAGAATTTTAGGGAACTGCCAAAAGAACAATAACGTGCAACAGATGGCCGCAGTCGCATCAGATATAGCCTCAGCTGCATACACTCCGGTTACTCCCATAAAGTTCGGCAAAATTAACGCCAGCGGAATCAACAGGATAGCTTTACGCAACAGAGCAATGAAGATAGAGATTCGGGCCTGTCCCAATGCAACGAACATATTCTGACAGGCACGTTGCAAGCCGAAGATGGTCATGCCACCCAAGAAAACGGGCATTGTCCAACGTACAGTTTCTATCAGTCTTTCATCACTGGTGAAAGCAGAGGCAACCGTCGAAGGGAAGAGAATCATGAAAAGCATCAATATCAAATTGAAGGAAAACATGGTTACCAGCACAATACGGAAGCAATCTTTCACACGCTGCTTGTCACCATGCCCGAAGTTATAACTTATAATCGGAACGAATCCTTGCGCAAATCCGGTCAGCGGTACACTGGCAAACTGCATCGAACTTTGCAGAATCGTCAATGCGCTGATGTAGATATCTCCAAATTCCTTCAGACTGCTATTGAGGACAAACCCAACCAGACTTTCCGTACTTGCCATAATGAAGGGGGATACTCCTAAAGCTAATATGGAAAGGATAATCTTCCGGTCCAGTCCCATATATCGTTTCTCCAAAGGTAGAGAGGCACGTCGGGAAAAGAGGAAACTTACCACCCACACCGCACTGCATGCTTGGGAAAGTACCGTAGCCAAAGCAGCACCTTTCACGCCCATGTCAAACCAAAAAATAAAAATAGGATCAAGAATGATGTTCAATAAGGCTCCGATCAGAACTGAAAACATGGCAATGGCAGGACGTCCCTGAGCATTGATAAAGCTATTCAACCCTGTGGATATTTCGACAAATATCGTTCCCAAAAGATAAATGGACAGGTAGTCAACCGCATATTCCAAGGTGTTTTCCGAAGCTCCTGTAAAGAGGAGAATAGGTTCCATAAAAGTATATGCAATGACAGAAGTCAGCAAAGTAAACAATATCAGCAGAACAAACCCGTTTCCCAATATCTTTCCGGCTCGTACACGGTCGCCCTGTCCGAGTGCAATGGCAGCCAGCGGAGCACCACCGCCGCCGACAATTGCCGAAAAAGAAGAAATCAGTATAATGAGAGAGGTAGTCACCCCTACACCCGCCAGCGCATCGGTGCCAATTCCCGGAATATGCCCGATGTATATACGGTCCACAATGCTATAAAGCAGATTGACAAATTGTGCAGCCACTGCCGGGAGTGCCATCTTAAAAACAAGCGGTAACATACGTTCTGTTCCCAGCCGTTCTTCGTATTTATTGTTCATTCCAAACTTCTTTTTCTAAAATCGGCTGCAACATAGATAAAAAACTTCAATTTTTATCTATATTGTGATAAAAATTGAAGTATAATCTTTCCTTCTGACCGCATGACAGTTTTTGGCATGTGGCGCCATTTCTAACATTCTGTCTGCTTCGTTTCTATTCAAAAGAGAGATTTTCTACATGTTCTCCAACAAAGATACCGGCCATATCTCCGGTTTTATACCATTTCGGCTTCCCAGGCATGTCGTCTGTAATCTTTCGCCCATTGACCACAAGATTCACAAACCTGATACCGGATATCTTGTGATTCTCATCATACCCTGCAATGATCGACAAGTTTTCACCCGATCCATTGTAAGTAACATCCTTAACAAGCACATTCTGAATACCTCTGCCAGTAGAGACACAATACTTCGGATTGAAACTGATTCTGAAATTCACAAGCTGTCCGTTACGAAAATCTTCAATCCGAATATTCTCGAACGTAATATTACGCACCAATGTATTGTCGCCTGGATTTATAGCCAGACATCCCTGATAATCAATCTGGTTTTCTGCCTGATCAAGAATGTCGATATTCCTAAAAGTGACGTTCTGCACTGTATCCATGCCGTTCGGATCTCCATGTCCTCCGATATTGATTGGATGAGCCACGTCAGCCCAAAGTGTCGCATTTTTCACCAATACATTATTGCTTCCCCCTTTAAATCCTTGCGTAGAAGCATAAACTGCGGCACAGTCATCACTATTACGACAGAAAACCCCATCTAATATCACGTTACTGCTTGAGAAAACATCCATTCCGTCGCCCCAACCATAATAGCTGATTGATTTCACATTCGTCAACTCTACCGAATCGCATTGTCCTATGGGGAGTTGCGAAACCACAATTCCGTCGATCCTGACATTTTTAGAACGTCTGACCCAAACACCGGCTCCCCTGCCATCAGGGTGTACCTCGCCTCTCCCGAAAATATTCACATCATGTGCTCCTTCCGTGAATATATTGCCATAAACACGGGCTCCCCCGTCGATATAAACAGTAGTTCCTGAAGGGACAAATAGAGTATCATTAGGAAGATTATGCACACCGGGACCAAAATAAATCAAATTGGACCCTTTTTTTTTCTTGAGAGCCCTTTGGATTTCTTTATCGGAAGGACGAAATTTATCAATCGGATTCGCAAAAAGATGAAGATTGTGAAAAATATCTCCATTGACCTCTACTGAGAGATTGCGAGGACGCGAAAGTGAGAATGTCACTGTGTCTCCAACACAATCCGGTGTTATCTTATAGCTTAAAGGACGTACTCTCGCACTATTGACTCTCTCTTTGTTGCTGATTACTCGCACATCTACCATTCCGTCAAAATCGAAATAAGCAATGGAGGCAACCTCTACGTTATGCCCTTTTTCATCAACCCTATCAACTTTAACAGGATAAACGTCAACGGGCAACCACGGTCCGCTACCCTGACGCACTTCCACAGAAAAATCGTTTAAGGTTTTCACCCCGACCCCAGCAGGGTATGTGACTACCTCTGCGTTAAGCGAATGCATAGCCAATAACGCCAATGAAAGAAGTATCGCTTTTGGATAATTCATATTCTTTGATTTTAAATTTGATATTGAAATTTATTAAACACTTTAATTTGAATACGTTTTGACTATAAAAAGCGCCCAACAGAAGAATGAATATTTTTACTTTTATAAAATAGAGAAATAAAGCGGAAATATGTAATCACAGAGAGAAATAAATATTTCAAATGGTAAATAACAACTCACTGAAACGCATCGTAACGAACTAATCCCAGTCTCTCTTAAAATTAATTTGCTGTATGCAATCATCTAATGCTCGGTTTATATAACCTTATTCGTCTGACAACTGTTGAACTTTCGTCTGACAACTGTTATTCTTTCGTCTAACAACTGTCAGACGAATAAAACATTGCAGCATTAATCTTACATCCATTAAACATAAAAAGTAAATCTACGTAAACTCGGAACTAGTTCATAACGGTGCAGGAACGAACGAATATCGGGCAACGGAGTAAATCAAAGCAGCACAGAAAAGATATGGAAATCTCCATAAGAATACAAACAAAGAAAAAGAACCATCTAATGAATCTTTGACTATTCCTTTTCGTATCTTTGTGGAAAGTCGTATCAAAAAGGTACGAATATAAACTATAAAACTTAGAATGAAATGGAAAATATTACCGGACAGAACAACGAATTTACATTAATATTCCCACATAACAGAATTGATTGCACTTCTTCTCAGAATGACAAATTCAATAAGATTATTAATCAGGCCAACATCACAATCACAGGAAACAACAATCGTATCTCAATGTATTTCGACACTGAAGAAAGTGCGGAAGAATTGCTGCTTAGCAACGGATTTCTGCTAATCGTAAAAGGAGATAATAATATCGTAAATATGGGAACAATCATCCTACGATATTCTACCATATTAGGTATGACAGGATTGAAACTAATCATCGGACAGCTGCCGGGACTGGGTGCCGGTGTTTCAAGAACAGCCAACAATTGCCGGATAGATATCGGAAACCGTGTTGTAATCAATGGGGTTACATTGTATTTGCAGGAAGATGACTCATATGTTAGTATTGGAGATGACAGTCAGTTAAGCTGGGGAATTGATATATGGTGTACTGATGCACATACAATAACAGATTTAAAGGGTGAACCGATCAATTTTGCCAAGTGCATAGAAATCGGCAAGCATGTATGGATAGGGAAAGATAGCAAGATTGGCAAGAATGTGAAGATAGCGGACAACAGTATCGTTGGTTGGGGAAGCATCGTAACAAAAGAATTTAATGAGCCGAATGTAATCATTGCAGGTATACCGGCCAAAATTGTCAAGCGAGGGATAAATTGGGACCGGAGATGTATCAATAAGTATCTAAAAGAAAGATTATAAAAAGGAAGCTCCAATAGGATCTATGAAACATAGATTTTATTGGAGCTTCCATTCTATGTCACTATGATACTTTTTATTTCATAAGTTCCTCCATATCCCCATTCATGATATGAGGCAAATAATGAGCTATCTCATCAGTACTCCAGTCCCACCATTTCAATTCCTGCAATTGCGCAATCGTATCTTCGTCAAAACGCATCCGGATTTTCTTCGCAGGGGTCCCGCCTACTATCGTATAAGGAGGTACATCTTTGGTGACTACTGCCCTCGACGCAATAATCGCTCCGTCGCCGATATGTACGCCCGCCATGACAACAGCCTCATAACCAATCCATACATCGTTTCCAATCACTATATCCCCTTTATTATCCCATGCCGAAGTGATATTTCCCTTATCCAACTGCCACTCCTCAAAAAATATAGGAAACGGATAATTCGACAAAGAATTCAACGTATGATTCGCGCTGTTGAAAAGAAACTTAGCTCCACAGGCTATCGAACAGAATTTCCCTATGATCAGCCGGTCTCCATTGACAGGATAATGATATAAAACATTGTTCTTCTCAAACTGAACAGGATCATTTACAAAATCATTGTATATGGTGTAGTCACCAACCTTTATATGAGGATTATTGATAACAGCATTCAGATAGACAGTCTGAAGGTCATTGGTACGCGGATAAATATTTGTATTCATTGTAATTGCTTCTTTATAAGATTTCTTAAATAAAATAATAAAATATCGGGTGACCTGTTTAGCCACATAAGACTCGAACAACAGATTTCACCATTGTCCATCATCCATATAGAGCGAAGCTATTTACAACGTTGCCATTTCATTGCGTTAAAAAAATAAGGTTCATATCACATAACAAATGTACAGGATAATTTTGAAAATCAGATGCAAGGATCTAAAAATTATCCCGTATATTTGCTGTATACCATTTATATCGTCACTATAAACCTTTAGCATCATGGCAACTTATACTCATTTCGGCAAACAACCGGATGTACTGAAACATCTGATACTTTGCGAAGTTCTTCGGAACGAGCATCCACAAGTCTATGTAGAAACAAATTCTGCCTGTGCCATCTACCCGATGCAGCAGACTTCGGAACAGCAATATGGCATTTACTATTTCTTAGAAAAAACGGCAGAGGAAGACAATCAAGTTCTAAAGGACTCCATTTACTATAAGATAGAAAGTGCAGAAATGCAGAAAGGATACTATTTAGGTTCTCCGGCTTTAGCAATGGAGGTATTAGGAAGACAGGCACAAAAATTTCTATTCTTCGATATAGAAAAGAGTGCTTTGGATAATGTGGAACGCTATGCGAAGCAAGCGGAACTACAGACATCCGTCCACCTATATAATACCGATTCTCTCGAAGGAGTCATGAAGTTACTGCCATCACTCCCCAAAGATTCTTTCATTCATATCGATCCTTATGAGATAGATAAGAAAGGAACATCGGGACTAACCTATCTGGATATATTAATAGAGGCTACCCAGTTAGGAATGAAGTGTTTATTATGGTACGGCTTTATGACTCAACATGACAAAAGCCATCTGAACTCATACATCACGACCCGACTAGAAGAGGCAAGGATTAAAGACTATATTTGTGCAGAACTGATAATGAACTCTATCAGACAAGACACCGTATTATACAATCCCGGTATCATAGGCAGTGGTATCTTGGGCACCAATTTATCACAGAAATCAAATACAGCCATTCTTGATTACAGTGATATACTGGTCCGCCTCTACCAATACGCAAAATACAAGGACCATGACGGCAGCTTATACAGAGACATTATCGGCAATCCACCAGAAACCTGAGCCGAAAACAAAGAGTCGCAAAAATAGGAAATACATCAATCTTCCCACTAAATATGTATTCCATATCGGTGCTTCACTTCCGCCATCACAAACGTACTTTCCAGCGAACCCAGGCTATCGATGGTTCCCAATACATTCAGAATAAACTCCTGATAATATTTCATATTAGGAGCATGGATCTTCAGCAAGTAATCGTAACTGCCCGATATATTATAACATTCGGTCACTTCGGGAATGTCCTGTATGATTCGGGTAAACTCAGCCGCAATGTCCCTGTTCAGCCGCCTTAGCTTGACACTGCAAAAGACCACAAAACCCTGATTCAGCTTTTCGGCATCCAGCACAGCGATATACTTCTTTATATATCCCCCACTCTCCAAACGTTTAAGGCGCTCGAAAACAGGAGTCGATGAAAGACTGACCCGCGCAGCCAACTCTTTGGTCGTCAACCGCGCATTCTCTTGCAAAGTACGGAGTATCTGCAAATCCACTTTATCCAATTTCTCAAAAGTATCCATAAGAAAAATATTCTTCTAACAGGTGATTTTTAAGAATAAAGCAGCTGCTTTATTCTGTATAACGATACAAAAATAGCATTATTTTCTATATTTCTACTATATATTGTTCGATATATCTGCATCCCATAACTTTGCAAGAAAATAAAGAGAGAATATCAAACTTAAAAAGCATACGATTATGGAAAGAAAGAATTTACACTTTGAGACATTACAGGTTCATGTAGGACAGGAACAAGCAGATCCGGCAACAGACGCACGCGCAGTACCTATTTATCAGACCACTTCTTATGTATTCCACAATTCCGCTCATGCAGCCGCACGTTTCGGCTTGCAAGATCCGGGCAATATCTACGGCCGCCTGACCAACTCCACCCAAGGAGTTTTTGAAGAACGTGTAGCCGTCCTCGAAGGAGGTGTAGCAGGTCTGGCAGTTGCCTCCGGTGCCGCCGCTATTACTTATGCTTTCGAAAACATTACTCGTGCAGGCGACCACATCGTAGCTGCCAAAACAATTTACGGAGGAAGCTATAACTTACTGGCACATACTATGCCCAATTATGGCGTTACCACCACTTTCGTTGATCCGAGCGACCTTTCCAACTTTGAGAAAGCGATTCAGGAGAACACCAAAGCCGTATTTATCGAAACACTCGGAAACCCGAATTCCAATATTATAGACATAGAAGCGGTATCTGAAATTGCTCACCGTCACAAAATACCTTTGATTATAGACAATACGTTCGGCACTCCCTACTTAATCCGCCCCATCGAACACGGAGCAGACATTGTAGTGCACTCCGCAACCAAATTCATTGGTGGTCATGGCAGTTCCTTGGGAGGAGTAATCGTTGACTCCGGTAAATTCGACTGGGTAGCTTCGGGTAAATTCCCACAGTTGACAGAGCCCGATCCGAGTTACCACGGAGTACGCTTTGTAGACGCTGCCGGTCCGGCTGCTTACGTCACCCGCATTCGTGCCACTTTGCTACGGGATACGGGAGCAACGATCAGTCCGTTCAATGCCTTCATCCTGCTGCAAGGGCTGGAAACACTTTCTTTGCGTGTAGAACGTCATGTAGAAAACGCGCTAAAAGTGGTGAACTTCCTGAATAATCATCCGAAGGTGAAGAAAGTCAATCATCCGTCACTCTCCGATCATCCGGATCATGCACTCTATCAACGCTATTTCCCGAATGGTGCAGGCTCCATCTTTACGTTTGAAGTAAAAGGAGGACAGGAAGAAGCACACCGCTTCATCGACAGTCTGGAGATTTTCTCGTTGCTGGCCAATGTAGCTGACGTGAAATCACTAGTCATCCATCCGGCAAGTACCACACACTCGCAACTTAATGCGCAGGAACTTGCAGAACAGGAGATTTATCCGGGCACTGTACGTCTATCCATCGGAACGGAACATATCAATGACCTGATAGCCGATCTGGAACAGGCACTCGCCAAAATCTGACATTAGATTCTAACCTATTTGTCTGTTAAAATGTGATTGACAACAAGACGCAATGAAGATTCGGGGATTGAACTTTCCATCACTATGATACGTTATAACAATATAACATTAAAACATTGCAGTTATGGAGAAATATTTAATACACAGCAACGAACTGCATCTGATAGACGCAGGGAAAATCCACCAGGCAGTAGAGAAAATGGTGGAGTCACTCGATCTTGCCGCAGGATCAACCAGTAATTTTGATCTCTATCAGGTCGTAGAAAGCTACTTTAAGGACCTTGAAAAAAGAAGGAAAATCAACCATGTACTGGGAATCAAAGAAGACCGATATGAATTTGCAGAAGACTTCGGCATCAAATAAAAAAGAAATTTTCCAATCACACCAGACAATTTGTTCATATAAAACGAGAGAGCCTCACCGAAGTGAAACTCTCTCGTTTTAGTATATATCTTATAGTGATCAGTTTCCCTGATGCACGGTAAGTTGCGGGAACGGGAAGTTGATGCCTTTTTCATTAAAGGTTTCATAAATAGTCTTGTTTATATCAAAATAAACTCCCCAGTAATCTGCCGTATTCACCCACACACGGGCTACCACATTCACACTGCTGGCATCCAGCGCATGAAGGGCAATAAACGGGGCGGGGTCGGTCAGAATACGCTTGTCGGCCGTCAGTATATCACGGACAATCTGCTGTACCTTATTATAATCTTCTCCATAATCCACGCCAACAATCCATTCTACACGGCGCGTTGTCTGTGTATTATAGTTTGTCACCACTCCGCTGCTCATTGCACCGTTCGGTATATAAATCACTTTATTATCTCCGGTAGTCAAAATGGTGTGAAATATCTGTATTTCCTTGACCGTTCCGGAAACTCCCTGACTTTCAATCCAGTCTCCTACCTTATAAGGCTTGAAAAGCAATACGATCAGTCCGCCGGCAAAGTTCTGCAAGTTACCGGACAACGCCATACCGACAGCCACACCGGCAGAAGCCAACAGGGCTGCAAAAGAAGTTGTTTCGACTCCCAGAGCACCGACTACGGAGATAATCAACAGAATGGTCAGCAGAATATTTACCAGACTCTTCACAAAAGTCTTGATGCTTATATCCACCTTTCTCCTGTCCATCAGACGTCCGACAAATCGGTTGAGCATCGAGATGAGGAAGCGTCCGACAATGAAGACAAGGGTTGCAATCAGGATGCGTTCTCCGGCACGGATACCGAAATCTACCAATTGCTGGGTGATCAGAGAAAGCTTATCCAATCCGTCCGCATTGGCTATCGCTTCTTCCATTAATTTATCTGCGACGATTTGTGTAGAATCCGCAAGCTGTGTTGCTGTCGCTTGAAATAATAGTAGCATAATTTGATAATTATATTAAAATGAATAAATAGCTGACTTGTCATATTTCAACAAACTACAAAGTTATATTGTTTTTAGCAAATCTAAAAGTTTTTTTTGCTTTCCTCCCGCAAAAGCAGTAATTTTGCCAACGATTCACTAAGTAGGGGTGCCTTAACATGACGGGCTGAGAACATACCCATAGAATCTGAACCGGGTAATGCCGGCGTAGAGAACTAATTAATAAGCAAGATGAAAAAAATGATGATGATGGCCGTCGCCTTATTGGGCGCAGGCTTCCCTGTCCATGCACAAACGAGTGCAAAGGATAGTCTGAAAGTAATCAACCTGCAAGAAGTGCAGGTAGTATCCACACGTGCTACAGCAAAAACTCCCGTAGCATTTACCAATATAGGCAAAGCCGAACTTAAAAAAGTGAACTTCGGGCAGGATATTCCCTACCTGCTGAGCATGACTCCTTCCACGCTGACCACATCGGATGCGGGATCGGGCATCGGCTATACGACTCTTCGTGTACGAGGCACTGACGGCACGCGTATCAATATCACTGTAAACGGCATCCCGATGAACGATGCCGAAAGCCACAACCTGTTCTGGGTAAATATGCCCGACTTCTCTTCTTCCGTAAAGGATATGCAAGTGCAACGTGGCGCAGGAACATCGACCAACGGCGCCGGTGCCTTCGGAGCCAGTGTCAATATGCAGACCGAAGGCGCGTCCATGAAACCGTATGCCGAGTTCAACGGTTCCTATGGTTCTTTCAACACCCACAAGGAAACTGTAAAAGTGGGAACCGGACTGCTGAACAATCACTGGACATTCGATGCCCGACTTTCCAACATCGGTACGGACGGATATATTGACCGTGCCTCCGTCAATCTCAACTCTTACTATCTGCAAGGGGGATATTTCAGCGAAAATACGTCTGTCAAACTGATCGCATTCGCAGGAAAAGAAAAGACGTATCATGCCTGGGGATATGCTACTAAAGCAGAAATGGAAGAACACGGAAGACGGTATAACCCTTGCGGCGAATATACCGGAGACGATAATGAAAAACATTATTATGCCGACCAGACGGATAACTATCTGCAAAAGAATTATCAACTCCTTTTCAACCATACTTTCTCCACCGCATGGAATCTGAACGTAGCTCTGCACTACACCAAAGGTGACGGCTACTATGAGGAATATAAAGAAGACAGATCTTTCGTAGAATACGGTCTGAAGCCTTTTACAACAGACGGAAAAGAAATTTCGGAAAGCGATCTGGTCCGCCAGAAGAAAATGGATAATAAGTTTGGCGGGGGTGTTTTCTCCCTCAATTATACCAACCACCGACTAACGGCATCTTTGGGTGGAGGCATCAATCAATATCGGGGCAATAACTTCGGGAAAGTGACTTGGGTAAAGAACTACATCGGCGCACTATCTCCCGACCATGAATACTACCGCAACCAATCGAAGAAAACCGACGGTAACATCTATCTGAAAGCAAGCTACGACCTTACCGGAGGACTAAGTGCCTATGCCGACCTGCAATACCGGCACATCGACTACACCATCGACGGAGCAAATGACAAATACGACTGGAATAAAAGTGCGTTGCGTCCGCTGGCCGTAGACAAGAAATTCGACTTTTTCAACCCGAAAGTCGGACTGAACTGGAATATCAACTCCAATCACCGTGTCTACGCTTCTTTCTCCGTAGCTCAAAAAGAGCCGACAAGAAATAATTATACGGATGGTGATCCCGACAGTTATCCGAAAGCTGAAAAGCTGCTCGACTACGAAGCCGGATACACATTCGCCAATCATTGGCTGACAGCAGGCGCCAACTTCTACTACATGGATTATACCGACCAGCTTGTCCTCACCGGAGCTTTGAACGATATCGGTGAAGCCCTGACAGAAAACGTTCCGGACAGCTACCGGATGGGAATCGAACTGATGCTAGGTATCAAGCCCTGTAAATGGTTCCAATGGGATATCAATGCGACATGGAGCAAAAACCGTATCAAGAATTTCGTAGAAAACATTCCCATTTACGATGGCTGGAACTTACTGGACGTCGTAAGCGTTTCTCATAAGAGTACCCGCATCGCTTTTTCACCGGATTTCCTGCTGAACAACCGTTTTGCTTTTACCTATCAAGGATTCGAAGCAGCCCTTCAATCCCAGTTTGTCGGCAAGCAATATATGACAAATGCGGAAGTGGAAGCATTGACTCTGGATAAGTATTTCGTGAGCAACCTAAATCTGGCCTATACATTCAAACCCCGAAAAGTGGTGAAAGAAGTAACTATGGGTGTGACCGTCTACAACCTCTTCAACGAAGAATACGAGAACAACGGTTGGGCATCCAGTTCTTACGACAAGGATGTGAATCACAGAATAGACTCTGCCGGATACGCTGCGCAAGCGGGTACAAATGTTATGGCCCATGTCTCTTTCCGTTTTTAACAATAACTATTCAAACAGACAAGCCAGAAGCCGCCAACATGGAACGCGGCTTCTTATTTCCTCATTTTCTCTTCCATATATTTGGAAGGAAGCACCCCAAACTGTGCAACGAACTGCTTACGGAAGGAAATCATCGAATCATACCCTACCATTTCCGCCACTTCTGTCAGACTGCTATATCGCCCGCTCATGATAATAGAGGCAGCTTTACTCATCCGTACTCCATGAATCACCTCTATAATCGACAAACCAGTTTTCTGCTTAACCTTGCGATAAAGGGTCGGCTGGCTCATATTCAATTTGTCCGTCAGCACTTTTATTGTAAAATTCCGGTTTGATAAATTTTCTTCTATAATCTGAAGCATTTTAGGCATAAAAACATCCTGAACATCTTCTGAAGATTCCAGTACCTCTTCATCCAGCATAAGAGTTTTCGCATAAAGTTTTCTTAACAGATCACGTTGTTCTATCAACGCTTTCACCTTCTCTTTCAATAACTCCGGATTAAAAGGTTTCATTATATAGTCATCTACCCCTATTTGTAAACTTTTCAACCGGTCAGCATCCTCTGCTTTAGCTGTTAAAAAGATAACCGGTATATGAAAAGTCCGCTTATTTTCACGAATCTCCCGACTACATTCAAACCCATCTTTAACAGGCATCATTATATCAGATATGATTAATTTAGGTATATATTTATCAGCCATAGCCACCCCTTCTTCTCCATTTCCAGCCTCAATAACATTATAATCTTCTTTAAATAGACTGCATAAATATTCTCTCATCTCATCGTGGTCCTCTATAATCAATAAAAATTCCTTATTATTTTTCACTCTGTTAACGGGCTCTTCCATAGTCTCATTCTTTTCTTCTACTACTTCTTCCATCGGACGTTCTTCTGCCGGACACTCTTCCAACAAATCCCCCTTCATCGGATCAGGTACCATTTCATATTCCCCCGGCGCAAAATGAGAAAGCCCCATCGGAATGTGCAGAACGAATCGGCTGCCTTCTCCAACACGACTGGTCAACGTTACAAATCCATGATGCAACCCCATCGTATGCTTTACAATATGTAATCCAAGACCTATTGACGTGGAATATTGCGGGATACGTTTCCCTGTTACAAACGAATCAAACACGTGCTGTTGCAAATCATCAGGTATCCCAACTCCATTATCAGACACTGTTACAAGGCAATAAGGTCTTCCGTCAATTTCCGCCTCTGACACAGCCAGTTCAATACGTCCATTCTGAGAAGTGTATTTAAAGGCATTTGATAACAAATTTTGAACAGCTGATTCTATTTTCGCCACATCCACCCATAAATACAAAGGCACTGTATCCACCTGGACCAAAAATTCCCGCTTCTTGACCATAGCCATTTGCAGAAAAGGATTAGCCACCCGGCTAACAATCTCCTTTATATCCGATTCTGACAAATGAAGTTTTATCATGCCTCCCTCTATCTTCTGTACATATAGCAGACGATCAACCAGTGTCTGTAGAGAAAGACAATTCTTGTGCAATCTGCTAAATGAATCAAACCAATTATCCGATGGGGTAATGGACTTCATTATATCATGTATAGGAGCAAGTATCAAAGTAAGAGGAGTTCTTAACTCATGAGCAGCATTCATAAAAAAATTCTCACGTTCTTCCCGTATATGCCGTTCTGCGTTTCTCTCCAAATTTGCAATCGTCAGTTCATGTTTCAATTGAATCATTTTTTTGAAACGACGTTGCCGCCGCAACAAACTATAGAAAATATAACCAACCAAAAATAAAACCGAGAAAATCAAAAGCAAACGAAACCAAACGGTCTGGCTCCAATGTGGAAGGATTGTTATCGGCAATGCAGTAACGTCTCCTTCCGTATTATTAGGGAACAATGTTTTGACTTCAAAAATATAATAACCGGCAGACAAGTTGGTAAACGAGACCTTACCCGCTTCAGAAACAATCCAATCTTTTTGATATGGATATAACCGATAGCTATATTTTTGCAGATCCTTCGAAAAAGCCAGATTATTGAAAAGGAGAGAGAAATCACGGTTTGCATTGACCAGTTCCAAATGGTCAATTGATGCAATATTTGAGTCCAAAACAACTTGCCCTTTTATCTTCTCACCTATATTGATTTGCTTATTATCGACTTCCAATCCAGTTAAAAGAGTTTTGCTGGCAATGGTGGCAGATGTCAGTATTTCCGGTTCAAAATAAAGTATTCTTAAACAACATCACAGATTTATTGCTACTAGAAATATAATAGTTGTAGAAGACATGTTGTTGTCGGCTATATCTTGAGATACCGGATATACTCCCCAACCAAATACGCTTCTTCTCATCTTCCACTATACAATCTATACAATCATTACAAAGTCCATCTTTTACTGTATAAAAAGACGTTATCCTATCTTCGCCCACAGGAATGATTCCAAATCCATTTTTATAACCTACATATACAGTTCCGTCAGTACCAGTCAGTAAAGCACTAACTACACGAGCTCCTATATTTTCTTTTTCTTCATATCCATGAACCATCTTGAATGGACGAACATTTACCTGTGATAATCGTACAATACCTTTTGCTGTCCCTATCCAGATATTCCGCTGTTTATCTTCACAAATAGCAGTGACCCATGGCTCTGCATCTTCTTTCAAGGCTTCACGCAATGAGAATAATTCAAAATGACCTGTCTGATGATCAAATAAGTACAATCCGGCAGAAGTGCATACCCAAAACCGATAACGGGAGTCAATCATTAAGGCCACTATATAGGAGTTTACCTTTTTCCCTAAATGATTGAGCGGATATATATGGAAAGAATCGGAACTCCAGTCATAACAAATCAAGTTTCCGGAAGCATTTCCAAACCATAAATTAGAACATGAATCTTTGATTGCACAAAACACCGGGACTTCCTTTTGATTGCCCACAGGAGAAAAGTTCAGCGGTCGCGATTTAGCATAAGGCTGGTCACTACGCATAATTCCTTCATGGTAAGTGCCCAACCAAATTCGACCATCTTTGTCAGCTACCTGAGCAGAGATTTCATTATGTTTTTTGCTGTGATATTGCATATAAGAATGCTGTCTAAAATCAAAATAGACAATCCCTCCTCCTCTAGTTCCGATCCATAGTATTCCCTCTTTATCATAATAAACAGAAATCATTCTTGTCTCTACATTCCGGTACTGCAAAAATGAGGTATTCGTATAAGGCGTTGCCGACAACTTAGAAGGATCATTTTCTTCAGGAGTTAACAGAGTATATCCATTCCAGGTTACTGCAATGTAAGAATCATTATCCAACGCAACCACCCCATACGCATCTGAATGTGATAAAGAAGACAACCTGGCATCCTCATTATACTGATAATAATCAGATCTTCCCGTGGGAATATGCAGACGAGTTACTCCACCCACTATAGAAGAAACCCAAATATATTCCCCTTCACTCATGATAGTAGTAGCATTAGCACTAGGATTAATAGAGTATTTGAACTTCCGGACCACTTTACCTGCAATCTTATCAAAGAACAACAAATTTCCCTTATCGGTAACCAAATACAAGAAATGCCCGTCTTGTGAAGCACATAAATTCGAAAAAGATTCCCCCTCATCTAAAAAAAACGGATAGCCTGCTTCGACGGTCATCTCTATTTGTAAGTCACCTTTCACTAATTTATAATGTCGTTTCAAGCATTGCAATTGTCCGCCTTTTACTATCCAAAAAAGTGAATCCCCCGTTATTTCCATAGCACTTACAGAAATGGCCTTTTTTCCATCCTGAAAAGACGGAAGAACAAATTTCTCTTTCCGTCGATCAAAACAATATAAATACTCATTAGCTATTACCCACAATTTATCATCAGAAGTCTCTTTTATATCGGAAACATACATCCTCGCATTGTCTACACTAAAATTGCGAATCTGCTTCCCGTCATATCGACTCAGCCCATTACTGGATCCAAACCACATAAAACGATCTTGATCTTGATAGATACAAGTAATGATGTTATCTACCAAGCCATTACTCATATTCAACTGATGAAGTTCATTATAAGGCAGAACAGCATAGAGAGAAGTAGTAATAACTAAAGAATTTATAATAGCAATCAAAACAAGGACGGTATATCGAACGGTTCGCTTCATTATATATTCATATTAGTTTAAGTGTCACAAAAATAATCAATATTATAACAGAAAGGCGAAGCAAATGATAAAAAAAGCAATTTTGAATGAAAAGATATACATGGATGAATAAAAGCATATGCTCCTGATTCCTTGAAATCCCCTAAGTTTGTATCCTGAAAACCGAACGGAAAGTGTGCTTCACAATTATATATAGCCATTTACACCTTTGAATCTGTAATATTTAAAACAATTAATCACATGAGAGAAAAAGCCAAAAGCCCTTAAGTCAAATTGAAATCAATTAGAATCTATTAAACCTTATTTAAATAGAAAGCCTAAAAAGACCTTTTTTCAAACTAATAAAATCTTATAGAAAAACATGCGTAAATCATTTAATCTAATCTGGATGGTTTTCGGCTTCCTGCTACTAATAGTAGGTTGTAATGAAGACAAGAAAAGTACAGCTTTCGATCCTAATCAACCAGTCAAGTTTACAGAGTTTATGCCCGATTCCGGTGGCATACGAACCAAATTCATTGTTAAAGGTTCCAATTTCGGAGAAGACAAAAGCCAAGTGAAAGTTTACTTCAAGGATGAAGTAGGTAATGAACGGGAGGCATTGGTTTTAGGTGTCAAGCCTGATGTTATTTATGCCCAAGTGCCCAAGCAAGCCGGAGGGGAAAGCCATGTACGGGTGGAGATTGCCGGAAAAGAAGCTGAACTCAGCAATGCTGAAAAAACATTCAAATATATTGTAACTTCTTCCGTATCTACAGTAGTAGGAAAAGCCAAAGAAGGTGGCAATAAAGACGGAACTCTCGGTGAGACCACATTCAATACTCCAAGGTATGTAGCTGTAGACAATGATGACAATGTATTCATATTCGACTCTGATGGAAGAACGCGTTTATCATCCATCGAACAAAATAAAACGATCACTTTACTGGATGGCATGGTAATCGACCAACCTTTATTTATCGATAAAGAAAAGAAACAACTATTTGGTCCATGCGATAATGCCAACTTCGGTTGTTTCTTATTCGATGCTAATGTGAGCTGGGTGGCTGATAAAATGGGACAGCTTTTAGCCAACGGAGGATGGATGCATAGTGTTGTTCTCGACCCTGTAGATTCTACTTTTGTGATATACCGCCAAAACACAGGACAATTGTGGACACAACCTTTTGATAAGAATAAAAGAACCTTAAATCCCAACAAAGCAAAACGAATCGGTACACTCTATAATGTAGGCTCCAATGGTTTATGTGCTTACAATCCGGTTGATAAGTATGTTTATTGTGTGTTGCATAGTAAAAGTGCAGTTTATCGCTTTAAGCTCACACGCGATACGGACGGTTGGCCAGCTCTAGACGGAGACATTGAAGAATATATTCCCGGTGCAGGCGCAGGCTTCCGGGACGGAGATGTACAAGAAGCACAATTCAATGAGCCGCGTGGAATTGCTATTGATAAAGAAGGCAATTTATATATAGCGGATGTTAATAACCATCGGATTCGTAAAGTTGACACCAAGTTAAATATCGTGACCACGATAGCAGGTAGCGGGAAAGGATACAAAGACGGGGATCCTTTGGAAGCCCAATTCAATCAGCCTTGGGGTGTCTATTTGGACAAAAATGAATTTCTTTACATTGCAGATCAAAACAACCACTGCATCAGAAAACTTGCTATTGAATAATTAATAAGGAATAGAAATGAAAACACTATATTTTAAATTAACCCTGTGTTTCTTTCTGCTATTGGCAGGAAATGCAACACAAGGGATATGGGCCCAACAAGAACCAATTCAAATTGCCGGAATCGTGTTAGATGAACATGGTGATCCGCTCCCGGGTGCAAACATATCTGTAAAAGGGAAAGAAAAAACCGGAACTATAACAGATATGGATGGTAACTTCAGTATGAAATCATTAGCTCCAAAAACAACGCTGATTGTTTCATTTATGGGATATAAGAGCAAAGAAATAGTGGTTGCTCAAACCGATAAGAAGATGCGTATATCTCTGGAGCCCGACTCAGAATCATTGGACGAAGTAGTTGTTGTAGGTATGGGAACACAACGTAAAGTCAGCGTGGTAGGTGCTGTCACCAGTGTCAATCCGGCTGCCATCAGTGCTCCGTCAACTTCCGTAGCCAATATGCTGGGAGGTGTGGTTCCCGGTATTATAGCCGTTGACCGAAGCGGCGAACCGGGGCAGGATGTTTCTGAGTTCTGGATTCGCGGTATCAGCACATTTGGTGCCAACCAGTCTGCGCTGGTTTTGATTGACGGTATTGAAGGAAACCTCAACGACCTCGACCCGTCGGATATTGAGAGCTTCTCTATCTTGAAAGATGCTTCGGCAACAGCCGTTTATGGTGTACGTGGTGCAAATGGCGTTGTTTTGGTAACGACCCGTTCCGGTCAGGAAGGTCGAACCAAGGTAACCTGGAAGAGCAGTATGACTCTCTCTTATTCTCCCCGTATGCCCGAATATCTGGAAGCATACGATTATGCCAGCTTGGCAAACGAAGCCCGAGTGGTAAGCAATATGGACCCTCTTTATAGCCCGACAGAACTGGAGATTATTAAAGCAGGACTGGACAATGACTTATATCCAAACGTTAACTGGCAAAAAGAGATATTGAAAGATGTAACTATTAATCATCAGCACTATTTAAATGTATCCGGTGGTGGAAAAGTTGCCAGATATTTTGTCAGTGTAGGAGGTACATTCAAAGATGCTATCTTCAAGCAAGACAAAGTTAACAAATACAACACGAATGTCAAATAGGCTAAATATAATTTCCGCGCAAAGGTAGACATGAACCTAACTTCATCGACGATCATGGGATTGGCTATGGACGGAGCTATTGTAGAAGACAGAGCACCGGGATTCGGAACTAACAATGACGCACTCTGGGCCGCACAAGCCTATCTGACTCCCCTGACGGTGCCTTTACGTTATTCCAATGGAATGCTTCCTGCTTATGGTAAAAACGGAGAACAAATCTCACCATATATCTTGTTGAACCATACCGGATTTAAAAAGGGAAACCGGACCACTATGAACATCAATTTCACCTTACGTCAAGACTTCGGAAAATGGATCAAGGGTTTGACTGCCAGAGGAATGTTCTCGTATAACAATAACAATATACACAACGTAGTCCGCTCCAAAATGCCGGACCTATACAAGGCCTTTGGCCGTTACAATGACGGTTCATTAATGACACAACGTACGGTATCAGCCAGTAACATTCAATTCGCCAAGAGTGCTGCCAGTGACCGGAGATATTACTTCGAATCGCAACTTGCCTATGAAAGACTTTTCAATCAGGAACATCGTGTAACCGGTTTGATACATTACTATATGCAAAGCACCGAAACCACCGAAGCAAATGATGAAATTTCATCTATTCCCAAACGTTATCAAGCGTTATCTGCCAGAGCCACTTACTCTTATAAAGATGCTTATCTGATAGAAGGAAACGTAGGATACACCGGTTCCGAAAACTTTGAACCGGGCAAACAATTCGGTTTGTTCCCTGCAATAGCCTTAGGATGGATCCCGACCCAATACGAATTTATGCAGAATCATGCAGGATGGCTCAACTTTTTGAAGATCAGAGCTTCTTATGGTGAAGTTGGTAACGATCAGATCGGTGGTGGACGTCGGTTCCCATATCTGACGTTGATTAACTTTGGAGGTGGTAGTCGTTGGGGTTCCAATGGATTGACAGAAAAACAAATCGGAGCCAACAACTTACACTGGGAGGTAGCCAAGAAATATAACCTGGGTATCGACTTCCAATTTCTCAATGATAAAATAGGTGGAACGGTAGATATCTTCAGAGACACTCGTGATAATATCTTCCAGGAAAGAAAAATGATGCCTTCGGAAGTAGGCGTCGTGACCAACCCATATACCAACGTAGGACGTATGCGCAGTAGTGGTATAGATGGTAACATTTACCTGAACCAGAAAATAAACGAAGACAACTCTTTCACGGTGCGTGCCAACATGACATATGCTGTCAGCAAAGTTGTACATTGGGACCAGGATGCGGTGCGCTACCCTTACCAATCGTATAGCGATGTAAATTATGGTGTTATGCGCGGTTTGGTTGCATTAGGCTTATTTCAAAATCAGGATGAAATCAACCGAAGCCCGAAACAGACATACGGCGAAGTACGCCCCGGAGATATCCGCTATAAAGACGTGAACGCTGACGGAAAAATTGACGATGACGATATTGTTCCTATTGCACACTCCAATGTACCGCAAATTCAATACGGTTTTGCACTGGAATACAGATATAAAAGATGGACTATCAGTGCTTTATTCACTGGAGCAGCCAAAGTTAACTTCTTATACGGCGGTTCCGGATTCTATCCCTTCTCAGGCGGAGAAGTCGGCAACATTCTATCCATCGTAAACGACCCGAAGAATCGTTGGACACCGGCATGGTATTCAGGGGATCCTTCTACAGAAAACCCGAATGCACGTTTCCCGCGCCTGACTTACGGAGAGAATAAGAACAATAACCGTGCTTCTACTTTCTGGCTGGCAGATGGTTCTTACCTGCGTTGGAAATCATTGGATATTTCCTATCGTATCGGAACGAATAAAGTACTAAGGACAGTGGGCATCAGTGATATGAATCTGCAATTTGTCGGACAGAATCTGGCAGTATGGGATTCAGTGAAACTATGGGATCCGGGACAGGCATCTAAAAACGGCGCCGTATATCCGCTACAGCGTACTTTCTCTTTACAGTTAACAGCTACGTTCTAATTGAAAACTATTATGAAAAAGATATTAAAGAAAAGCCTTCATATTCTATGCACGACACTGGGAATCATCCCGTTCATGCTGACTTCATGCAACTATCTGGCAGTTGATGAATACTTTAACGACCTGACTCCACTCGACTCCATCTTTGCCAGACAAGATTATCTGGAGCGTTATGTGTGGGGAACTGCGGCATTAATGCCCGCTCAAGGCAACTTGTTTTCCGGTTCCTACGGTCCTTACGAGACTGCGGTAGATGAAGTTCTTCTGTCATGGCAGAAAGCTGAGTACGCCGGTACCTACTTGTACGCAGACAAAATTACGCAAAACGATTCTTACTACAACATGTGGGGACAATACTACAAAGGTATCCGTAAGTGTAACACTATCTTCACCCGCATCGATGAATGCAAAGACCTGAAAGGATTGGACAGACGTGAAATTATGGGTTTGACTCATTTCATGAGAGCTTCCTTCTATTTCTATCTGTTGGAACTTTACGGACCGGCAGTCATCCTTCCCGAAGAGCCGCTGTCGGTAGATGAAAACATTGAAAACTTGTCATTCGAACGTAACACGTACGATGAATGTGTGGAATATATCTGCAAAGACCTCGAAGAAGCTTACAGTCTACTGGACCCGACGCGCCCGAGCACTCAGTTCGAACGTCCTACCAAATATGCGGCAGCCGCCCTCATGTCACGTGTCCGGCTTTACCAAGCTTCCAAGTGGTACAACGGCAATCAATATTATGCCGACTGGACCACTTCCGACGGACGAAACATGATAGCCCAGCAATATGACCCGGTGAAATGGGCGAAATCAGCTGCTGCCTCCAAGAGAATTATCGATAGCGGTATTTACTCATTATACACTGTACCCAGCGATGAAAACACGTATGCATCCTCTCAGGCGTCACAAGCGGAATTTCCGTTAGGAGTAGGAGGAATCGATCCTTACCATTCGTATATAGACATGTTCAATGGAGAAGCACTGGCTGTGAAAAACCCTGAACTTATTTATGCTACTCCCTTGAACAACAACATCATTTCAATCGCCTTCCCGTTGAAACTGGGAGGATGGAACGGCTTAGGAATCACTCAGAAACTCATAGATGCCTACTACATGAAAGATGGAGAAGATTATGTGCAACAACCTGATTATTATGAAGAAGCGGGTACTGTACCTACCATCGCCACAGGATATGAGCTGAGACCAACCGTTGCCAAAATGTATCTGGACCGCGAACCGCGTTTCTACGCATCTATCGGATTCTGTGAATGTTTCTGGCCCGCAACTTCGGTAACAGGAACCGAAGCTCCCAACGTGACTAACTTTACAGCAGGATATTACGTGAATGGCAACTGTGCAAAACAGGCTGCCAATCCCGAAGACTATAACTTAACGGGATATACTCTAAAGAAATATATCCATCCGGAGGATAACTGTACCAGTCATACAGGTGCTAAAATAAAACCGAAAACATTCCCTGTATTCAGATATGCGGAAATACTATTGAACTATGTAGAAGCATTGAATGAACTGAAAGGAGAACCGGAATATACGGAAGCGGCAGATAACACCACTTATCATGTTTTGTATAATCCGGAGGAAATCATGTACTACTTCAACATGATTCGTTACCGTGCCGGATTGCCGGGCATCACCCTTGCCGATGCCAGCGATCAAGTGAAGATGCGTCAGTTAATCATCCGCGAACGTATGATCGAATTTGCGTGCGAAGGAAGAAGATATCATGACCTGCGTCGTTGGGGACTAGCAGAAACAGAAGAAAACAAACCGGTACAAGGTATGGACGTTACCAAGAAGACAACCGAAAGAGACCAATTCTATACTGTTGTCAATGTAGTTCATAAGTATGCATTACGCAGCTTTGACAGGAAGATGTACTTCTATCCTATTCCGAGAGCCGTATTGGATAAAAATGCCAAACTGAAACAAAATCCAGGATGGGACGGATTCGGAGATTGGTAACTTTCCCCTTTCCATCATATAACTGATTATTAATCATATAAAATTGAATATATAATGAGATCAATATACAAACTAGTGATCTGTTCTTTATTAACGTTCTCCATCACTTCTTGTGAAAAAGACCTGCTTGACAAAGAACAATATCAGAAAGAAATCTACCTGATCGGTGCTTACAACCGTGTGTGGACCACAGAAGTAAGCTACAGTAACGAAGAAGTGAAAACTTATTTCACGGTCAGCAGTTCCGGTACATTAGCATTAGATCGAGATGTGAACGTAAAAATGAAGATTAACGAAGAACTGGTAGATATTTACAATAAAAAGTACTGGACCGTTCTGAATGAAGACAAATATTATAAATCATTGGATCCTGATTTATATTCTATTCCTTCTTTGGAGAATACGGTAATCAAGCACGCTGAAGGTATTTCCGCCGAAGTTCCTGTATTGATAAAGACAGCAAGCCTGAAGATTGACCAGTCATACGTCATCCCTGTCGAAATAGAAAGTACAACAGTATACCCAATAAGTGCATCCGGACGTAAAATGCTGGTTCTATTAAAATTAAAGAATGACTATTCGGGCAGTTATCAGATGAATGGACATACTACCTTAGAAGGAGAAACTCCGAAGACGATTCAAAAGCCTAAAACAGTCAAACCTACCGGTGTCAACACTGTCAGACTATTCTATGCTATGAACAATGAGAGTGACCAAAAGGCCGATATCCAAACGAACACAATAGAACTGACCATCTTGGACCAGATAGTGGAAGGCACTAATGATGTGAAGAAAGTTTCTATCAAAGCATGGGATGCTGAAAACGGACCGGTAATTATCGACTCAGGAGAAAGTACCTACAACACAACCGCCAAAAAGTTCAGCCTCAAATATACGATCGGTAACACGCTATATGAAGAGCAACTGACCAAAGAAAAAGAAGTTTTATAATACACGACAAATGAGGAGAAGAGGAGATTTCACGGCATTGCAAAAATGCCGCTGAAATCTCCTCTTCGTTTTTTCAACGGAGGACTTGTTTTTACATGATTCCTTGTTTTCCTTCTGCTAAATTCGTAATTTTACCGCCGATTCACGCAATAGGGGTGCCCTAACATGACAGGCTGAGAACATACCCATAGAATCTGATCCGGGTAATGCCGGCGTAG
Source organism: Bacteroides sp. B1-V-101 (assembly GCF_023656585.1). NCBI lineage: Bacteria > Pseudomonadati > Bacteroidota > Bacteroidia > Bacteroidales > Bacteroidaceae > Bacteroides > Bacteroides sp. B1-V-101. The sequence goes on along the minus strand of NZ_JAMOKH010000005.1, from coordinate 181,429 downwards.
AGAACGAATAAATAAGCAAATATGGAAATGAATTATCTGGAGATATTCGGTACGTTTATCGGTATTATCTACCTGTGGCTGGAGTATCGCGCCAGTATCTATCTGTGGCTGGCGGGCATCATCATGCCGGCCATTTATATCTTTGTTTATTACGACGCGGGGTTGTATGCCGACTTCGGCATCAACATCTACTATCTGATAGCTGCCATCTACGGATGGTTCTTCTGGATGTGGGGACACGGGGAAAAGAAAAGTCTCCCCATTATACATACCCCGTGGAAATGCTATCTGCCACTATTCCTTGTGTTTATCGTGTCTTTCATCGGCATCGCCCGGATACTTATCGAATACACAGACAGTAACGTTCCGTGGCTGGACAGTTTCACAACGGCGTTGAGCATTGTCGGAATGTGGATGCTGGCACGCAAATACATCGAGCAATGGTTTGCCTGGATTCTTGTCGACATCGTCTGTTGCGGACTTTATATCTATAAAGATCTCTATTTCACCTCCGCATTGTACGGACTTTACTCCATTATAGCTATCTTTGGCTACTTTAAATGGAAAAAAATAATGAACATGCAATGATAAACGAACACTATATACCCCAAGCCGTCATACTTGCCAACGGTGAATATCCTGCGCACGAACTTCCCCTGCGTCTTTTGGCAGAAGCCCAATTCGTCGTTTGTTGCGACGGGGCCGCCAATGAATATATTTCCCGCGGACATACTCCCGACGTGATCATAGGCGATGGAGACTCGCTCCTGCCGGAATATAAAAAGCGTTTTTCCTCTATTATCCTTCAAATTTCGGATCAGGAGACGAATGATCAGACCAAAGCTGTCCATTATCTGCAAAGTAAAGGGATACGGAAAATCGCCATCGTAGGTGCTACCGGCAAACGGGAAGATCATACATTAGGAAACATCAGCCTGCTCGTGGAGTATATGAGAAGTGGTATGGAAGTACGGACAGTCACTGATTACGGGACATTTATTCCTGTGAGTGATACGCAAAGTTTTGCCTCACATCCCGGTCAGCAGGTCTCTATCATCAATTTTGGAGCTGAAGGATTAAAAGGAGAAGGATTGTTTTATCCGCTAAGCGACTTCAGCAACTGGTGGCAGGGAACACTTAATGAAGCAACAGCAGATGAGTTTACCATTCATTGTACAGGAGAATATTTAGTATTCCTTGCTTATTAAATCCCTGTTCCGGAAAAATATTCTTTCATCTGCCTTACTACTGATAGTTTCCTACTGTGGAACTATTATTTTTTTGCCTAATGAAACTTTAGTTTCACGGCCTTGGAACTAGAGTTTCCAGCGCTTGAAACTTTAGTTTCTGCAGTTTGGAACTAAAGTTTCTTCAGCTTGAAACTATTGGTTTCAAGGCTTTGGAACTATAGTTTCATTGCATGGAAACTAACTAAGCTAAGGTATTCCTGACTTATCATTCCAAGAGGTCAGTATATTATTGTAGCAGGATATAATAACACAGCGTGACGGCATTGTGACAGCATATTTTGCTATCACAATGCCGTCACGCTGTGCTGTCACCTCTTTATTAGTTTATAATCAGTGCGTTATCTGTCATTTGGTGACAGATGACAGCAATTTTGGATATTTCAATTCTCTAGTAGAGCGGCTCAAAGCAATTTATTCCTTTTCGTATTGTTATGAGCTAAATGATAATCGGTTCTATCTTCCATTCTCCTCCTTCGGGAAGGAGGAGTACCCGTAGGGGGAGGTGGTAGGTGAATACATAATCCTGTCATTTACAAAGAAATATGTATAAACATTATTTCTCCTACCACCTCGGTCTGCGACCACTCCTCCTTCCCGAAGGAGGAGAATGGAGTTACTATTGTGTACTACTGTTTAGTTCATTCCTAAACAGATTTGAATTATTTCCGCACGTCATTTATTTTTTCCGGCAAATACAATCCTTCAAGTGATCGTTGATAAATCCCGAAGCCTGTAAGTGAGCATAACAAATCGTTGTTCCAAAGAATTTGAATCCGCGCTTTTTCATGTCCTTACTCATTGCATCGGATTCGGGAGAAGATGCCGGAATCTCGCTCAATGAACAAAAGGTATTGACAATGGGCTTTCTGTCGGGAAAGAATGAGAGCGTGTAGTCGTAAAAACTACCGAACTCCTTTTGTATAGCAAGGAATTGTCTGGCGTTGGTAATGGTCGATTTGATTTTCAGACGGTTTTTCACAATGCCTTCAAAGTGCATCAACCGTTCAACATCTTCATCGGTCATCTGTGCCACCCGTTCGGCATCAAAATCGCAAAAGGCTTTGCGATAACCCTCCCGTTTTCTGAGGATGGTTATCCAGCTCAGCCCCGCCTGGGCACTTTCCAATACAAGAAACTCAAACAGCGTCTTGTCGTCAGTCACCAAATTTCCCCACTCCTGATCATGATATTTCACATACAGTTCGTCGGTTCCACACCAACCACAGCGTCCGTTTACTATATCTTGCATAATTATTTCTTTTATACCTTGCTTTAAAACCCAATCAAACAGAAAGCAAATACTTCTTGAAGTCTGCAAATTCTTTCGTCATTTGCAAGCTCTTCTTCTCCCCTTTCATAAATTCCTGCAACTTGGCAGGTATTTCTACCGCTTCGCCAATGATACTTTCTACCGTTTCCAGGAATTTAGCAGGATGAGCAGTTTCAAGGAAGACTCCCGTTTCGCCTTGTTTCAGTCCTTCTTGCAAAGCGCGATAACCGCAAGCTCCATGAGGATCGAGCAGGTAATGATGTTCCTTCCAGGTTTCTTTCACAGTTTCGCGAATCTGCTCGTCGGTATATGTAGTTCCCGAGATCTCAGCGGAAATGTCTGCATGAGAACCGCCATACAAGTCAAGCACACGGGCAAAGTTGCTCGGATCACCTACGTCCATAGCGTTGGCTATGGTTGCAACGGATGGGCGGGGATTATATTTACCTGTTTGCAGGTATTGATAGAATATATCGTTGCGATTGTTGGCAGCAATAAAACGTTTGACAGGCAAGCCCATCTTTTTGCCGAACAATCCGGCTGTGATGTTTCCGAAGTTTCCGCTAGGAACACAAATCACGGCATTATCGGCTTTTCCGGCACGTTTCAGTTGTGCATAAGCATAGAAATAATAGAATGCTTGCGGCAGAAAGCGGGCTACATTGATAGAATTGGCGGAAGTCAGTGACAGATGTTCATTCAGTTCCTTATCCATGAAAGCAGCTTTTACCAGTGCCTGGCAATCATCAAACGTTCCGTCCACTTCGAGAGCGGTAATATTCTGTCCCAAAGTAGTGAACTGCTTTTCCTGTATTTCGCTGACTTTTCCTTTCGGGTAAAGTACATATACATGAATACCTTCCACACCCAGAAAACCGTTGGCAACGGCACTTCCCGTATCACCGGAAGTCGCTACCAGCACATTCACATCCTTCTGACCTTCTTTCTTGATGAAGTAGCCCAGCAGACGTGCCATAAAACGGCCGCCTACATCTTTGAAAGCCAGAGTCGGTCCGTGGAAAAGTTCCAGAGAATAGATGTTGTCCGTCACTTTCACCAACGGTACATCAAAGCTCAATGTATCGTACACTATTTGTTTCAGTGTATCGGTGGGGATGTCTTCGCCAAAGAAAGCATCGGCTACCCGATAAGCAATCTCCTGAAAAGACAAAGTATCTATCGTATCGTAAAATTCTTGGGGAAGAGGCTTGATAGTCATTGGCATGAAAAGTCCTCTGTCGGCGGCAAGCCCTTTTACTACAGCCTCCTGCAAAGAAGCCATCGGCGCTTGTTTATTTGTACTATAGTATTTCATTGGATATTCTTTTGATTCATAAATTCTTTTATAAACTCATCTTCTTTCAGCACACCGTAACTGCCATCGCAAGCCGATATCTCGTCATACGTCTGCACTTCATCCGGTTCGATGCCCGGATACCAGATAAGGAACGGTATAGGGTCGGAAGTATGGGTGCGAAGTTCGCAGGGAGTAGGATGGTCGGGCAATACGGCAATCGCCACAGGCTCGTCCCAGTCCTTCACTGCTTCGTAGATAGGACCTACAGCACGTTTGTCGAGGTTCTCTATCGTCAGGAGTTTCAGGTCGATATCCCCTTCGTGTCCCGCCTCATCACTGGCCTCGATATGAAGATAAACGAAATCGTCCGTCTTCAGTGCTTCCAGAGCGGCAGCTACTTTATTCTCATAATTTGTATTATACAGTCCGGTGGCTCCCTCTACCGCAATGCGGCGTAAGCCGGCATAATATCCGATTCCGTTAATCAAGTCGACAGCCGAAATAACTGCTCCTTTCTTTACTTGCGGAAAGGTTTCGGAGAAAGCAGGCATCTGCGGACGATAGCCGGGGCTCCAGGGCCAGATGCTGTTTGCAGGGTCCTTGCCTTCCGACATCCGTTTCAGATTCAACGGATGGTTCTTCAGCAGTTCCTGTGATTTAAGAATAAGATCATTGATAAGGTCCGCCGTTTCCTGCGCTTCCGGCACTAAGGGTTTCACCATTAACGGGCGGAAAGGCTTCAACGGGACATCGTGCGGAGGGGTGCAATCCAGTTCTTTATCCCCCCCCTTGATAACAAGCAGATGACGATACTGAACTCCTGTATGGAAGCGTACGCGGTCATTCCCCAGCTTCTCTTGCAGATACTGGATCAGTACATCCGCTTCTTCCGTAGATATATGTCCGGAAGAGTGATTCTTCAGAATATCTCCTTCCACACAAATCAGATTACAACGCATCGCCATTTCTCCCGGTTTCAGGTCTACACCGATACTGGCTGCTTCGAGCGGCCCGCGTCCTTCGTACACTTTCGGAAGATTATATCCCAACACGGACATATTGGCAACCTCACTACCCGGATGGAAACCTTCGGCAACAGTTATCAAACGTCCATTGCGTCCCATGCGGGCTAACTTATCCATATAAGGCGTCTTCGCATATTGCAGGAGCGTCTTGTCCCCCAATGACTTCACTGGCCAGTCGGCCATTCCGTCTCCCAGTATGATAATATGCTTCATTTTAACACCCCTTATTTAAACGTTTGCGATACTCATGATATCAGCGAATACTCCCGCAGCCGTTACTCCGGCACCGGCACCGTATCCTTGAATCATCATCGGATATTCTTTATAGCGTTCCGTAGTCAGCAAGATGATGTTGTTGCTGCCTTCCAGTCCGTAGAACGGATGGTTGGCACCCACTTCCTGCAGGCCGACAGAGGCTTTTCCGTCTTCCAGTTTGGCAACAAAGCGCCAATGTTTATGTTCTTTCTCCAATACCTGACGACGGGCTTCGAAGTCTGCGTCGAGGCTCGGCACTCGTTTCCAGAAGTCATCCAGCGAACCTTCGAAGAAGTCGTTCGGGACAAAGAGATTCTTTTCTACGTCTTCCTGCTCGATGTGATATCCGGCTTCACGTGCCAGAATCACCAGTTTGCGGATCACGTCTTTTCCGCTCAGGTCGATACGCGGGTCCGGTTCGGAATAGCGTTCTTCCTGTGCCATCTTGATCGTGCGGCTGAAAGGAATGTCAGCGCTGATCTTATTAAAGATATAGTTCAATGTACCCGAAAGTACAGCTTCAATCTTCAGTATCTTATCACCACTGTGAATCAGGTCGTTGATGGTATTGATAATCGGCAGTCCCGCACCTACGTTTGTTTCAAACAAGTACTTCACACCCCGTTGACGGGCAATCGTTTTCAGTTCGCGATAGTTCTCGTAAGCCGAAGACGCAGCGATCTTATTGGCTGCCACTACGGAAACGTTGTGCTGTAAAAGGTCTTTGTAAAGTGATGCAATGTCGGGGCTTGCCGTACAATCCACGAATACGGAGTTGAAGATATTCATTCCGACTATTTCGTCACGGATCGTCTGCAAGTTACTATCCTTGCCTTTCTTCTGCAACTCCTCACGGAAATTGGCAAGGTCAAATCCCTCACGACTGAACATGGCTTTCGCAGCATCGATGATACCTACGACGTGCAACTTCAATCCGTTCTCCATCATCAGTTTCTGTTGCTGGCAACGAATCTGTTCTACCAGACTGCCGCCAACCGTACCGATACCACAGATAAAGAGATTCAATACCTGATATTCGGACAGGAAGAAAGAGTCATGGATAACGTTCAGAGATTTACGCAATGACTTGGAATCGACAACAAAAGAAATGTTGGTTTCCGAAGCTCCCTGCGCACAAGCGATTACATTGATACCATTACGTCCCAGTGTACCGAAGAGCTTCCCTGCTATACCCGGTGTATGCTTCATATTCTCGCCAACGATTGCCACCGTAGCCAGATTTCTCTCTGCAAGGATCGGAGAAATCTCTCCCATCTCGATCTCTTTCGCAAATTCTTCATTCAGCACTTCACAAGCCAGATCGGCATCAGCGTTCCGAACACCGATAGAGGTACTGTTCTCTGATGAAGCCTGCGAAACAAGGAATACACTGATTCCATTCTTTGCCAAAGCCTTGAAGATACGGTAGTTTACACCGATCACACCTACCATACCCAGCCCCTGAACAGTGATCAGACTCGTATCATTGATAGAGGAAATACCTTTAATGGCCTTACTCTGCGGATTGGAAGTCTCTTGCTTGATAACTGTTCCCACTCCGTCAGGATTGAACGTATTCTTTATTATAATAGGAATATTCTTATGACATACCGGATAGATCGTCGGCGGATAAACAACTTTCGCACCGAAGTTACAGAGTTCGGTTGCTTCTACATAGCTCAGTTCGGAAATAGTATAAGCTGTTGAGATCACACGCGGATCGGCAGTCATAAAGCCGTCTACATCGGTCCATATCTCCAGACTGCTGGCATCGAGCGCTGCGGCAATAATGGCAGCCGTATAATCCGAACCACCACGACCGAGATTCGTTACGTCTCCCGACACCTTATCCGAAGAAATAAATCCGGGAACCAACGACACTTTCGGAATGGAATGGAAAGCCTCTTTTACCAACTGATTAGTCAGATCGGCATCAATCGTATGTTTATTATGCTTCTTTTCAGTCTTGATAAAAGTACGTGAATCAAACCATTTTGCCTCATCGATCAGTTCGGCAACGATGATGGACGAAAGACGTTCGCCATAGCTGACAATGGTATCCGATGTTTTCGGGGAAAGGTCTCTGATCAGATAGATACCCTGGAAAATGTCTTTCAACTCATTCAGCAATTCGCCAATCTGACGTTGCAATGCCACTTGCCCTGCTCCGGCAGGTATCACTTCTTTAATCATCTCCACATGACGATAGACGATTTCGCGGAACTCTCCTTCGTAGGCCGAATCTCCGGCTGCCGCCATCTTCGATGTATTAATCAATTTGTCAGTGATGCCCCCTAACGCGGAAACAACTACAATTACCGGCTCGCCGGCCGACTCTACAATTCTCTTTACACTTAAAATGCTGTTCACGGAACCTACGGACGTTCCGCCGAATTTCATTACTTTCATGAAGATACATATTTAAATACAATCCCCTCGAGTATAGTTATTACAGGGTGATTGGTTGTTTACGAAAAAATTAAATTTGAGTTTTGCCTACTTACACAGGCGTGAATCACGTAGATACACAAATACTATCCATTAACCCCAAAGGGTCATGGTACACATGGATGTGACTGTATGTGGATAGTACTTCATCATAGTCTCTGTTTCTACCATTGTTTTTGATAAGTGTCGCAAAAGTAATAATAAAAACGTTCAATCTATCACTTTTTTCGGTTTTTTTCTGATAAAAAGAACATCCCGTCTCTTTTTCCTCCCATAAAAGTCCTGCACTTTTATGACATTTTGCTATTTATATATCGTTTATATTATTATATTTGCAAAAACAACAGCATAAAACCAGCATATGACCCCGTTAAATACTTCCGTATTGTTAATATACACCGGTGGAACAATTGGAATGATTGAAAACACCGCAACAGGCGCATTGGAGAACTTCAACTTCGAGCAACTCCAAAGGCATATCCCCGAATTGCAAAAATTCAACTTCCCGATTGATACTTATCAGTTTGACCCTCCGATGGACTCTTCGGACATGGAACCCGATATGTGGAGAAAGCTGGTACACATTATTCATGAGAACTATGATCTCTATCATGGCTTCGTCATTTTGCACGGAACGGATACGATGGCTTATACAGCCTCCGCCCTGAGTTTTATGCTGGAAGGACTGGACAAACCTGTGATCCTTACGGGTTCCCAACTCCCGATAGGGGTGCTCCGCACGGACGGAAAGGAAAACCTGATGACAAGTATCGAAATTGCCGCCGCACAGGATAAGGACGGGAAAGCACTCGTTCCGGAAGTCTGTATCTTCTTTGAGAATCATCTGATGAGGGGAAACCGTACGACAAAGATGAACGCCGAAAACTTCAACGCATTCCGTTCATTCAATTATCCGGTATTGGCGGAAGCGGGTATTCACATTAAATATAATCAGGCACAGATTCATGTCAACAAAAGCAAGCAGGAGTTAGTGCCACATTATTTATTGGATACGAACATCGTGGTTCTCAAGTTATTCCCCGGCATTCAGGAGAATGTAATAGCTACGATGTTAGGGACCAAAGGATTAAAAGCGGTCGTACTCGAAACGTATGGTTCCGGCAATGCTCCCCGAAAGGAATGGTTTATCCGCAGGCTTTGTCAGGCCAGTGCGCAGGGGATTGTCATTGTCAATGTAACCCAATGCAATGCCGGAATGGTGGAGATGGAACGTTACGAAACAGGGTACCAGCTGCTACAGGCAGGAGTGGTCTCCGGATATGACAGTACGACAGAGTCGGCCGTGACTAAATTGATGTTCTTATTGGGACACGGATATACTCCGGATGAGGTTCGTGATTGTATGAATCGGTCGATAGCTGGTGAGATCACTTTATAAGGACCTTTTGTTTAATGCATTGAACAAATTTTATCCGAATTTGTTTTGCGCGTTGAACAAATTATGCCTATTTTTGTATTCCATAGAAAACAAATAAGGATATGGATACACTAATCAGAAGATATAAAAGGTTACTAACAGCCACTTCCACTACTTATATCAGGAGCTTAATGGATACAATCAATTGGGATAACCGACTGATTGCCATCCGCGGAGCACGTGGAGTCGGAAAAACGACTTTAATGCTTCAGTACCTGAAACTTCATTATGCAAACGATAGTCAGAGCGCTTTATACACAAGCCTGGATAGTCTGTATTTCACTCAACATACGCTTAGCGAATTGGCTGAACAGTTTTATCTGAAAGGAGGAAAATGTCTCTTTCTGGATGAAGTACATAAATATCCATCCTGGAGCAAGGAGATTAAAAATATATATGACGAGTTTCCCGAACTGAAAATAGTATTCACAGGCTCCTCCTTACTTCAACTTCTGAATGCAGAAGCAGATTTGTCACGCCGATGCATATCATACAATATGCAAGGACTCTCTTACCGTGAATATCTAAAGCTATTTCATCAGATTCATATCCGTCCCTATACATTGGAAGAGATCTTGGAGAGCAGTGACGGAATTTGCAATGAGGTCAACTCTCAGTGCAGACCACTGGCTCATTTTGAGGATTATCTGAAACATGGGTATTATCCTTTTTATCTGGAAGGAAATGCAGAGTATTATACACGAATCGAGAATATAACGAATTTGATACTTGAGATTGAACTTCCCCAACAATGCGGAGTAGATATCAGTAATGTACGGAAATTGAAAAGCCTGTTAGGCATCCTTTCCTCCGAAGTTCCGTTTATGGTGGATATCACTAAGCTCTCTGCCCTGGCAGAACTCTCGCGTACCACCATTCTGGCCTATCTGCAATATTTGGACAGAGCCAAGTTAATTCATCTTCTTTATTCGGACAATGACTCTATCAAAAAGCTACAAAAACCGGATAAGATATACATGGAAAATACCAATTTACTTTATGCGCTGACTTTCAAGGATGTGAACAAAGGCACATTGAGAGAAGTATTTATGGTGAACCAACTTTCTTATCTGCATAGAGTAGAATACTGTACACGTAGTGCAGACTACACGATAGACAGCAAATACACGATAGAAGTTGGCGGAAAAAGTAAGGACGGAAAACAGATAGCTGGCAGCAAAAAGGCATTTATAGCCGCAGATGATATAGAATATTCAGCAGGAAACAAAATTCCGTTATGGGCATTCGGGTTCTTATATTAAAGGAAAAAGAAAATGGCAAAAGAAAAAACCGTATATGTATGCAGTAACTGCGGACAGGAATCACCCAAATGGGTGGGTAAGTGTCCGTCGTGCGGAGAATGGAATACGTATGTAGAAGAAATCGTACGGAAAGAAACGACCAACCGCCGTCCGGTATCGGGCATCGAGACGCAGAAAGCGAAACCTGTTATCCTCAGCGAAATAGAAGCCGATGATGAGCCGCGCATCAATATGCACGACGACGAACTGAATCGTGTATTGGGCGGAGGACTTGTGCCCGGCTCTCTGGTTTTGATCGGCGGCGAACCGGGAATCGGAAAATCGACACTCGTCATGCAGACTGTCTTGCGTATGCCGGACAAGAAGATTCTCTATGTATCCGGTGAAGAGAGCGCACGACAGCTGAAACTACGCGCCGACCGCCTTTCGGAAGTCTCCAGCGACTGTCTGATCGTTTGTGAGACTTCACTTGAACAGATTTACGTGCATATCAAGAACACCAGTCCCGACCTGGTCATTATCGACTCCATACAGACTATTTCCACGGAAAATATTGAATCATCTCCCGGAAGCATTGCCCAGGTAAGGGAATGTTCGGCATCGATTCTCCGTTTTGCCAAGGAAACGCATACACCGGTCCTGCTGATCGGACATATAAATAAAGAAGGCAGTATTGCAGGCCCAAAGGTACTGGAGCATATTGTAGATACAGTTCTCCAGTTTGAAGGAGACCAGCATTATATGTACCGTATTCTGCGAAGCATCAAGAACCGATTCGGAAGCACTGCCGAACTAGGTATTTACGAAATGCGTCAGGACGGATTACGTCAGGTCAGCAATCCTTCGGAGTTATTGTTAAGTCAGGATCATGAAGGGATGAGCGGAGTAGCGATTGCTTCTGCTATCGAGGGAGTACGCCCGTTCCTGATTGAGACACAGGCGTTGGTGAGTTCTGCCGTCTATGGAAATCCTCAACGGTCGGCAACCGGCTTCGATATACGGAGAATGAATATGCTTCTGGCTGTTCTCGAAAAGCGTGTAGGCTTCAAGCTTGCGCAGAAAGATGTGTTTCTGAATATTGCAGGAGGATTGAAGGTGAATGATCCGGCTATTGACCTGGCAGTGATCAGTGCCATCCTTTCTTCCAATATGGATGCGGCTGTCGAACCGGAAGTCTGTATGGCAGGAGAAATCGGTCTGTCGGGAGAGATACGCCCCGTGAATCGAATAGAGCAGCGAATCGGAGAAGCGGAAAAGTTAGGATTCAAACGGTTCCTGCTTCCTAAGTATAACCTGCAAGGGATTGACACCCAAAAACTAAAAATAGAATTAGTACCTGTAAGAAAGGTGGAAGAGGCATTCAGAGCACTCTTCGGATAAGTTTTAATTAATATAAATCCATGACACAAGAATACCAACTCCGCATCCTTCCCGAAATCGCAGCAAACGAACAGCGACTGAAAGAATATATATCTAAAGAAAAAGGCATTAACCTGCGTAATATCACTGCTACCCGAATACTGAAACGGAGCATCGATGCACGTCAACGGACTATCTTTGTCAACCTGAAGGTACGGGCATACATTAATGAGATGCCCAAGGAGGATGAATACGAACGCACTATATATAATAATGTGGAAGGCAAGCCACAGGTTATCGTAGTAGGTGCCGGTCCCGGCGGACTGTTTGCCGCCTTACGCCTCATCGAACTCGGACTACGTCCGGTTATCGTAGAACGGGGAAAAGATGTGCGCGAACGGAAAAAAGATCTGGCACAAATCAGCAGAGAACATACCGTAGATCCGGAATCGAACTATAGTTTTGGCGAAGGAGGCGCAGGAGCCTATTCGGATGGAAAACTTTACACCCGTAGCAAGAAAAGAGGAAATATAGACAAGATACTGAATGTATTCTGTCAGCACGGAGCTTCTGCGGCTATACTGGCCGATGCCCATCCTCACATTGGGACAGACAAACTCCCGCGTGTCATTGAGAATATGCGGAATACGATTATCGAGTGTGGTGGAGAGGTGCATTTTCAGACCAGAATGGATGCACTGATTATTGAGAACAACGAAATCAAAGGTATTGAAACCAACACAGGAAAGACTTTTCTCGGTCCTGTGATACTGGCAACCGGACATTCCGCAAGGGATGTATATCGCTGGCTGGCTGCAAACGGTGTTACGATAGAAGCCAAAGGAATCGCTGTCGGTGTCCGGCTGGAACATCCGGCTATGCTGATCGACCAGATACAATACCACAATAAGAACGGGCGGGGGAAATACCTTCCTGCTGCCGAATACAACTTCGTGACACAAGCTGAAGGCAGAGGAGTTTATAGCTTCTGTATGTGTCCCGGCGGTTTCGTTGTTCCTGCCGCCAGCGGACCGGAACAAGTTGTAGTAAACGGAATGTCTCCTTCTAACCGCGGATCGCGTTGGAGTAACTCAGGAATGGTGGTAGAGATTCAACCGGAAGATTTTATAAGTGGAGAGTTGAAAATGGAGAGTGGAGAGTTGGCTGCGCAACAAAATGCGCAGTTATTAGCCATTAATCCATTGCTGAGCAATTCTCAGCTCTCAACTCTCAAGACTCAACTTACTCCCCTTCACTTTCAGGAGGAGTTGGAACGTCAATGCTGGTTGCAGGGTGGCAGGCGCCAAACGGCACCGGCGCAACGTATGCTGGACTTTACTCGCAAGAAATTAAGTTTTGATTTACCGGAATCTTCCTACAGTCCGGGGCTGATTTCTTCTCCGCTTCATTTTTGGATGCCGGATTTTATCAGCAAAAGATTATCTCTCGGTTTTCAGCAGTTTGGGCGTACCAGTCACGGTTTCCTTACGAATGAAGCGGTGATGATTGGTGTGGAAACCCGCACTTCTTCGCCAGTCCGCATCGTACGGGATAAGGAGACGTTACAGCACGTCACTGTTCGCGGACTGTTTCCCTGCGGAGAAGGTGCAGGGTATGCAGGTGGAATTGTTTCGGCAGGAGTCGATGGAGAACGGTGTGCGGAAGCGGTAGCTAATTATATCAATCATTAATAAATATTCTACGGTCAAATGAACTACAAACCTGAAATAGCCATTATCGAGTCCAATACCCTCACTTGTCTCGGACTGAAAAGTATATTGGAAGAAATTATTCCAATGGCAACTATCCGTACTTTCCATAGTTTCAGTGAACTAATGGATGATACCCCGGACATGTATGCCCATTACTTCATCTCGGCGCAAATCTATGTTGAACACAATGCCTTCTTCCTCCCCCGAAAGCGGAAAACAATTGTGCTGGCCAGTGACAGCCCGCAATTCCAACTGTCGGGTGTGCCTGTACTCAATATCTACGAACCCGAAGAGAAACTGGTGAAAAGTCTTTTGAAGCTTCATCAACATGCACACCACAACGGCTATCCTGTAAAAGATATGCCCCCGATTGCCATGCCGGAGGTACATCAGGAAATCTTATCTGCCCGTGAGATAGAAGTACTGGTTCTGATTACCAAAGGATTAATCAACAAAGAAATTGCCGACAAACTGAATATCAGTCTGACTACCGTCATCACCCACAGGAAAAATATCACGGAAAAACTTGGAATCAAGTCTGTATCAGGATTAACCATCTATGCAGTAATGAACGGATACATAGAGGCGGACCGAATCTGACTTCTTAAAAAATGAAGCATAATCCTAATAAATGAGGATTGCCTACCTTATATATTTGCCGTTACTTTGCACCAGACAAATTAACTGCGAATGAAAACAAAGAATATTATGATTGCCCTCGCACTCCTGACGACAGGAACAACATGGGCTGAAGATTTCCCTAAAGATTCTCTTAAAGTAGTAGACATCGAAGAAGTGGTAGTGATCGCCACTCCGAAAGAAAACCGGAAACTACGTGAGCTGTCGGCAGCTACAACTGTATTGTCACAGAAAGACATGCAGGCTAACCAAGTGAACTCCGTGAAAAGATTATCCGGACTCATTCCGAATATTTTCATTCCGGAGTATGGATCAAAGCTGACTACTTCTATCTATATTCGGGGGATTGGTTCACGTATCAACACACCGGCTATCGGACTCTATGTAGACAACATCCCCTATATTGATAAATCAGCTTTCGATTTCAACTACTCCGACATAGAACGTATTGATGTACTCCGCGGTCCGCAAGGAACTTTGTATGGACGTAATACAATGGGCGGGCTGATCAAGGTACACACCAAGTCACCTTTCACATATCAAGGTACAGATATCCGTATGGGAGCAGCAACTTATAATGACTACAATGTATCGTTAACACATTACCACCGTATATCCGACCAATTCGCCTTTTCTACCGGAGGATTCTACGAACATACCGGAGGATTCTATCAAAACTCTACACGCAATAATGAACGGGTAGACAAAGGCAATGCAGGAGGTGGACGGTTCAGAGGTATTTATCTGCCGAAAGATAACCTTAAACTAGACTTGAATGTCAGCTACGAATATAGTGACCAAGGAGGATATCCTTACTTTTACACAGGCATCACCCAGGAAGGCGTCAACAAGGGAAAGACTGAAGAACGGGAAGAAATGATCGGAAAGATTGCATATAATGATAGAAGCAACTACTACCGTAACCTGCTGAATGCAGGATTTAATGTCGAATATCAAGCCAAGAATTTCATCCTAAGCGCTGTTACCGGTTATCAGCATCTGAAAGACCGAATGTTTCTCGACCAGGACTTTACTGAAAAGAACATATTCAATCTTACCCAGAAGCAGAAACTAAATACTATTTCAGAAGAAATTGTGCTTAAATCGAAGCCCAACCGTAAGTGGGAATGGACAACAGGTATCTTTGGATTCTATCAGACATTGAATACAGACGGTCCGGTTACCTTCAAAGAAGACGGGGTAAAAGAAACTATTGAAGGAAATACCAACAGCATCTTTGAAAATTTAGGGAATAAAGCACCTAAGATGAGCATGAGTGTTCTTAACCCTACGTTAAGAGTCAGTGGCAACTTTGATACTCCAATATGGAACGGAGCCATTTTTCATCAATCAACCTTCAATAACCTTTTTACCAAAGGACTATCCTTCACTGTAGGTCTTCGTCTGGACTACGAAAAGATGAGTATGAAGTACAATTCGGCAAGCGACCCACTCAACTTCGACTTCAACTTTGCCATGGGCCCTATGGTTATTACCGCCAAAGACCTGATAGCAGATGCTGCCTACAATGGTAAACTATCTGAAGATTATGTCCAATTATTACCCAAGTTTGCCTTACAATACGAATGGAGAAAAGGCAATAACGTTTACGCTACAGTATCCAAGGGTTACCGTTCGGGAGGCTATAACGTCCAAATGTTTTCTGATATAATCACCGGGCAACAGGCGCACTCGATGGTAGAAGCCATTAAAAAAAGCGCGGAGTTCGAAAAATACAGCACATTGATTGAAGGAATGATAGGAGACAAAATGCCTGCTATACCCGAAGTAAAAGATGCAACAACCTATAAACCGGAATATTCATGGAATTATGAGGTGGGTACTCATCTCACTTTGTGGGAAGGAAAACTCTGGGCCGACCTTGCAGCTTTCTATATGGATACCCGTGACCAGCAACTCTCTCAATTTATCGGCAGCGGTCTTGGACGTACCACAATCAATGCAGGCAAAAGCAACAGCTACGGTGCAGAAGCATCCCTCCGCGCCAGCCTGACCAACGAACTAAGTCTGAACGCAAGTTACGGATATACGTACGCCACCTTTACCGACTATATTATAAATGAAGCAGACAAAGATGGCAACCTAACAGTAAAAGCTGACTACAACGGCAAATATGTTCCCTTCGTCCCCAAGCATACGCTTAATATCGGAGGAGAATACGCCATCACCTGTAGCTCCCGTTCCATCTTCGACCGTGTTGTATTCCAAGCAAACTACAATGCTGCCGGACGCATCTACTGGACGGAACTGAATGATGTTAGCCAATCTTTTTACGGCACACTGAACTGGCGTGCAAATCTTGAAAAAGGGAATGCAATGATCAGCTTCTGGGCACGTAACTTCCTGGACAAAGACTATGCAGCCTTCTACTTTGAAACGATGAACAAAGGATTTATGCAGAAAGGACGTCCCGTACAATTCGGAATAGATCTCCGCTGCCGATTCTAAGAAATAACAGATCAACTGTTCATATAGTCCTTTGGAGACATACCAGCACAGCGCTTAAAGAACTTCCCGAAGAATGATTGATTCGAGAAGTTCAGCTGTTCGCTGATCTGCTGAATGGTCAGCTGACTATCATTTAGCTCAAAACCGTACGGGCATGAACATGAGCTCTATAACATTGCCAACAGAACTCTATATAGCTAGATCTCAACAACTTATAGTTTCCTATCATTTCCTGCAATGGAAACTGTCGTTTCCCGGTGAGGGAACGGCCGTTCCTTTTAATGGAAACGACCGTTCCTTTTAAAGGGAACTGCCGTTTCCTCCGAGGAAACCAACGCTTGCTCCATATAATACTGATGCTTGATCTATATGGACTAACAACTTATCTATGAACAGACTGCATGAGAAAGGTAGCGCACAATTAAAGTATTCTTTGATAAGCAATGCGCTCTGTCCCGTTCTTGACATAGATGATGCCACAGCGCTGAAAGCCGTATTTCGCCAGAATATGCTGCATAACTTTGTTATCCCGATGTGTATCCACACGGATATTCTCAAAATGTTCAAAGCACCAGTTCAGACAGGCTTCCGATACGCCTTTCCTTTTACCGCTGGCAGCCATCCGGTGGATGACACCGTAAGGTTCGTCATTAAGCCATGCACCTTCATAAATATTCAGATAAGTAGGATCTTCGCCTAATATAAAGCAGAAAGTTCCCAATATTTCCCCTTGTTCGTCCGTACAGACAAAACTATGACCGTCTTCTATCTCCTGACGGATAAATGATTCGGACGGATAGCCGTCAATCCATTGGGTTGCATTCCCATTGGCACGCATAAAAGCACGGGCATAATCATAAATCTCCATCACCAAAGGGAGATCTTTCAATTCGGTAAGTCTGATTTCCATCATTCAGAAGTATGATTTGAATATAAAAACAAGATATAAAAGATTATTCATTAATCGCTCCGCAATGGGGGCAAATACCTTTCTCCTTCAACTTCTCCCCACAATGTCCGCAACGATACTTATAGCTGATATTCCGATGCACCTTCTTCGCAAAAACCCAGATAAAGAATGCAAGGAACAAATAACCGATATAAATATGTGTCATCAGGATAAAGAAGAAATAGCAGAAAATACAACTGGACATCAGTCCCAGCAGATAAAAGACCGCAGCGGCGGGAGTCAACTGCCGGAACAGGTCATCAAGCACCGCCAAAGCGACAATCAGAAACAACCAGATGCTCAACAAAAAGACTGAAAGTATAAAAGGCACTTTAAAAGGCGATAAGGTGGGATTGAAATAGAAATGTTCCCACGTATCCGGCACAAAGACCTGCATTGATTCGTAAACCGTCGCACTGAAAGCCATCAACAGGCAAAGAAACAACGGATAGACACTGTCAATATCATTAAAATAGACCAGCTGCAACTGCTTCCGGCGGAAAGCGCGAAACAGATAGACTCCGACAAACAACGCGAAGATAATCATGAAATAAGAAGCATGCGTATCACTGAAAAAATGGATAGCCTGCGAAATACTGTCCGTCGGCACAAACGATTCTTTCAATTCTGTTTCACGTATCCACCCCTGCTCCTCTTGTGTATGCGCCAGCTTTACCCAGACACTGTCCACACTATCGGCAGGGTGAATGGCAAACTCGGCAACAACCACCCGATCTCCTTTATACAATGCAATGTAGGTGTCCTTGATGGGCAGGCACTCCATTGTTACCGAGTCGGTGGTTACTTCCAGATTCGTATTCCAGGTATAATGCCGGTCATAAAGATAGTTCAGAGAATCTCTTGTCTTCTCCGACAGTTCCTCGGAAGTAAGATCGGGACGCGTATAGTGACAGGATGAAAGGAACAGCAGAGTCAGCAACATCCCCACGACAGAACAGCACAAAGCTGTACGAAACTTATCTCTGCCAAGAACAAGCTCCGTTAAACTCCGCATATCTCTGCCGGGGAATCGTTTCATTGTGCCGCTTTTACTTTCATTTGACAGTTTTTGCAATCGAATTCAAGGCGGAAACGTTTTCCGTCATTCGATACCAGATAATAGGGCTCTTTATAAGGCGAGCGCACTCGCTGATGGATAGGGCACCAGCCCATGCTATAACGCAGGCAGTGTTTGCAGAACATCAGCACGGCATCTTCCACCCGTTCCTTTTCATAAGCCTCAGCCACTTGCTGCACTCCATGTTCCCGATAAAAAGAAGCTGCACGGGTGTTCATCACGTTTCCCAAATAAGTAAGTGCAGCCTGCGGATAATCATGTGAAGTCGGCTTCCAGACAGCCAGTTCCTGACGATAATTGATACGTCGGACAGCAATCAGCTTTTCTATCGCCTGGCGGCGGAAGTCCGCCAAAACAGAAGCCGGTAAGAACCAATTCTCCGAGAAAGAGATCTCGATCTTTTCCGCTTCGAAAGGCGTGTTACCCAATTTAGCAAGCTGCGTCTTCAAGTTATCAGCCTGTGGAGTCCGAGCCGGCTCTTTCTCACGAGGCAGAGTGAGCGTAACGCTGTTATCGTCCTCATCCGTCAGTGTCAGAGAGAAACCGAAGTTGTTGTCTGCAAGCAGTATGTTAACGGCAATCTTCCGTTCGGCCGACTTGCGGGAAAGTATGCGTTCAAACTCCTGATCGAAGTTGCGATAGAGCTTGGTACGGGGCTTGATGCGGGGCATTTCCTGAGGATAAAGTTTGTTTCCATCCACCCGATTAATCCGGAATCCCTGCAAACGTCCCTGTTCATCAATATAGCAGACACCGTCTCCGTTATTAAATGATTTCAGTCCGGCAACGGTCAGAAAGTTGCCACGGGCTTCTTTCATTGTACCCATCTCCTCTCCCAATGATTTCGGAGTATCAAAAGAAAAAATATCCTCACTGCGTCCATGCAGGAAGTAATGAGTAAATCCACGACTGAAACTCTTGTCCAGCTGCGGTTTAAAATCGAAACGGCAAGTGCCGGAAGAAGCGCGCACATATTCCGGTCGGCGGGCAAAGATAGCATCTAGTTTCTGACGATAGGCAGCCGTTACATTCTTCACATAAGACACATCTTTCAGACGTCCTTCTATTTTGAATGAGGAAGCTCCGGCATCCAGCAACCGTTCCAGTTCATCACTCTGATTCATATCTTTCAAAGAGAGCAAGTGCTTGTCTTTCACAATCACTTTTCCTTC
The DNA here is from genome assembly GCF_023656585.1 of Bacteroides sp. B1-V-101. NCBI lineage: Bacteria > Pseudomonadati > Bacteroidota > Bacteroidia > Bacteroidales > Bacteroidaceae > Bacteroides > Bacteroides sp. B1-V-101. Next base: position 161,806 of record NZ_JAMOKH010000005.1, on the reverse strand, counting down.
CGAATCGACAAGACTGAAAGGCAAGCGGCAAAACTGCGCACACTCTCCCCGATTCGCACTGCGCCCGAAACAAGCCTGACTAACGTAGCACTGACCGCTATAGCTTACGCAAAGCGCCCCGTGTACAAATACTTCCAGCGGAACTTCGGGACAAATTTCGTGTATCTTCCTTATTTCACGAATCGACAGTTCCCGTGCCAGAACAACCTGACGGAAACCCGCTTCCCAAAGGAACTTCACCTTTTCCGGTGTCCGATTGTCCATCTGCGTACTGGCATGAAGAGGTATCGGCGGAAGATTCAGTTTCGTGATTCCCATATCCTGCACAATCAGGGCATCCACGCCAACCCGATACAGGGCATGGATCATCTCCTCCGTCTCTTTCAACTCTTCTTCTTTCAGAATCGTATTGACTGTGACATAGATACGGGCATTATACAAGTGAGCATGTTTTACCAACGCTTCGATATCTTCCAGAGAATTCACAGCCGCTGCACGGGCGCCAAATTTAGGTGCACCGATATATACGGCATCTGCTCCGTGATTGATAGCTTCGATACCACATTCCAGATTCTTCGCCGGGGCGAGAAGTTCTATTTTACGCTGCTTGATCATTCAATATCATTAATGTTGTAAGGCGTTTCCTGATAAACAAAGTAGTTCAGCCAGTTGGAGAACAAAAGGTTGGCATGAGCGCGCCAACGGACCAACGGACCTTTGTCCGGATCATCATCTACGTAATAGTTACGGGGAATTTCGATCGGCAGTCCTTTACCCAGATCACGACGATATTCCGTATCCAAGGTATAGGGAGAGTATTCCGAGTGTCCGGTCACGAAGAACTCACGTCCGCCACGTGCCATAGCCATATAAACGCCCGCATCTTTCGATTCGGAAAGCAATGTCAGTTCCGGCACTTTGAGGATATCTTCCCTGCGTACTTCCGTATGGCGGCTATGCGGCACATAGAAGCAATCGTCAAAGCCGCGGAAGATAGAATGGAAAGGTTCCAACACCCGATGTTCGAAGATACCGAACATTTTCTGGTCCAGTGAATACTTGGGAACTCCGTAGTGATGATACAGTCCGGCTTGCGCAGCCCAGCATATATATAAGGTAGACGTCACGTGCGTACGTGCCCAATCAAATATTTCGGTAATTTCCTCCCAATAAGTCACCTCCTCGAAGTCCATCTGTTCCACAGGAGCACCGGTGATGATCATGCCGTCGTATTTCTCGTTACGCATTTGCTCGAAGTCGGTATAGAACGTTTGCATATGTTCTATCGGCGTATTCTTGGATGTATGACTCTTGATCTTCATAAACGAGATTTCTACCTGGAGAGGCGTATTCGAGAGCAGCCGCACCAAGTCTGTTTCCGTTGTAATCTTCAACGGCATCAGGTTCAGAATCACAATCCGCAACGGACGAATATCCTGTTGCGTAGCACGCGAAGTATCAATTACGAAAATATTCTCTTCCTTCAATAATTCTATTGCAGGAAGCTTATCGGGTAAATTTAAAGGCATAATCGCTATATATTAGTAATTTGGCTGCAAAAATACGAAAAATATAGCACATAATAGGGAGGTTGCTTATTTAGAAGACGTACAAATTAAGTCAATTTAATCAAAGAAGCATACCAAGTAATGAATAAAAGCTTTATTTTTGCCGAACGAATTAGTACTAATAATTTAAATCTTAAAAAAATGGCTTACGTAATTAGTGACGATTGTATTGCTTGCGGAACTTGTATCGACGAGTGTCCGGTAGAAGCTATCTCTGAAGGTGATATCTATTCTATCAACCCAGATGTATGTACTGACTGTGGAACTTGCGCAGACGTTTGCCCGTCTGAAGCTATTCACCCGGCTGAATAATACAATCTACAAAAAAGTATAGGCTGCTTTCTACGGAAGGCAGCCTTTTTTTATTTTATCGCTACGGACAAAAGGAAATTACATAAAAAAACGGTAGACTTTCTTTTTCAGGAGATAGCCTACCGTTCTATATTCTCTAAGATTGCTTATTTCAATTTAGCCAATGCTTCCTTGATTCGACGGATAGCTTCTACAATGTTTTCATCACTTGTAGCGTAGCTCATACGAATACATTCAGGAGCACCAAAGGAAGTACCGCCTACACAAGCTACATGAGCATCTTCAAGCAGGTACATTGCCAGGTCGTCCGAGTTTTCAATTTTACGTTCGCCGTTGCTCTTTCCGAAGAAGTAGCTACATTTCGGGAACAGATAGAAAGCACCTTGCGGTACGTTTACTTCGAAACCCGGCACTTCTTTAGCCAACTTCACAATCAGGTCACGACGACGTTCAAATGCCTTCTGCATTTCTTTCACCGGTTCTTGTGTACCTACGTAAGCAGCCTCGGCAGCTTTCTGAGATACCGAGCAAGGACCCGAAGTGTATTGTCCCTGAAGCTTGTTACAAGCTTTCACAATCCATTCCGGACCAGCAATGAAACCGATTCTCCACCCGGTCATTGCATAGGCTTTGGATACACCGTTCACGATCACTGTACGTTCTTTCATTTCCGGTAACTGAGCAATGCTCTGATGTGCACCGATATAATTGATATGTTCGTAAATCTCGTCAGCAATTACCACTACTTGCGGATACTTAGCCAGCACGGCTGCCAGTCCAGCCAGTTCTTCTTTGCTGTAAACAGAACCTGTGGGGTTGGACGGAGAACAAAGAATCAATGCTTTTGTTTTCGGAGTAATAGCTGCTTCCAGTTGTTCCGGAGTAATTTTGAAATCTTGTTCGATGCCGGCAGAAACAATGACAGGAGTACCTTCTGCCATCTTCACCATTTCCGGATAGCTCACCCAGTAAGGAGCCGGTACAATTACTTCATCACCCGGATTTACCAATACCAGGATCGCATTACATACAGATTGCTTTGCACCATTGGCACAAGAAATCTGAGCAGCAGTATATTCAAGACCGTTCTCTTTTTTCAGCTTCTCAACAATCGCATTGCGTAAAGCCGGATAACCCGGTACCGGAGAGTAGCGAGAAAAGTTATCATCAATGGCTTTCTTCGCAGCTTCTTTGATGTGGTCAGGAGTATTGAAATCCGGTTCTCCTACACTTAAGTTAATAACATCAATACCCTGCGCTTTGAGTTCGTTGCTCTTTTGCGACATGGCAAGCGTCGCCGACGGCGACAAGCTGTTCAAACGATCTGATAATTGATTCATTTTGTATCTATTTTATTGTTGTTGAGTGAAATTCGTTGCAAAATAAGCGATAATATTCGATATATGAAAACAAAATGGCATTTTACTTATTAAAATGTAATGTATGTCCCATTCTTTCTTTCTTTGTTCTCAGATATCGCTCATTATAAGGATTAGGAACTGTTTCAACAGGTACATTTTCTACAATTTCCAGCCCATAGGCTTCCAGCCCTACACGTTTCACGGGATTATTTGTCAGAAGTTTCATTTTGTGCACTCCCAGTTCACGCAGAATCTGGGCTCCTACTCCATAGTCGCGTTCATCTGCCAGGTGTCCTAAGCAAAGGTTTGCGTCAACGGTATCCATACCGTCTTCCTGAAGTTTATATGCTTTCATCTTTTCCATCAAACCGATACCACGGCCTTCCTGATTCAGATAAACCACCACACCTTTTCCTTCTTTTTCAATCATTTCCATCGCTTTATGCAACTGCTCGCCACAGTCACAACGGTGTGAGCCAAGAATATCACCAGTAGCGCAAGATGAATGGACACGCACCAAGATAGGTTCGTCTTCATTCCATGTACCTTTAAATATAGCCATATGCTCCAGTCCATTCGATTTCTGACGGAAAGGAATCAGACGGAACATACCATGTTCGGTCGGCATATTTACCTCAACGCCTTTTTCTACGATTGACTCCTGTTTCAGACGATAAGCAATCAAGTCATGAATGGAAATCAGTTTCAGTCCATGTTCATCGGCCATTGCACGAAGTTCCGGCAGACGTGCCATCGTACCGTCATCGCTCATTATTTCCATCAGAGCACCTGCAGGGTAAAGTCCGGCAAGGCGTGCCATATCGATGGTAGCTTCTGTATGTCCGGCACGACGAAGTACTCCTTTTTCCTGTGCATACAGCGGATTAATATGTCCGGGACGTCCGAAAGTAGCCGGTGTAGAAGCAGGATCGGCCAACGCCTGAATAGTAGCAGCACGGTCGGAAGCAGAAACTCCGGTACTACAACCTTCCAGTTTGTCAATTGTCACTGTAAAAGGAGTGCCCAATACAGAAGTATTATCACTAACCTGATGCGGCAAATCCAGTTCTTTACAACGCGACACCGTGATAGGCGCACAGAGCACACCACGCGCATGTTTCAACATAAAGTTAACTTTCTCAGGAGTTATCTTTTCGGCAGCTATGATTAAATCACCTTCGTTTTCACGATCTTCATCATCCACTACAATGACAAACTTGCCTTCTTTGAAATCGGCAATCGCATCTTCTATTCTATCCATTTTAATCTCTTCCATAACACTTATTTATTAATATTCTGTATGATGAATTGAATTTGTTCATTGTTTTTTATTATCCGTTCCATATCTTTCGCCAACCGGACACGGAATGCCCAGATACGGAAATAAAAGAATAATCCTATAGGGAAAATAACCCCGGCAGCCAGATTCAGCCAATAGGTGTGGAACGGGCGTATATGAGCAGAAACGGAAATAATCGGATAATTGTTTAATGTGTTCAGCAAAGTCACAGACTTCGTATTGGACATCTCCTCTATGAGTGTCTCCAACTTTTCATTGATAGATATCATCTCATCATCCTTCTCGCCCGACATCCACAACTTAAAATAATTCGGGGCTTTCATCAGGCGATTTTTAGCTATATACTCTTTGCACTCGTCAGTAAGCACCTGCAAATCACCCGGTATGCGAGTATAATCCGGATCGTGAATCACCACCTCTTTCTTGAATAAATGACGTATGTTACGGATACCGACAATCTTCTTAAACCAATTGATATACGCATCGGCATTGAGCACTACAGAGTCTTTATTTGATTTGTAAGTCAGGAAAGCACCTAACGGGGCAAGCACGGCACTACTGGTCCACACTCCCATCCATACGACCCATCTGCCGTCACGTGCCATCTTATAGCCTGTATTATCTATGATATAATAAATGATGAATACCATCACCGAAACGATGACCGGCATACCGAGTCCTCCTTTACGGATAATTCCGCCCAATGGGGCACCAATGAAGAAGAACAGCAGGCAGGAAAGTGAAATAGTGATCTTTTTATGCCACTCTATCTCATGCTTCCGCATACTATAATCATGGCTACCCATCGTGTAACTCTTGAAGTTTATATCACTGCTCAGGTTTTCCGCACGACTTGCAGCGGATGAAATCACCTTCTGCTTCTGCATCAAAGGAGCTACCTCATAGAGACTGTCGATATTATATTCAGTAATATTCGCCTCCATAATCTTGACCGTATCCTCCTTTGTCAATCCATAGGTGCTACGGAAATTCCCTTCAGAAACTTCCCGGTAATATTGTCTTCCGATACTATCACCCACCATTTTCATTGAGTCGATGGAGGCTTGCAGCATCGACATATCTTTGGCAGCAGATGTATTGCTCATAATACTGGCATCCGCCATATTAAAGTCTGAGTCAAACTCAATAATCGTATGTTTTTCCCGGAATTCTTCCCGACGATACGGTACATTCTGAGATTTCATACTCTGTGATCTCAGGTTTTCAAATAAATCACCACTGTACAAATGCAGCCAGAGATGCTGCTTGTCTGCAGTCATTTCCATCCGTCCGGAATCTGCATAAATAATATGTGCGTTCTCAAATCCATCTTTCAGATTATAAATCAGCACATCATACATCATACCTGTCTTCCGGTTCTTCTTGGCTATCTTCAGGTTATAATCCGGTATTTCCGAATAAAACACCCCCTCCGGGATATCCAATTCCGGAGACTTTTGTTTCATCGAAATAATCAGTGTGTATAGTTTCGTCTGAGCAATAGGCCCCACGACATTCTGGAAATAAAAAGAGACAGCAACCAAACCACAGACAAAGAAAGCCAGCGGGCGCATAATTTTAAGCAAGGATATACCCGCAGCTTTCATTGCGAGCAACTCGTAACGTTCGCCAAAGTTGCCGAAGGTTATTAAAGAAGCCAGCAATATTGCCAACGGCAACGATATTGGAACCAGTGTCAATGCGGAATAAAAGAAGAACTGAGCTATCACACTCATATCCAATCCCTTTCCGACTAACTCGTCTACATATCTCCACAAAAACTGCATCATGAAGATGAAGAGACAGATGAAGAATGTACCTATAAAGAGCATCAGGAAGCTCTTTACGATAAATATATCTAATTTCTTTATGCGTAGCATCTTAATAGGTTCGTGCAATTAAGACGCAAAATTAGCACAAAAAAAGTAGCATAGAAAATTTTTAGTTGAAAGTTAACTAAAAACCACACGTTCTTCTCAATTTCGCCACTTGCGACTCCCACAATTCTTTCATGTCAGCAACTTCGTCCGCCTCTGCGAAGTCTGTAATTTCTAATACATAGTCACTTGTCAGCTCATTATAAGTCATTTTGATTTCAAAGTAATCGCGTTCATTTTCGTCATCCTGCCAACGAAAGCGAATAAATGAGAAAGAACGGATCGCAATAATCTCGGCATTTCTTTGTTCAGTCTTCCCCCAATGGAATTCTACGATTTTATCATCAGATACTACTTTATCAGCAAACCAGTCCTCCAGCCCGGTCGGTGTGCTAATAGCTGCCCAAAGAATATTTTTAGATGTTGCGTTCAACAAATACTCCAAATGAATTTTTTCTTTTTTCATAGCAATTTCGAATTGTTTTTACGTGTGCCAAGATAAATACTTTTTTCTAATTATGTGGCATAAATCAGACACTTTATTTAAAACTTATTTCTTTTCAAGGCCCCAAACTCCCTATTTATAGGAAAAAGAGAACCTCGTTCTAAAGAAAAAACACAAAAAAGTTATGAATTGTTTTGGAGATTACAGAAAAACATCTATCTTTGCACCCGCAATCGAGAAATGATGGCGGGATAGCTCAGCTGGTTAGAGCGCATGATTCATAATCATGAGGTCCCCGGTTCAATCCCGGGTCCCGCTACTAAGAAAAGCATTGAAATTGAGACTGTTAGGAGGCTTCCACTCTTGGCGGTCTTTTTTATTAAAACAAGATGGGAACACAACGGGAACACAAAACGATATTAATGTTCACAAAAAAAGGAACACATTATATATAATGTATTCCCCTCTTCGCAAAGAATATATTCAAGATTTACACTATAATTTTTCTACTTCCTCTTTAGACAAACCGGTTGCTCCTATAATTAATTCTGTCGGAGAACCTACCTGCTTTAAATAACTAGCAACTTTTATTGCTTTTTGTTTTTCTCCTTCCGCTCTTCCCTCTTCTCGTTCCGTATAGATATTATCACGCAGAATTACTATATTATCTAAATGACGATAATAAGCCGCCAATTCATCCTTAGTCATACTATCCAACTTCAATCTCTCACGTGCTTCTTCAAGACCTGGAGCTGTAGCACTAGAAGGAATCTCCCCCGTATTCAAATAATAGATCCATTCTTCCAAAGGACTCTTGGCTACCTGATCAAAACCATTCACTTTCAAGATATAGTATTCAGGATATAACTGGCTAACTGTATCCACTTTAAACGTCTGCTTTTGGAAAGGAGTTAGTTCTAGAATGTCCCCCTGATGGATACCTCTAAACTCTGTTTTTCCATGATAAACAAAATCTGTCCCATGTCCTAGTGAGAAATAGACAATATTAACACTATATACCTTACGTACTTTATCATAGCTCTCCCCTCTGTTGATATATTCAGTCACCAATTTAGAAGTACCGAACAACATACGTTGAAAATATGCATATTCATTGTTATTCTGCACTTCTATCAAGACAAGCTCACCCTTAGAATTTTCGGCGAGCATATCGACACGGTTATACTTGTCATATTCATCCTCCTGATTGCTTTCACTTTCAAGAAGCTTCTGGATAACGATTTTCTCACCCAATAACGTAGTAAGCAAACCTTCAAGTACACTAAAGTTTGCCTTATTACGGAGAAGTCTCTTCATCGCCCAGTCAAAGCGGATTATTTGGTTATTGTTATTATTCATATTCTTCCACTTAATATATTGATTACTACAAAGGTAAACAAAATGATGTAGAGTAACAAGAAAGATGGCAGTTTTCAGTATCCCCTGTTATATATTTCAATATACAATAAATACACTGACTCTTATTCATTCGTTAATTGAAGATTTTGATTTATTTTAAAGCAATCGGTGTTATATGCAACAAATATGTTAGTTACAGTTGAAGCATCAGTTTTTGTCCAACTAAATTGTTCTAAAAAATACAGCTGTCGTTCTTCTACGTATCACCAATTTAAAGCTGAATATCAAAACTATCATATTTATATTTCTTCAATGCAAGCTATTTTAAATCAGATTATAGCGAGAAAAAAAAGGGTACACAAATATGCACCCTTTAAAACAGAATCTATTTTTATCCAAAATTCAAACACAAGATAATACTTATGAGATAAATATTACAACTAAAACAAAAAAACAACTATTTTTTAATAAAGCCAATAAACTATTAGATAGATAAATTATTAGATTATTCTTTCATGATCCCTATAAAAAAGGGAATACACAGTAATCATCCGCATATTCCCTTCACAAATAACATATTTAAGATTTACACTATAACTTTTCTATTTCTTCTTTAGACAGTCCAGTAGCCTGTGAAATAACATCAATAGTTATTCCTAACTTTTTAAAATTACGAGCATTCTCTCTTTTTTCTTCCTCTCTTCCTTCTTCCCTTCCTTTCTTTTCCGCCGTAGATATAACACTATACCAGTCACGGAAATTTTTCAGACTGTCCCAATATTCACTCAGTTCAGTCTTGGTAAACTTAGCTATCTCCGCAGTTTCAAAGAGGCGGTCAAAAACTCTGTTCTGTAATGCTCTGGGACGTTCAAGCAGAGAGGCAAGGTTACGCAGGACAAAAAGCCACTTGTCAAACATACTCTCCAACTCATCCTCAGTCTTATTGAATTTGGGCATCTCAAGATAAACAAAGGTAAGTTTATCATAGAACACCTTGTGCGTGTAAAGATCCACAAGTTTCACCTCATGATGGAAATACTCCTCATCAGAATTGTCAAAGGAAAAATTCAGGATACCCACTACATAAACAGCCTTCAACTCATAATCCCATTCCCCTCGTTTAGCCTGTTCACGAATAGGGAAAGTGGAATAAAAGACACTGCGGTCCTTAAAGAACTGCTGCTCGCCACGCTGCATTTCAACCAGGAACTTCTCTCCCTTCTCATTCTCACAATATACATCAAATACGGCCCGACGGTCATATTCCTGTGTTCCAAGATGCTCTGCATTAAGATAAGTTACATCCTTGATTACTTCCTCCTTGAATAAGAGCGCATTTAAAAAGCTAATTAACAACTCCTTATTCATAGCTGTTCCAAAAAGCAGTTTAAATCCAAAATCGGTATATGGATTTACATATTTATCCTGAATTCCTTCTGTTCCCATGTGCTTTCTATTTTTATAATTTCAAAATCAAATCGCGGAAATATCTCATTGTATAACCAACACGAGAGGCCGTTAAAAATGCCTCAATAAACCTTCCCGACACTTATGTACAAAAGTAGCAATAATCAAGTAAAAATCAAGCAGAAAGAGGCTATTTTAACAGAAAGATAAAAAGTAACCGGGATTATTCTTTAATTGTATATAACTCTGATATTTACAATTCATATGACTTCAGTGATCATACAGGTCATTCTTTTAGACCATCCGGCTTCCTCTCATTATCAAGATATAATATCAGGCCGTTTTTCTCCCCCTCCCATCACCCGAAATCCTTATAGATGAGAATAAATTGAAGCACAGAGATTGCACCGGTACTAAATGGTGCACACAGCTTCAAACAAGATTAAACAATTTCCGGGTTGAGCCCAATACTTAGAAGATCATTGGGAGATTCAATTCGAAGGATAGCAGCGGTACCGGTAATTATTACAGCTACAGTCTGGGCAATGAAAGTATGACAGCCTATCAAAGAGCCAAGTCAGGACGAAGAGTCTTGATAACGGCTCTTTATTTTTTTCTTCTCCTTTTCCTTATCATTCATTTTACTTCCCTTTCTTCTCCTTCCCTCTTCACCTTAAACCCTTATATATGACAAGAATAAAAACAAGAGAAAAGAGAACAAGAACATATTATTAACTAACAATTAAAATCAAGAGAAAAATGAAACATTTAATGAAAGGAATCAGAATCGCAGCATACATTGCTGAGATCATCGTGGCAGGTTCAACTATTGTGGAACTTGTAGAGAAGTATGGTGGCAGGAGCAAACGTAAATCCGCCGCAAGTAAAGTTGATACAGGCAATGTAACAACTGAAAACCCATAGAAACGTCTAGTGAATGGATTATGATAAGGCACAGGACGTAATTATAACCATCCTTGAGGTAACCACATCCATACTCAAGGGAATCAAGAAGCTAAGAGGAATATTTGTAAAAGCAAAGAAATAAACCTCTTGGCTTTTTCTTTTATCGGATTTTATTAACCAATTAAAAACTATAAAAATATGGAAACAACCAATTTATTATTACCATCCACAAGGATGACAAGAATGGGTATGGTCAACCCAACCTTTATCGAAGATGCAGTAATCGTATCAGAAAAGGAACAGAAGAAGGAACATCCCAATTTTATTGAATCAAACACTTCAGGCATTACACTTGAAGAACTGGAAACGAACTGTATTGTACCCAGCTTTGGAGACAACCAGCTTACAATCAGCCACCAGACTTTTATACACCGTATTGAGGAGGCGGCAAGCATGTTTTTTGCAGGAGAAACTTTCGGTAATACGGAAATCAGAGTCTCACACAAGATTTTAGGCAGACATCCTTCCGCACTGACAAAAAGGAAGGAAGAACTCAAACCTGAAGACGAAACCATCTATTATCAGAGAATGGCATTCTGTTTTCATATCCGAACCATATGTCGGGAAATAAACGGTGAGGAAGTGCATCTTTGTATCGGCGGCGTAAGAAGCCTGAACGAAGAGAACCTGTACGGAAAAAAATCCCCTGAAAAATTTAAAATCTTTATCGGATGGAGAGTCAGGGTATGCAGTAATCTTATGCTGACATGTGACGGCTTGACAGGACGTCTGGAAGTGATGGGCGATACGGATATCTATATAGCCGCACTAAAACTGTTTCAGACATTCAATCCCGAACAAAATTTGAGACTTCTTGAAACCCTGGGGAGAACAATGATTTCACAGGAACAATTCTGCCAGATAATCGGACGTTTACGGCTTTACCAGGTTTTACCGGCATCACAGATGAAAGAATTGCCGAAAGTTATCCTGGGTGATTCAAACATCAATGCAGCCACCAAAGGCTATATTGACAACCCTAACTTCGGCTTACGCGGAAGAGCAAAAATTTCATGCTGGGACCTGATGCAGCTTCTTAACGAGGCGGCCAAACAGTCCTATATTGACAAATTCCTCGAAAGGAATCAGAACGCCACAGATTTTGCAGTGGGCATTCAGAAAGCCTTGAGAGGGGAAGACACTGAAAATTACGGATGGTTTCTGAGATAAACCGGAACATCTAAAAATCCTATGAAGGGAGAAAGATCTAAAAATAACAAACAAGGTCTTTCTCCCTTCTTTTGTTGAATTAAAATCAGAAAGGAGAAAATATATGAGCGTAACATGTATACAGGACATATACCATTGTGACACCTGTAAATCAGCACTAGACGAGCACGGAAGGAATTGCAGGCACGGGATGTTATTTCCCCTGCTTCTTTTAATGGGAAACTTTAAAAAGTGCATGAATTATGAATTTGATACGGAGAAGGTGGAACTTCAGTTGCTAAGAAAAGAAAATGAACGGACAGAGCACACCGGTGAGTAAAACGGGAATGGTTCTGAATAAAATGGAAAGGAATAAAGTATGGCACATTACACCTTCGATATAATCAAATATACCTTAATTACCGAAGAGGGGGAAACGTACAAGGACTTCATAGAAATGATGCCCTCGCTGACAGTACAAGCAACAAATTATATTGCAGCTACTTTAAAAGCCGAAAAGGCATATCCGTCAGATAAATATGTACACCAGCTCATTGATACTGACGCAGAAAAATGGCCGGTCAATGCAACTATATTTTAACTAAAAACGAATCAGAAAGAAAAATGGAAAGATTTGAAATTGAAAACAGCAGAGAGTTCAAGGCGGCACAGGAATTGGCAAGGGCCTTGAATGATTACGGGTGGAATGAAAAACGATTCGCACTTGCAACGACAACATTTCACCAAACCCTACAACAGACATTATTCAGGACTATTGTAGAGATATTGACAGTGTATGCAGATCCTCAAAGAAGGACGGACCTAAGAAATGAAGCATCAAAAGAAGGTGCAAAAAAGTTAATGGAAGTGCTGGAAGAACTACATATTCCATTCATTTGAGAGACGGTTGAAACATACCGGAATTATATCTGAGGAGGATATCACAATCAACGTGGTGTCCTCCTTTTTTATTTACCAACATTTTAAAACAAGAAAGATTATGTTATACTACAAATTTAAAAATTATGAAGAATTCAAGGACATGTTTGGAATTATCAAGCATGGAAACGGGGTATGCAGCAGAAAAAACAAGATACTGCTGGCATATATCAGGAACAAGAGATTACTGCATGAAGCAATAGAGACAAACAATTATACGCTGCTTCATATTTCCTCAATGGCGGAATTGAAGAAGACCATTACCCGGACAATAATTATAAGCGGGCACTCAGATATGTCATTACGTTATGTCTTGGAGCTGGACGGAGACTTCTTTTACTCCAGGAACTTTGAAACGGACGAACTGAAAGGGCTGTGTAAAGACGGGGATACCAGATCAATCCGCTACATTAACCATGAAAACGGAGGAAAGGTGTTTAAAATGAAAGCGGGAAAACTCTACCGCTCGCTCATACTGGAAACAGAATTCGGCAGAACCCTCCCTGAACAGATAGTGACTTATCTGTGCGAGGAATTCTCGGCGGACTGGCAAGGGTATACTCACGGCAGGTTACCGAAGAATAAACTGCATGTTGACAAAGACTTTGAGAGAATCTATTCATCAGACTGCTGTAAAGGAGATTTTCATTCCTGCATGGTAGACAGGAAACTGCATTATTTCTATACGAATTCAGTCGATGCAAGCGCGGCATACCTGATCAATGAAGAAGGAAAGGTGACAGCAAGGTGTGTCATCTACAACAGGGTTACAGACCAGAATGGAAAAATATGGAGACTGGCGGAAAGACAATACGCTACCGATGAGAACAACACCCTCAAACGTGCTTTAATAGATGCTCTGATAAAGGGAGGACACATTGACGGTTACAAGAAAGTTGGTGCCGGATGTGGTGATTCAAGAGCTTTTGTTGACCTGGAGGAGAATTCATTGTCAGACAGGAAATTCAGGATAGAATGTGACCTGGACTATGACGATACCCTAAGCTATCAGGATTCATTCAAATGGTACAATCAATCCGGGAGGACAGCGGACAATTACGGAAGTGGCGACATCGCACTTGATATTACTGACGGTTCTTTGAATGGTGAGGAGGAATACGATGATTTCCATGAATACAATTGTCGTGAAATCACCACCGTATATTATCATGGGCAGGAATATTATTGTGATGTAGAGAATCTGGGAGAATTTACATGGATAGAGCAACTGGAAGAATACCACCATGACTCCGACGTACTATCATGCTCCGAATGTGAAGAGGATTTCCTAAAAGAGGATAAATACTATTCAGAAATAACGGAAGAGGACTATTGCTGTGAAGAATGCCGGAAGAAAGCAGAACAGGAATACAAAAAGGAAAACTGGCATTATTCCGACTATGATGAGGAATACTACGAGCATGCAGAAGACATAACCATATACCGGGTATGGAACAATATCCTTTGTGAATATGAAAGAAAGACAATATCCGTAGAGTCAGCACAAAGACTGCTGGAAGCGGAAGAACTTCATAAATTGAACGGCAAACTTTATGACGGGATAGATGAAGAAACAGGATTGCCTTATGCATACGAGATGAATGAAATAAATGTTTAACCCACAAAAAAAATAAAAATTATGGAATTGCTTAAGAAATTATACAAGGTTTATAGCCCGAGCGGAAAAGAACGGACGATGATTAAGTTTATATGGAATTATACCAAGAGAATTACCGGTACCAAAGTTGAAACAGACGCAGCCGGGAACTTATATATAACAAAGGGGGAAGCGGAATCATACCCTTGTATCGTAGCACATCTTGACCAAGTGCAGAGGTTACATTCAAAAGACTTCACGACTGTCGAAACGGGAGAAATCATATTCGGTTACAGTTCCCGGAATAAAAGACAGGAAGGACTCGGAGCCGATGACAAGAACGGAATCTGGATAGCACTCAAATGCCTGAGAAAGTATGACTCCTTAAAACTGGCGTTCTTTGTCAGCGAAGAAGTGGGATGTGTCGGTTCAGGAAAAGCGGTGATGGATTTTTTCAATGACTGCCGCTTTGTTATACAGCCTGACAGACGGGGGTATCAGGACATTGTTACAGAAATCGGCTGGACTTCACTATGTTCTCCCAAATTCCTTCAAGCTGCCGGATATAAAAAGTTCGGATACAGGGAAACACATGGAATGATGACGGATGTGCAGGAACTAAAGGAACGGGGGCTTCAGGTCAGTTGCATCAATCTCAGCTGTGGATATTACGAACCACATACGGACCATGAATTTACGATAAAGAAAGACCTCATGAGCTGTCTGTCACTGGTAGAGCATATCATTGAGAATTGTACTGACACTTATCCACACCAGACAGAAATATTGGACGGACGATGGAGGAGTTATGATGAATTTGACGAAGCTGTAGACGAAATATTTGCACTGCTCGATCAGGGGGAATTATGGAGCATAGAAGACCTCTATTATATGTACCACTCCGTTTTTCCGAAACTGGATATGGAGGATTACCAGAGAATTTACACTGAATATTACAACTTAAATAAAATCGAATATGGAAAACAAAAATTATGATCTGAAACTGGCAGGATATATATGGTCAATCCTAAAGACACAACCCGTTATAGTAATGTCGTGGGGAGTAGATATGGATACGATAAAACCGGTCAAAGGCGGACTGGAATTTCATGTGCAGGGATTCAAGCATACGGGAATGGTACAAATCATTCTCGATGAAGGAAAGGACCTGTTTGAAATACATCTTATCCCTGACTCTGAAGGAGAAAGAAAAATAATAGAAGACGTTTACTTTGATATGCTCGTTTCTATAATAGACGAGAATGTGGAGAAAACGGATGATTATGAAAAAAGGATTTCTGATACATACGATATTATAAGGTATTAGGGAATCTCTGAGAAATTCAGAATCTAAAAATACGGCTTTCTGTGAAAAAGTAGAGTTTATAGGAACCTGAAATCTCACGGAAAGCCTTTTTTATGTAATAATATGAATGGTTCCATAGATTAGACGAGCATCTAGTCAGCGGAACCACTGTTAAAACTATTGAAATTTAAAATCAATGAACAATCAATATGTAGCTTATCTTCGGGTAAGCACACAGAAACAAGGATATTCAGGACTGGGACTTGAAGCACAAAGGGAAATTATACAGAAATATCTTCGTGACAAAACTCCGGTTGTTGAATTTGTTGAAATTGAATCAGGTCGAAAAAAGGACAGGCCCAAACTTAAAGAGGCATTAAGCCTTTGCAGAAAAACGGAAGCGACACTGATCGTTGCCAAATTGGACCGGTTGGCTAGAAATGTTTCCTTCCTGTCAAATCTTCTGGAGAATGATGTGGAGATCGTGTTTTGTGATTTCCCACAAGCCAATAAGATGGTGTTGCATATCCTGTCGGCAATCTCACAATACGAAGCGGAACTGATAGCGGCAAGAACAAAATCCGCCCTACAGGCAAAGAAGGCAAGGGGATTCAGGCTGGGTAATCCGGAACACTTAATGGACAAACATGAACAGGCAATTCAGAACAGTATCAGAACCTGCAGGGAGAAAGCGGATAACAATCCCAATAACAGGAGAGCTGTCGCCATGTTGCGTACATTAGTAAAAGAGGAACATACTCTGCAGGAGATAGCGGATATTCTTAATAAAGAAGGATTTGTAACGTCTAAAGGATACAGGTTTTACAAATCAACGGTTTACAAATTAATCAGAAGGTATAATCTGAAATAAGAAAGTTTATAATCTGTTATATGACAATCAATGGTAACATGAGTTTTGGGTAACAGAAAATCTTTATAAGAAGAGAAGCTGAGGGATGCCCCGGCTTCTTTTTTCTTTCTTCATCGGGTAAGTCGGAGACGGAGAGTATACGATAGTAAATACATAGCCAGTAGGGACAGTGTAGATGTTATAAAATATACTACAAAAAATGTACTTCTATTATAAAATGTACACGATTTGCAAACTTTTTTATAACACTTTTATCTCCTTCCAGGAGTTATGTATGTCACTTCGTTTTTTACCTTTATGCCCAGCTAACCCCGTCATATCGGCTAATATCTGCTATCAAACACTGCATCACATATGGTGGGAACAGTGCCAAAGCCCATTAACGGCCTGTTTGCGTCGTGTTATCCAGATAATCGCCGGACATATACCAGAGTGCTCATACCCTAATAGATTAATTATTATTTATAAATTTCCCTAAATAAAACGTCTGTATTAGATATAAAAAAGGGATTTACAGCATACTTCTTCAAAGTATTACTTTATTACAATAACAAGTGCATTCAGGAGCGGATTTATTCCTAATAGATGCAATTGTATAACCGTCGTATTGGAAGCAATAAAGAAACAACCCTGTGAGAATCGGTCCACAGCGCTGTAACATATATTTAAGCAATGTATATCATCCACCACTAATGGCAAACGATAAAGAAATATGTAATTCACAGAAGGTACTGTCGAGACAATACACCAACTTTGTGGAGGATTGTAACAAAAGTATATGGATTAAAGACAAAATGTGTTGATAACTGTATTTTTCTCCATATATGGTATTTTATTAATAAGTTATCCTATCTGGAAATTTGTGTTCCTTGGCCCAGCCATCCTCCGACACCTTCAACCAGTTTCCAAGTTCCTTTTTCAGTAACTTTGTCTGAATTGACGGAATTTCCTCTATTTTCAGAGAATGTATCTGATAAGGATCCTTCAGATTATCAAAAAGTTGATAATTTCCATCCCCTGTCACCAAATACGAGTAGCGGTCAGTGCGTACACCTTTCTCTTTCTGCTGATAGAAAAACTGAGAAACAGGTTTCTTTACCTTCCTATATTTACCCGTAAGAATACCTTGTGAATAATCCTTTCCCTTCACCGTTTCAGGAAGTTGGTCTCCAAGGTTCATCATACCCAGCAAAGTAGGCATAATATCTGTAGCGCCCAACATCAGATCGTTCACTCCTGGTTTCAGTTGACCGGGATAACGTATAAAGAACGGAATAGAAAAAGACTCATCATAAATCACACTCTTTGCCATACGACCGTGGCTACCCATCATTTCCCCATGATCGGCAGTGAATATCAAGATGGTATTATCAGTCAATCCTTCTTCATCCAAAACTTTCAACACCCGACCTATCTCATCGTCCACACTCTTCACCAAAGAGAAATAAATTTTTGCCTGAAGTGTCAGTTGTTCCAAGTTTTTCACTTGTGTACCCTCACCAAATTTCACATTAGGACGTAGCAATACTTCTTCCGGTTTCAAATCTTTATAATATTGATTAAACACCTCTTCCTTACAATCCGTAAGTCTATGATAAGGGGTATGAGGTGGATTCAAACTCCAGAATAAACTGAAAGGCTTGGAAGCGTCTCGTTGTCCTTGCTTATTTCGCAGATAACCTATCACTACATCCGCTTCAACCTCCAAGGTAAGCCGACGATAACGGAACGGCTCACCATCTTTCTTTCCACCCACCAATTCAGGACGATTGGAATAGGCAGTAGCATTAAAATGATTGTCTTTCAATTGCTGAAACCAGTACTTATTACTCTTGCGCCCTCTTCCTTCAGGAATATAGGTATCGTATGGATACACACAATGTCCGCCAGGTGCTTCAGTTGTACCTACATAATTATTCTCCTTGTCAAACAGGGCTTCCGTACGATGCCAATGCGTTTTTCCCACATAAGCCGTTTCATAACCAGCTCCCGCAAGTACATCAGTGAAACAAACCAAGCTGTCGGGAATACCGTTTTGATTGTTCACATGGCAATTGCCCGGTACTCCATTCTTCTCAGGGAATGCACCTGTCATCAACATAGCACGATGAGGACTACTTAACGGACAAGTACTGCACGCCCGATTAAAAATCACACTCTGTTTTGCCAGTCTATCCAAATTAGGGGTATGAACCGGATCACCTACCGTATTCAGAACATTACGATATGCCACATCATTCCATATACTCAATGCATTCAACCTATATTGATCAGGAAAAATATAGACCAAGTTCGGGCGTTGTTCCTGTCCAAAGACCTGTGTACCTGTTCCGGCAAAAAGAGTTACAGGAAGACTACAAATAAGTTTGTATAAAATTGGTTTCATTTCTATTTTAATTTAAAACAAAGGCTACTTTACATTACTCACTTTACTTCAGGCGTACTCTGCGAAGAACATTCTATAATTTAAAAACCTTATCGGGGTATTAAGAAGCAACATTTTCTTTTTCCGTCACTTTATTCATTTCATAAAGTTGAGGAACACTTAAATTAACATGAGTTCGATGTTAATAGAAATATATCGGTCTCTATATCAATAATATATCAGCAAAATATTAGATTTATAGTGTCCAATTATAACATTTAGACAAATACCGTTAAACTCTCAGAGGCTAAAGTTACAGGAGAACTTTACCGAAGCTACGAATTATCACTTGATTCGGCAGAGGACATCTAATCTTGCTTTTATAATAATGCAATATAAACAATTATTTTACAATAAATGTATTAAAAGAGTGCGCCTGTAAAGTTACATTTAAATACTTCTCCCCTAATTGTACCGTCATTTGCTGCGCAACATCACCATAATTACCTGCTACTATCAAATATTTACCTTCTGGAGTCAAGAAAGCAATAACAGACAAATTATCCTCCCCCTTCTCTTTATATTGTAAAACCCTTGTACCTGAAACAACCTGATTACAAAAATGCTTCACCGCATAATATTCTGGTGTATACGTAATAGTCCCGGTTTTAGAATCTACACGAATCAAAGCATTTTGTTTCCATCCCCAGCTACTTTTTCCTTCGTCAGATAAAATCGCATTCCAAAAAGTATACTCCTCACAACCATTACCTATATAATGATTGATCAACCTAAATGTATGTTCTGCCGCTTTCCAATCAAACGTTCCTGAACCACATTCACTCTCTGTCTGCATATACTTATAATACGGATATTTCTTGCGGATAGCAGGCAAAATCTGTCCTCCCCACCATTGAAATCCTAATCCTTCCACTGCATCTTTCATACGAGAATCTGACAGAATCTTATCTACAACATCAAAACGATTGGTATTGAGTGTTCCAAGAAAAAGTGAAACCTCCGGGTGTTGTTTCTTTAACTCCGGCGCCAAATATTCGACATTAAATCTTATAATCCCCTCAGGCGTCCATGCACAACCCGGATAAATGGTATATGCCCATGGTTCATTCTGAAACATCACTCTTGATATGGAAATATTCTCTTCCCGATAGGCAGAAACAAACCTACAGAAATAATTGGCATAGGTTTTCAAATAACGAGAATCCTGAATAAAATAATCATTCACAGCCAATTGCTTTGGATAATATGCAGCATCCTTCCCCGTAGTATTTTCATATAGAACAACATCAGACAAAGGAGACATTTTATTCTGTCCATTCCAACTACGTACTGAATAATAATGGTTAACCTTCATCCAGGACGGCGGTGACCAAGGAGATGCCCAAAAGATTACATCAGGATTACAGTGCAGAACTCTTTTACAGAAAGGTATAATTGTCTTCTTATCACGTTCTATAGAAAAGTACTTTAACTGAAAATCACCGGACACTTCATCACAACTATACCAGTCCCGTGCATAATCATTGGCATTCATCGGTATACGCCCCATGGAAAAACGTAAAGCGCCTTCTTTCGAAAAAAGATTACTTAATACTTCCTTCTATTGTTCAAAGGGCAACAAATTCAAAGCATCCCATCCCAGTTCGTTGAGACAAGTTCCCCATCTTTTGAATACCTGAATGCTTTCTGTTGTATCCACCTTTAAAGCGGGTTCCTTATCAGGCTTTAATTGTAATCTGATTTTCGATTCTTTCCACATATTTCCTTCCGTGCTGTAGATCCATGTGCAGGACTGGGCAAATACACTTTCCACCCCCATCAACAAAACTATAAATATAAAAGTTATTCTTTTCATTTTCTCCTTTTTTAGAATATTTCAATTAACTAAAAATCAGATAAATCTATCCGAGATACCCCCTCGATACCTGGCAACATAATCCCATCAGCCTGTTGAACTTTTATGACGATAATATGTTCCTCCGCGGTCTGATATACATGTGACGGAGTGTTTTTTCCTGCAAACATCTCAGATTTATCATCTCCCCATTGAATATTACCAGACAGTTTACTGCCTGTAAATTCAAGAAAACCAAATGATTTCCCGCTATGCTCTATTGTTACAAGGCAATAGTCCTTAAAAGGGTCTTCTTCCGGTCCCTCCTGCAAAATATCCTCTCCACCGCTACATGAATATACCATGAAAAAAATTAAAGTCAGTCCAATATATTTCAATATCTCCTTCATATTCTCCTATTTCTTATTTTGATTACCTATTGCAAAACGTATTCTTTTTTCTTCATACTCGTCTTCATCCTCTATTTTCTTCCGGAGCACAATGACATACTCTCTGTCAATCAACTCACTTGTATCAATCCGAATCTCCGGGTTATCATCATTAGTAATTCCTGAAAATACCACGTTATTAGTTAGTGAGAGCACCTGATACTCTACCTGGGGACAAGTCTTCAGACTAATCTTCTTATTTTTCTTATCATAAGCAAAACTGGTCATTTTTTCCAAAGGCATATCTTCCTCCTTGAGAATAATTTCAGATTTCAATAGTGAGCCACCCCGCAAATATTCCCAATCCTCTGAATATTTACCCTTGTAATATACTCTAATCCGATCTCCGGCCTTTATTGGTAGGGTTATTTTACAGAAACAGTCTGTTTCACTATGGTAAGAGTCTGCCGGATACTTAACAGGGATTTCCTCGGATATATATTCTTTTATAGTTCCGTTCTTGCCTACTAAAGCTATTCTCAGGTTTCCGTCAAAAGCTGACCGTCCGATGTTGTTAACAGCTCCTATACTTATTTTAAATTCTTGTTCTGGCTGAATATTAACAGCATCCATTACAAGTCCTTCATAATAGACACCATTCACTTCCTTCCTAATAAGAACCAAATTATCTGTAAAAGCAGAGGTGCCATCCTTATCTGGTATCAAGTTAAAAAAAGCAGCTTGCTCTTGAGTGTATCCACCGCTAGAACTGCCGGAACCCGGATTTGACGGATCCATAACAGTCAATAAGTAATAACCATTCGAACTTCCACTCCACCCCCAATTAACATGATAATAATTTTCCTGGGTATAGCCATCTATTACAAACATATGCCCTCCACCGGATTTAGTAGAAGCTGTATATAGAATCGGCCTTTTTGCATCAAGTTCTTTCCTTAACATCTGATGCCATTCACTCATAACACGGGTAGCCCGATTCTGCATATGAGTCCCCTTATTATATTTCATATACTTTATCATACCTTCCAGTGCATTCTCGTAATATGCCCACGTAGACTTCCTGCCAAACTGTGACTTTGAAATAATGCCACAATCATATATAAGAGTTGCAACCTCATCCTTTATATCAGTATCCGAATTCTTATCAACTTTTACCGGCATCTTGCTCCAAACATAAGGACGATCAAAAGTTTTGCTTGGTATCTGGGTATTCTTATCAGCTTGTAGAGTATAAACAGGTACAGTTCCTACACCCTGATCCGGCCATTGATAATATTGCATAATAATCGCCATTGCAGTAGCTACACAGCCGGTAATTGACTTTCCGTCACTGGTTGTCGGAGATAGTCTGTTGAAAGGCGCTTGCTGGTCCCACAAGGCTGTGGTTAATTTCACTATTGGCGTACCAATAGCGTCTGATGCCCGCGTCCAAGCTTTCGAAATATAAGAAGTGCCCACAACATGTTCCTCCCGGACCGCATTAATCTGATTGCGTAATTCATCCATCCAATCAAGCAAGTTGGGAGGCATATTTTCAACTACAAAATGATTCGAGCAAGAGTATCCTAATATCGGCATGGTAACATCATCTCCCGAGATAATCACAAACCCATCACTATCCATACGGTTAAACACATAAAATGCGGGAGATGATCCACCTCTCGTAGTAGTACTTTCACCATCCCAGACGAGCTGAAGTCTGGGAATTCCACCACGGGATCGTATCGTTTCACAAAAAAAACTCATAGCCACTTTTCTAGCCTGCTCCATTGTAATTTCATTAGCAAGAAGAATATGCTTTGAGGAAAATAATATAAGAAAGAAAAGAATATATTTCATAAAAAAAGTATCAGATCACATTGCTGTAGTTAAGAACAGGATATTGGAGTATTCTCTCCTGCCGGGGAGACACTCCAATATTATTTTTATAATTACCATCCGGGATTCTGTCCCAAATTCGGATTTTTAAAGCGTTCTGTATTGGGTATAGGATAAAAATACATATTATCAGTTACCGCACGGGTTTCGAGTAAGAATTTCTCATAACTGATTACCTCATTATTCTTCGTTATTTTTACTCCATATATATTGGCCGTCTGTCCCAGTTCCTTCCAGCGACGTACATCCCAAAAACGATGACCTTCAAAAGCTAACTCAACACGACGCTCATTCTTCAGGCGTTTAACGAAATCTTTTTCTGTAATATCCGACGGAAAACCGGGCAACGAAATATTTGTACGACCACGAATCTGATTTACCGCTTCACGCGCACTCATATTGTAAACAGCATCTTTATAGTTGGGATCATGAAAAGCATTAATCATAGCTTCTGCATAATTAAGCAAAATCTCACCATAACGGAACAATACCCAATTATGCTGTTTTTTCGTAACAGTGCTGCCAGCCTCGAAACTAATCGTGTTATTTACATACTTTTTCAAATAGTATCCTGTAGTAGTGGCATTCTGCAATGGCAATCCGTTAGTTCCTCCTTCCCATATTTCCACAGGGTCTACAGGCCATTTCATTTCATTGCAAACAATCGTATATTTCATACGAGGATCACGATTATCGTATGGATTTGACTGATTATTCCATACAAAAGGAGTACCATCCTTCATATCATACGCTTCCATCAAGTTTTGTGTCGGACAGGTAGATGTCTTTCCACCCTCCACTCCAATAGGAAAATTAGCCTTCTCAAAGTCACCGCTCTCACCTGTCGGACGATACAATATCACCTCAGCTTTCTGATTATTAACGTCATTAAATATTTGAGGATAAGGAACCAAGTCCAAGCCTAAATCTGTTTTCTGTTTAATAATATCATAAGCAGCTTCTGCGGCTTGTTTCCATTTATCTTCACTATCTTCTGAAAATAAAGGGCTGGCCATATACAACGTAACACGCGATTTTAATGCCATAGCAGCTGCCCGCGTAACACGTCCTTTCTCTTTTGTACTGAAATTATCATAATTCACAGGCAAAATCTGTGCAAGATCCGAACATTCATCCACGATGAATTTAGCAATCTTCTCATAAGATTCAGGATTTACCCCGTTAGCTTCATTCTGTGCCAAGACATCTAGTACAAAAGGAATATTGCGATAACGCTTGATTAATTCAAAATAGAAATATGCTCTAAGGAAACGGACTTCATATTGATAATTAGTAAACTCTTTCATTATAGCCTCATAATCATCCGAATATTTCCATTCATCAAATGTCAGTCCGGCAGTTTCCTTCAAATAGAAGTTGGCTGCCCGAATTCCTTCGTAATAATGTCCCCATACATTATCCACCAAATTATTGGCAGACCATGTACCATCCACAAACCGCTGGATATTGGAAGACTTGTAAATATGGACGGCATCATCCGTAGCCGCATCCAGCATGGCCCCATCTATAGAACAAAAGTCCGCTTTTAAGAAACCATATACATTGGTTG
This sequence comes from Bacteroides sp. B1-V-101, assembly GCF_023656585.1. NCBI lineage: Bacteria > Pseudomonadati > Bacteroidota > Bacteroidia > Bacteroidales > Bacteroidaceae > Bacteroides > Bacteroides sp. B1-V-101. The sequence goes on along the minus strand of NZ_JAMOKH010000005.1, from coordinate 137,271 downwards.
CCAGTTGCTTCACACGATTATAGCTATCAAGCACCTCTTGTTTGGTAAAGTTATCAGACTCATCACAATCCATAAAACCACATCCTGTCATCATCAATAAAGATAGAAGCAGTACTATATTTTTAATCTTTATTTTTTTTATCATTGTCTCTCCAATTTAGAATTGTAAATTAAAACCAAATGTATATTGTTTCATCGCAGGATGAGTAACTCCCAACGCCTCCGGATCAGCAATATCAATGCCATCCAGACATAACAGGTCGTGTCCGCGAACATAAAGTTTCACCGATTTCACAACATTCTGCCTACGTAGCCATTTATCAGGTAATTGATAATAAACTTCTAATGTTCGTAATTTCAAAAACGAAGCATCTGTCACCCATAATGAGTTATTATTATAATTATTCGCTGATCCTAATGTAGTTAGCCTGGGTAATGTCCCATTCGGATTATTCTCGCTCCAACGATTTTCCCAATAATATCTGGAAATTGTATTATTGTTAATCAATGGTCGGTACACACTTCGTGTATCCAGCACCTGGCTATAATTGGCCACTCCCTGAAATTGCGCCAAAACTCCCAAGCCCTTGTATTCAGCACCTAAATTGAAACCATAATAAATCTCCGGACAGGTAGCGTTATATCCCATGGCAACTTGATCATATTGATCGATACGTTTATCACCATTCTGATCTTTGAGTTTTAGATCACCGGGACGTACCTCCGACAAATATTGTTTTACCTCACGTTGGTTTATTTCTTCCTGATTCTTATAGATTCCCTCTACTTCATAACCAAATATTTGACCGACACGACACCCTGTACGCTCCAAATAATCATACGGACGATATTCTTCATTCATATTGATAATTTTACTCCGATTGAAGGAGAATTGCCCGTTTATCTGATAACTGAACTCACCTATCCGGTCATTCCAACCTGCCATTAATTCCACTCCATAGTTATTGACAACACCATCATTACGCTTGGGAACGGTCATTCCGAACACAGAAGAAATCGCATTACCACCATCTACCAGAATATCAGTCCGATGATCATAATATCCATCAATAGTTAATGACAACTTCTTCCATACCATGAAATCCATACCAACATTCAACTTATGCGACTTTTCATAAGTAAGCCCGTCTACAGCAATTTGCTTTTCAGTCATACCACTTTGGCTGGCCGGAGTATCCTTGAAATAATAACTATTACCACTTCCCATATAATACTTATACAGATTTACCCCAAAATCCGCCCTTCCAACTATACCATAAGATGCTCTCAATTTTAAGAAATCAACCGATTTTCCTTTCATCCAGCTTTCTTCTGAAAGAATCCAACCAGCACCTATTGACGGAAATATTCCCCAACGATGATTCGGTTCCAAAACACTGGATGCCGAACCCGATAAAGCAAAATCAAGTAAATAACGGTTTTTATAGCTATAATGCGCTTGTCCAACCATATCCATATATGCCCGGGAAGCATTCTGTCCATCACGATCCATCCGGTCCATAGCATAAAGTAAAACTGTATTCAGCCGATGTAATCCCCAATTTCTATCATAATTTAATTGGGCATTAAAGTTAAAGCGGCGGACAATTTCTCCTGTACTGCTGCTAAAACTCAAAGCAGATTCATTACGCAAGTTTTTATATTGGTCTTCTTCTCCATCCCATCCTTTCACTGAAGACTCATAAGCAAAGTTACGAGTATTGGAATCCCAGTAACTAGCATCGCTGTCAAGCCCCACTCGGACTGAAGCAGATAGACCGGGAGTAAGAGTACTCAAATCCTGTTGAATATTCATATCGGCATACAAAGCACGATTTTGTGAACGCGCATATCCCTTACCTGAAATGAGAGCAATAGGATTATTGGAATAAATAGTAGAACCTCCCCATACCTCATTCTTTGTTTTAACAGGAAACACTCCTGAAGGAACCTGGTACAAAGCTGTGAAGATATCATCTAGCTGTGCACCCGGACGATTGTGTTCTGAGAAATTACCTAGCATACTCAATTGCACTTTCGTGGTTTTGGTAGCCTGTATATCAAGATTAGTCCGTATATTCAACTTTGAGAATTTAAGCTGGGTGGAATAATCTTCATTGTCATTGGTCGGCTTCAGAATTCCCTGATCATTCAGATAATTCAACTGTGCATAATATTGTACCTTATCACCCCCTCCCTGAATGGAAAAGTTTGCATTCTGACCAAGGCTATGATTCCGCAAAGCCTCTCCCCACCAATCTACGTCCGGATAAAAGTCTGGGTAAGTACGATCTCTAAACGCGTCTAGTTCACGTTGAGTATAACGGGGGCTAAGATGATCATTTTTCAACCCTTCATTCAAAGCTTGGGCATAAGTATATCCATCTACCATTTCCGGTAAACGGACCGGAGTCCCCATATTAAACTCATAATTGAAATTAATTACCGGCTTGCCAGTCTTTCCACGTTTCGTGGTAACATAAACGACCCCATTAGCTCCTCGTATTCCATACAGTGCCAAAGCTACGGCATCTTTCAAGACAACCACAGATTCTATTTCTTGCACTGTCAGGTCTGATATGGAACGTACAAAGCCATCAACCAATATCAGCGGGCTTTTGCTGTTTGTAGTCCCCAAACCACGTACATACATAGTAGCACCATCTGCCCAGGAACTGCCGGCATTCTGTAACACATATAGTCCTGGAACAGAACCAAATAATGAGTTAGAAGGATTAACACTCGTTTTATGGGATAATTGCCCTGCTGTCACCATTCCTCCCGCAGTAGTAGATTCTTTCCAGTCAACCGAAATACCTCGACCGTACTGCTGTATGCTGTCCGTTTCCTGTGCCAGCATATTTGCCGACACCAGCAAACCTGTCATTACTAATTTTATAGCTTTATTCATAGTATTCTTTTATTTCTTTATTCATTGAATGATTTTCATGATCACCATCCCGGGTTCTGTACTAACCCGTATCCTTTATTCACTTCCTTATCAGGAAATGCACTCAGATACCATTTTGCAGAAAATCCTCCCGGCTTTTGCCATGCTCTTTCCGGCAACTGCGGAAAATCAAATTTATATTCTTTGGTAGTTTTATGGCGATACACATTAATTCCATGCAAATGTTTTGTAAAATCAGATTCACGTTTCCAACGTATCAAATCAAAGAAACGGTTTTCTTCCCATACAAATTCACAAGCGCGTTCTCGAAGTACTGCTTCGCGAAACTCTGTTTTCTCATCCAGTTTTCCTTTCAATACCAGCCCTGGCAAACCAACGCGTGCTCTAACTGCATTGATATACTGATATGCCTCACTGGTACGCCCACATTCATTCAATGCCTCTGCATAAGCAAGATATACTTCAGCCAAACGTAAATAAGGCCAATGAATTACACGGTTATTGTACTCCCCTTTCCGGTCAAGAGCGAATTTACGTCCGGCAATCCCTGTTGACAAACTCTTACTATCCAAATTGTTCTTATTCCAATCCGCACCTTTGGGATAATTCTTTTTATCATTAGCATCTTCCTTGAATACCTCAGCCTTTCTACCTTGAAAATCGTCACCATCCAATAAGATTGTTTCACACAACCGAGGATCACGATTTATAAAAGGATTTTTCTTATGAACAGGATTATCCCAATCAAAATCATCACCATTCGCCATCGGGAACAAGTCAAAACATTCTTTTGTCGGACACCATGCGCCCCAACGTAAACTTTGCAGCAACGTACTGATACCATTTGTCCTAAAATGCCTGCGTACAGAAATTAGGCTCTCTGTAGTACCCCTGGTATAATATGCATCCTGAAATGCCTGACGAATTGTATTTTTAGTTGCCGTTTCTTTTTGTACCAATTCATAAAAACCACCTTGTTTCCAAGATTTGAAAAAATCTTCCCCCGCTTTTGCCGCATCTTTCCAGCGTTGTTCACTATACCCGCCAAACCAAGTCATCAATTTATCAGAGGCTTCCCCCGGAAAATAAGGCTCGTCAGAATTGAACAACGGACTGGCTACGAACAACAGTACTCTTAGCTTTAATCCCATGGCAGCCGCCCCTGTCATACGTCCACTCTCATTACTCAGATCATCTTCCGGCAAAGCCCAAGGTAATTCTTTGCATGCAATAGCCTCATCCAACAACCGGGTTATGAAATCCACAGTCTGTTGCAAAGTGGCACGCTCCGGTAACCCCATTTCTTCCGGCATAATAGCATGGTCAACAATAGGTAAGGCTCCATAATGACGCAACATTTCAGAATACTGCACAGCAATGGTAATTTTGGCCTCCGCCTTCAAACGCAACTTCTCTTCCGCCGTCATATCCGGTACTCGGTCCACATTATTAATAAAGACCCATGCATGGCGAATCCCTTTCCAAGGATCACGTGCGTACATATTGTATTTAGTTGCATGATCCTCTCCACCTGATTCGTCTTCACTTCCGGCATTATAAAGTCCCGGATAATACAACTTATCCGCTCCTGCATAACCAACATATGACTGTGCCAGATCAGTCAACGATTCTATTGAACCCACACGCATCGAAGTCGAATTATTATAACCGGTAGAAAAGCCATAAGGCAATTTCGAATAAGCATACCATAATACTCTCCGGGCATACTCTGCCGTCGAAAAAATAGTGTCGATAGTAACATCCCCGCTAGGAGGTTTCTGAAGAAATTTCTCCCCTAAAGCAAAATCCTCGCATGATGTAAAAGAAACATATGAGAAGATCAGTAACAGATAAATATATTTTCTTATCTTTTTCATGACTAACTTTATTTTTATAAATTAAAATCCTACTTTCAAGCCCATATTTATCACCATTACTACCGGATACATTGCATTACCGTTGGGACGAGATTCCGGATCTACAATTTTCAATTTATCTAATGTCAACAAGTTATAACCTGTTGCAAAAACTCTCAGACTTCCAATATTGATTTTGCTCAATATTTTTTTAGGAAAATTATAACCAATCTCCACATTTTTCAAACGCAAGTAGGAAGCATCACGTAACCATAAATCCGAGTCTCTGTAATTATTTACTTTATTCGTAAACGAGATGGCAGGAGCTTTAGCTGAATTTCCTTTTTCCGGCGTCCACATGTCATCTATCATATATTTCATTAACGAACGAGAATCTGTGGCTCCAAACGGTTCACGAAAAATATCATCCAATAAGCGGGAAACTTTTGTTGCGCCGGACCATGTCATACTGAAATCGAATCCTTTATAGGAAAATCCCAAATTTATTCCTCCTGTAAGAAGTGGGTAAACTGGATAACCGATAGCGGCAACATCGTACTGGTCTATCTTATGGTCATTATTTAAATCCTTATATTTCACATCACCCGGCTTAGGAATATACCCTGTTCCATGATCCGGTATTGATTTACCACGTTCGGTCTCATACTTTGCCACATCTTCTTCCGAAAAGAATCCATCGTATTTATACCCCATCTGTTGCCCAACCGGCTTACCGGTCTTTCTCATATAATCGTAAGGATAGGGAACTTCATCTTGAAAGACGATCTTATTTTTAGCATAAGCCAGATTGAAACCTATATGATATCTAAAATCATGAATTCTATCTCTCCAGTTTACACTCAGTTCATATCCTTTATTATCAACTTTGCCAATATTGGCAATAGGCAAATTTGCTGCTAAATAAGTTGGCAGAACCTTACGATTTGTGAGAATATCCTTACGACGCTCAATAAAATAATCAAAATTAACTTTTAGTTTGCTGTTAATGAAATAAGCATCCACCCCATAATTCTGCTTTGCAGCCGTTTCCCAAGTTACGTCGGGATTACCAATCTTACTTTCCACTGCACCTTGCCATGCTGTAGATATGGAATTTCCAAAATAATAACTACCTGTCGACGGATTATAAGAATCCGGCAGATAAAGAAAACGATAGTTACCACTCACACGATCATTCCCCACTACACCATAGGAAGCACGAAGTTTAAAATAACTCAACCACGGTTTTAAAGGTTGCATAAAGTTTTCCTCTGTCAGAACCCAACCTGCTGATACTGCGGGAAAAAGACCAAACCGCTTACCTGGTGCAAAATTCTCAGAACCATTATACCCCACGTTCATTTCAACCATATAACGTGTTTTCCAGTCATAAGTAGCACGCCCAACTAAACCGATATAGCTTCGGGGAATAGATTTAAATTCATCCGGATTACTATCCGGATAATATTTCATTGTTTGATTGTACATAGCCAAGGCTGAAACATGATGATCACCAAAATCACGCTTATAATTCATGGCGACCTCCATATACCAGTCTCTGCTCCGGCTTGTACTCTCCGAATATTGAAGATTGGTCTGATCTCCCACTTTACGCAAATTCACTGTACCATCTTCATTTACTATCGTCTCATAATGAGGATAAGAAGTTTTACGCAACTTTTTCAAAGTCACACCGCTATTATAAGATGCTTTTACATGTGCCTTCAAACCTTTAGTGATGAAGTTCAATTTCTGCTCCAGCATAAAATCAAAATTCAGGATATTCCCTGCTGAAGTGTTATATCCTTTTCCATAATATGGATAAAGTCCGTCTCTTACAGTACCCGGCAGACTAAATTCTTTTGTATCAGGCCATATCCATTTTCCATCCATAATACCTACCCCCGACATTGGAATAGCCCAATAAATATCACGGAACAATAATCCGATATCACTACTTCCTTCATAATTCGGCGTACGCTTATCATTAACACGCCCACCTAAATTCATACGCATCAATGTGGTTTTCGTCAGGTCCAAATCCAGATTTATACGATAATTGTAACGGTTATATTTGAAATTACCATCATACTCTTTCTCAAACGACTTGAATAGACCATCTTGCGTCAACACACCCAAGGAAGCAAAATAACGGACTCCTCTTGTTCCTCCGGAAATAGAAAAATTATGTTGCGTTTGCAAAGCCACGTCCTTTATTAACATATCCACCCAATCCGTATCTGGATAAGCTAAAGGATTGCTGTGTGTCCGGTAGGCTTCAATCGCTTCATCCGTAAAAGCAAAGTTACTCTCTATTCCATCCCGACGCTGGGCATTGACATATGTACTTGCATACTCATAACTGTTGGCAAATTCCGGCATACGCGTTGGCATTTGTAAAGAATAAGAAGTAGATACATTTATTTTAGGTTTTCCTTCTTGTCCCCTTTTCGTTGTTACCAAAATAACACCATTAGCACCACGAACACCAAACACAGCCGTTGACGAAGCATCCTTCAAAATAGAAATATCTTCAATTTCATTAGGATCAAGTTGGTTGAACGAACGTTCTACTCCATCTACCAAAACAAGTGGTGACGATAATCCTTCTGTCAACGAACCGACACCACGGACATACATTGTTGCATCATCAGCTCCCGGCTGCCCAGTCTGCTGCACAGTAGACAACCCCGGTAATTTGCCGGTCAATGCATTGGATATACTTGAGACTGGTGATTTAAGAATTTCTTCTGTACCCACAGATGAAATAGCACCCGTCACTGTCACTTTCTTCGTTACGCCATACGCTACAACTTGTACTTCCTGCAACTGCAAAACATCTTCAGATAATTCAACTTTTAAAGTAGACTCGCCCTTATAAACAATTTCTTTACTATCATATCCGACATAAGATATGACAATTGTCGCACCAACAGGAACATCCAGTTTAAAATTCCCATCCATATCTGTTATAACACCTTTACCGGCATTCTTCACCACGACACTGGCACCTATTATAGGCTCGCCATTATCAGTTACCGTACCAACAACCGTCTTACTTTTCTGCTGCATAATATCTGCCGAAACAGCTATACTTTCCGTCACATAGTTCTCTGAAGAAAATGCCTGTTGTCCAAACACAAAAGACATCGCTAGCAGACATACCCATTTTTGGGGTATCTTCATTGGAGTGAAAAAGTCTTTCATTGCATTTAAATTTAAGTTACTAGAATGATTAAAAATTCATCAAATTGACTAAAAAAAACGACCTGACAAAAATGTTTATTCACACTGCGAATATAGTTAGAAAACCAAAAAAACAAAAACCAAAAACGTACATAAGAAGTATAAAAATTATCCTCCCAAGTTCTCTATTAATCATTGTACAAAAAAACACCCTTTTAGTACAAAAAAATCACCATTACAGCACTACTTCTGCACTGATTTACTCTTAGCTTCAATGTCGCAATCCCTTTTCCGCTTCAATGCTTCCAGAAAATAATAATCTGCATAAATCAAAGGGACATCTATTTCGTTTCCATGCGGATAACTTCCAACAGAATGCATCAATAAGAAATTGTGATTTTCACCAATCTTACTCCGATAATCCGATGATGACAAAGAATGCATTACCTTATCTGCCGTCTCTTTATACTTTGCTTTATTCGAATACATGCTCAATTCATACAAGGCGGCAGCCATAATAGCAGCAGCGGAAGCATCTCTTAATTCATGGGGAATATTCACTGCATCAAAATCCCAATAAGGAATCAAATCTTCAGGAAGATTGGGATGTGTACATACGAATTCATAGGCAGCTTCTGCCTGCTCAAGATATTTTAATTGACGTGTATACCTATAACACATTGTATATCCATAAATACCCCAGGCTTGCCCACGTGCCCAAGCTGATTCGTCGGAATATCCCTGAGCTGTGCAACGACTTCGCACCTTACCTGTTCTCATATCATAATCAACTACATGATAAGAGCTCCCATCCATACGAAAATGATTCTTTAAAGTCATATCTGCATGTGAAACCGCCATATTGTAAAAAGTAGAATCACCGGAAAGAGAAGTTGCCTCAAAAAGAATTTCCAAATTCATCATATTATCAATAATAACAGGACACTCCCAGCCTCTTTGTGCCTGCCATCCTGTACGGGTATTCCATGATTGGATAACTCCGGCTCCAGAACGAAACCGAGTGGAAAGGGACTTGGCCGCTTGCACGATAATTGTATCATATGCCTCCTGCCCCATACGCATACCATTTAAATAACTACATCCTATAATAAAGCCGATATCATGATGAGAAGTTATATATTGTTGTTGTTTCAGAGCTTCCGTATACTTTTTCGCCAATGTTTTCCATTTCTCATCTCCCGTAAGATTATACAAATACCAAAGGCTTCCCGCGAAAAAGCCCGAAGTCCAGTCCCATACGTTACGGGCATATACTATATTTCCTTTAGTATCTACCGTACGAGGTGCCCAAGGTTTACCATTTTTTTCCAGTTTTTCTATCAACAAATCATATTGCGCCGCTGCATACTCAACGTTTTCTGAAAGATAATTTTCCTCTACCCTTTCACAAGCACACACAAAAGTGAAAAACAAGGCTATACAAATTGAAATAATAGTTTTCATAAATAATTCATATTATTTTGAGAAAACAAAAATACGCATGCTAATCACAAAAAAGGGATAATATATGTACAGAAAGAGGATGTCAAATATATACAATGAGACAAAAAGCAGCGATGTACAATAAACGACCTAAAATGTACAATAAACGACAAAAAAAGAAAATACACACATACTCTTTATTTAATAAAAACGATATATTTGTAATCTGTATAATAAGATCTAGAATATGAAAAGCAGGATTATAATCATTTTTTATTTACTAATATACACATTATCAGGAAAAGCACAAAGCATATCATTTCTTCATCTGACAACCGACGATGGCCTACCTAATAATTCCATTTCTTCCATTTATCAGGATGAACGTGAATTCATGTGGTTCGGTACTCGCAATGGAATCGGCGTATATAACGGAAAAAAAATTAAAATCTATCAAAAGGAGAAAGATATTTCCAACAGCATTTTATACAATGATATATATCATATTACCGGTGACCGGAACGGACACGTTTTTATTATGACCAACAGAGGTATCTCCGTTTATGATATAGAAAAAGATTTATTTAGTACGATAACCAGAAATAATATGAAAGCGCAGTTCTTCTCCGGTTATTTATACGCTGCAACATCCAAACAAATATTTAAATACAACGGCAACAAGCTGGAGCCTTTCTATAAATTTCCGGATAACGAAGGATATATCAGAAAATTATATATACATAATGATTCCATACTCATCGGAAGTGACCGGGGAGTATATATACTAACTCCCCAAAAAGAACTAACCCATCCTATTACAGCAGGGAATATTTCTGATATTTTCAGAGATAGTAACGGAGAGTATTGGATAACCGCAAGTTCCGGTCATGGGCTGTACCGCATTCAAGGCGAACAAATTGACAGGTTTCAGTGTAAAGAGGAAGATCCGACGACAATCAGTTCCAATTTTACTCACAGGTGTTGCGAAGATACAGAAGGCAACATATGGATAGGAACTTTTAACGGGTTGAACAAATATGATAAAAATACAGGAGAATTTTACAGATATTTTAAACAGGAACATAACAAAAGTTTAAGCCATTCCTCTATTTGGGGATTATACTGTGACAAACAAGGAACTATCTGGATAGGAACCTATTCCGGCGGCATCAATTATTTCAATCCACAAAAACAGATTTATCGCGAATATCAGGCCTCTTCCAAAGAGGAGGAAGGATTAAGTTCTCCCATTATCGGACGTATGCTAGAAGATTGCGAAGGAAACTTATGGATATGTACTGAACGGGGAGGAATCAATAAATATAATCCTGCTACCCGGACTTACAAACGTTATCTAAGCAAAAGTAGTTCCTGTAATCTACCACATGATAATGTGAGGGCTGTCTACTATGATTCTCTGCAACAAGTATTATGGCTTGGTATACATCTAAAAGGACTGAACAGACTAGATATGAAGACTGGGCATTTCACTCAATATAAAAATAAAAAAGGAGATAGCAGTTCTCTTCCGTCCAATCTTGTGGAGGATATTATTCCTTATCAGAAACAATTGATATTGGCCACAGCAAATGGAGTCACGCTATTTAACCCACAAACAGGCAAATGCAAATTGTTATTTCAGGATAAGAATGCGCTTTATAATACGATATCCACTATAGGGCTGACTTTAGACCACGAAGGTACATTATGGATAGCCAACAATAACAGCGGAGCGTGTGCTTATCATTTTGACAGTCAAAAATTCTCCATTTACAAACATAAGAACAGTAATAAACACAGTCTCAGTAGCAATAGCATTAATTCCATTTACGAGGACAGTCAAAAAAGGCTCTGGTTTTGTACAAACGAAAATGGACTAGATTTATATAGAAAAGAGACTGATGATTTTATCAATTTCGATAAACGTAAAAACGGGCTTGCCAGCAATGTAATATATAATATTTGCGAACTATCACCTGAAAAATTGTTAGTGACAACGGATAAAGGATTCTCAATATTAGATTATCAACATAAAGAATTCAGGAACTATGATGAATTGCCCTTAAGCTGTATAAGTGAAAATGCGCTCTATAAAAGCCGGAAAGGAGAAATATTTATTGGTGGAACCACCGGAATGATTTCTTTCCAGGAAAAAGATTTGGAACAGGCGCCACGATCTTATCGCATACTTCCATATCGTCTAACAGTGAACGGAGAAAATATTCAGACTGGAGACCAAAGTGGAATATTACACCGGAATATTACATATACCCCAAAAATAACCCTAAAATCTATTCAGAACATTTTCAATATCGAATACACAACTACAGATTACATACCTTTCAATAAGAATAAAATTGTTTATCGATTGGAAGGTTTCTCAGACACATGGAATGTATTGGAGCAAAACACTATTACTTATACTAATCTTGCTCCCGGCAATTATACATTAATTGTAAAAGCAGAAAACGTAAACGAAAAGCTAGTTCCCCCTAGTCGATTACAAATAGAAATATTACCTCCCTTTTATCGTACAATATGGGCCTATTTAGCATACATTATAAGTATCATCATACTTACATATTATATCATACATACATATCATCATCGCCTAAAATTACAGGAATCTCTTAAATACGAAAAAAGACATATCGAAGATATCGAAAAACTAAATCAGGCAAAACTACGTTTTTTCACCAACATATCCCACGAGTTCCGAACACCGTTGACACTTATTATCGGCCAAATGGAAATGCTACTGCAAGTACGTTCTTTCAACCCCAATGTGTACAATAAGATTTTGGGAGTTTACAAAAGTTGCCTGCAGTTAAGAGAACTTATAACCGAATTACTGGATTTCCGGAAACAAGAACAAGGACATATGACCATCAAAGTCTGCGAACACAATATGGTTCATTTTATATATGAACACTACCTGCTGTTTCTGGAATACGCGGCACAACGCCAAATCACTTTTAATTTTGAAAAAAGCAGTAATAATATCAGTGTATGGTTTGATGCCAAACAAATGCAAAAAGCTATTAATAATCTTATTTCTAATGCATTCAAATATACCAAAGCAGGGGGAACAATATCTATCGCAGTCAGGAAGAGAAATCAGGAAGTGTTAATTGAAATAACAGATAATGGTTCAGGCATTGCTGAAAAAGATATTGATAAGATCTTCAATCGTTTTTATCAAGCAGACATAGATTCCCCATCACATACAGGTACTGGTATTGGTCTGGCTCTCACTAAGGGTATCATCGAATTGCATCATGGAAATATTGATGTGTCCAGCGAGCTTGGAGAGGGAACAACTTTCCGCATCCACCTAATGACAGGAAAAGAGCATTTCACAAACGACCAAATTTGTACAAATTCCAATACTTCTTGTTCAAATGAAGTCACTAATTTGAATTTAGTCTATCAACAGCCTCTAGAGCAGGAAAAGGAAAATATAGATAACGAAAGTATACCAAAAGAAGGAAAATACAAAATACTAATTGTAGAAGACAATGACTCGCTTAGAGAAATGTTAGTCAACATTTTCAAATCACTTTATACAGTAATTACTGCTGTTAATGGTAAAGAAGGGTTGGAAAAAACGTGTTCGGAAATGCCTCATATTGTTATCAGTGACATCATTATGCCTGAAATGTCAGGTACAGAACTTTGCCTGGCTATCAAACAGAATTTCGATACTTGCCATATTCCCGTCGTTCTGTTAACTGCCAAAACTACAATTGAACACAATCTGGAAGGTTTGAAAATGGGAGCAGACGATTATATCGCCAAACCATTTAATATCAATATTTTATTATCAAGATGCAATAATCTCGTTAATAATCGAATTATGTTACAGGAGAAATTCAGTAAACAACCGCAAATAAATACTCTAATTCTGACCAATAATATCCTGGATAAAAAGTTTATGGATAAAGTCACAGAAATTATTGAAAATGAAATTGATAATGTGAATTTTAGTGTAGACCAACTTGTTGCCCAAATGGGAATTGCCAGAACTAAATTATTCACCAAACTAAAAGCAATAACAGGACAGACTCCAAGTGACCTCATTATGACTATCCGTTTGAAACGAGCTGCATATTTGCTAAAGAATAATCCTGAATTAAATATATCCGAAATATCTGACCGAACAGGATTCAGCTTTCCAAAATATTTTAGTAAATGTTTCAAAAAAAAATATCATGTAACTCCACAAGCTTATAGAAAAGAAGAGATTCAGATATAGAACTTCAGAACACTAGCAGAAAATTATTCGAATTATATTCTTATTTCACATTAGGGATATTCTCAAAATAAATCGGAATATTCCTAAAATAATAAAATGTAAGACAACTAATTCATCGCGAGTTAATAACTTTTTTGCATCTTTAAGTATTTCTTGTGACAAAAAGTCGCACAAGTAATTGTTCAACATTGCGTCTGAACTCATTGTTCCGTCAATAGTAGCCTAAAAAAGCGTGCATTACCAATAATGGTTTAGTGCGAAGCTCTCTTGACAATATGGTTCTATACAAAAAGATCCAATGTATAGACTGTTAAACTGACCGATATGAGTAACATAAGGAACCGCCATACCACCCGTAATAAAGAAATAACTTACGGATATTGAGAAGCTATAACCAAAAGTCAAACAGGCAGGATAGTGTTATAAAATATTCTTCAAAAAACACTTTTCTTTATACATTTTACCTCAATCTGCACAACTTTTTATAACACTTTGTCTCCTCCCAGGAGTTATGTATATTACCACTCACTTCGTTTACTGACTATTTGCCTCCAGCTAACTCGATGATAAAATCTAGGCTGTTTACTTTGAATGCTGTCTTCTTAAAGCATAATGAATTCAAAAAAAGAGTGCACATAAATGAATTTCTCAAATAAAACGTTTCTTTCATAGAGAAATTCATCCTTTGAATAAAAACTGTGGCTATTTTATTTAGCGCATCATAAAAACAATATTATATCTTGCCGTTTTTCTCATAGGACCATATCAACCTCTAAATTATTAGATAACCTGAAACATCATTGGCATTACCTAAAACACGAAAAGAGCCCCATAACCCTCCGCTGAAGTAGAAGCCCTTTCTTAATACAAAAACTTAACTTTGACTTTACTAACTATTCCATTTATTGAGTTTCACAACCCACATGTTTACGTCCTGCAAAATTATAATGGAAATTTATATATCGCAAATTATTAACACAAAAAACATCATATACATCTCAAATTCTGAAGTATACCGCTCAATAAAACATCATTAATATTTTATGGAGTATTTATTGAACCAAAGAAAAAATAAAGCGACAAGAATCCGCTGACTCTCATCGCACAATAAAACACGACAAATACTGGAACGCTTTTCACAAAGGGTACAATATTTAGAGATTCTAAAAACAATAGACAAATCTCTTATTTCTAAAATAAACAAAAAACAAAGTCCGTTGGTTTACTTAAAAAATCATTATTTACAGAAAGCCTTAATTTTAAGCAATAGATAACCACAAAGACATTATCAAACAAATCAATCTGCAAATTTCTCCACTATATTATTCCTCTTCATATAGACAACCTCTCCTCTTGAAAATAATTACTATTCAAATAAGAGAAAATAAATAAAGCGATGATAATCCAACGACTAACACCGCTTGTAAACAATTTAATGCATGAGACCCTTTTCACAAAGAGCATGCTACAGAAAGAAAATGAATCACTTTCCATTTTATTTTTAGGACAAGCAAAAATACAACTTCTTCCTGAATTTAAGAAACAACATAAACTTTATCCTACTCAAAAATCCAATGGAATAAATCTATTTATGTATGAATCATTTGCAAATAATTAAAATATTGAATACTTTTGTTACAGAATATCTTAAATCACAAGACTCTCATGGAAACCTTTTTACTTATCGGCATTACCATTGTAGCTGCCATATGGATTATACGAAAAGAAAACAAGAAACTCAAGAACACCAGCAGACTGCACAGATCCAATAAAACTTTCAGCGAAGAATGTGTCAAGCTACTTAAGTATGAAAAATACGGATGCTACAAACTTACCGGGATGCAATACAAATGCCTAAAGCAGGCTGATTATGGAGTACATCACGGATATGCAATAGCAGAAGGAAACAATCAATATGACAATGCCGTTATAATAAAGAGGAAAGACAATGGGAAGATTATAGCTTGTGTGGAAAATGATGTAAACAGGCAACTACATGATTTTATCATTCAAAACGAAGGAAAGGTACATGCACTATATTACATCTGGAAATATGGTAAAAATAGAATCTACGGATGTGCTTACATTAGGAATAGGGACGAACATCGATAATTGATATTCTTTATGGTTGAGTATTATTTCGTGCTACTAAGCCGTGAAACTTGTGAAAGGCAATACGACTTTTCAAAAGAATCCAATATAATAACAAAGCGATGAAAGTTCTTTAGGGGAGCTCACATCGCTTTAACATAAAAAATACTAGTGTGCAATGATCACCTTCTCACAAAGATGTATTATTGCAATATACAACAATTAAAATTGCACAATTAATAAACAAAGCATTTGTATTGGATAACAGTGATATGATATACAGAAAAACTGTCGTAGACATAATTCTTCTTTAATTACTCATCAGGCACAATACCAAGTGGAACGGGACGATTGTTATATCATTAAAACATAATACCACCGTAAACAACAAACAAAGCGATGAAAGTATTAACTCACACCGCTTAAAAAAACTATAACAAGCCGTAACTCTTTTCACAAAGAGTAGCTACGACGGAAGATTCACACTGATACTAAACTGAGAACAAAAATAATTATTCCCCAGGTATCTACAAAGAAATAACGCCCTAAAAATGCGACTTATAACAAGCTGCTATCAAAAACAGAATCAGAAGAATATCTCATCACTAACTATCAAATATAAAATATCCCCACCACAGATAAAATAATGCACCTCCGGAAGAACAATATTAGAAATAAATTGCTATTTTTGTCACGATCAATAGTACGAAAAACACACCCTAATGCCATTCATGACATCCTCGGAATAAGTACTAATCTGATATATGATACTGCACTGTATGAAATCTAAAGAATCAGCCCCGGTATCATCCACCAAAAACAAACAATCTGTGAATTGGAATACAAAGAAGAGAATCAACCCCAATACGAAAGCATGATTGTCCTCAGATCTATTTCAGTAGCAGAACTTATTAGAAATACTTTAATCATTTAGATAAATAGACAATTCTAGTTTATAAGTACTTGCTTTAAATTCTACATTCCTCTAATGAAAAAACATAATACCCCCTGTCAGTCACGATAGGGGTTTTGTATTTTATAACATTGAAGACACAATGCTTAAAAAATGACATTTATTAAGATCAAATAAGAAGAAAAGAATCAACTATTAACAATCAAGAGCATGTAAACAATTCAGATTATCAAATTAGCAAGGGCAAGATTTTCTCCAATTCTCGTTTATTTTGATGAAAGGATGACAGGTAGCGCTTTACATGTCATACTTTCTTCAGGGATATCTACTGTTATCCGTCACTTCCGATTTTAAACATAGAAACTTTTTATTCAATATAACCCAAAAAGAGAGTTTGTAATAACCGGTAATAAGAAAGGTATGCCTGTTAACCGAATTACCAAGCCTCAAACAATCAACAATATGCCAAAAGAAAAAAATTAAAAAAACGGAATAGAAAAGACCAAAGCACTCATAACAAGATTAGAAAAATTCAGAACAGACTCTGAAGCAGGAATGAAAAACGAGACTAACAGTTATTTCAGTTGGAGCAATAATAACAGAGAACGTACAAAACATTCGATCATCAGCAAGTGACTAAGAAGAACTAATTAAAGAATTGCAGAATCACGCGAATATATAAAAAATATCTACAAATATCTATATGTGATTAAATTTGTAAAAGAACTTCCAAAAAGTATCAGTGACAAGATTTGCCGTATAGAGACTCGCCACAATGATAAGAAAGCAAAGACATCTTCAATCTTTCACCATCCATCACTCTTATATACTAAAAAATCAAATATAGTATACAAGATCTTTTTTTATGTAAACTACTCATCCTAAAAAAATCACGAGAAATCACAAAAAACACACTTTAAAATGCATAAAATTTCAAATTATAATATAATTTTGCTAATACAAAATACATTTAGTGTTTAATAAAGAATACAAAATGAAAAAGAATTTGGATAATAGAGAATTAAATATTATAAACCGCTTTCTTCATGGAGATCATGAAGCATATTCTCTATTATATAAAGAGCATGTCCAAGAACTTTTCTCTTATGGGAAAGCCTTAACAAGTAACGATGAACGACTAAAAGACGCAATTCAAGATGTATTTTATAAAATATTATCCAATCCTTCCTCATTAAAAAATGTACAAAACTTAAAATATTTTCTTTTTAAATCATTAAAAAACAGGCTTATTGATATACTTAAATCAGAAATCAACAAAGAAGCAGTATATGAACGGATTGACTTCACTGTAAATGACGTCACAATATTGGACTCCTTGATTGAAGAAGAAGAACGCTTTGAACTAAGCCAAAAAATCAAATTATTATTGGAACAATTGACATTCCGGCAACGAGAAGCCGTATGCTTGCGATATATATATAATATGGAATACGAAGAAATTGCGGATTTGCTGAATATGAATAACTCCAAATCTGCAAGAAACCTGGTATCTCGGGCACTTGAACATATACGCAATGAAGAATCAGGCATTTTCATTTTACTCTTTCTATACAATCAGCCAAATTTTGCAGCCGACATACTTATATTATAAGTCAATATCCTCCAGCATTTATTATACAATTGCCCTCAAAAATAGTTCTCAAAAAAAAAAATGAAAAAAATATCTCTTTTTTAATGGCAAAAAAATCTGGGTATCGTCTTTATTATAAACAAGTCCGAAACTTGTTTATTGTTAACCTGATTAAAAGTGAAAATAAACTATGCCTGTCAATACCAAATACAAAAATTACTCTGTCAAGGATTTCTTGAAAGATGATTTATTTCTCCAGTGGCAATTGTTGTCTACAGAAACATTAGACAACTATTGGAAACAGGTACTACAAGAAAATCCACATCAAGAGGCTAATATTACCAATGCTATCCGAACGTTACATTCAATAGCTATTAATCGCTCAGCGCTTTCCTGCCAAAAAGAAGATGAAATTCTCAAGAATATATATGCACGTTACCACCGTCATAAAATTCGCAGATTCATTTATTGGACTACCAGTGTAGCAGCAGGCCTGATATTACTATTTTTTTCAGTATCTCCATTAACAAACATAACAGAAGAAAATATCAATGTAATGCTATCGGATGTTCAGTCCGTAAGGTTGGATACAATTCAGGATGTAAGATTAATAATAGGTAACAAGAAAACAATAACAATGGCAGAAGATGCCGATATCAGCTGGTCGAAGAAAGACGAAATTGAAGTAAATGGACGTTCATCAAATTCTAGCTACAAATCACAAATAGATGCAGACGTCGAATACAGCACTTTGCTGGTACCTTATGGCAAGCGTTCTTTTCTAACATTACGTGATGGCACGAAAATATGGATAAATTCCGGTACCGAGCTCCGGTTTCCAGCAAATATGGAGAAAAAAGGACGCGGCATCTACGTCAATGGTGAAATATACATTGAAGTCGCAAAAGACGAAACATCTCCTTTCTATGTACGCACATCCGAATTTGACGTAAGGGTATATGGAACTAAGTTTAATGTCACATCCTACAAGGCAGATCTGAATAAGTCAGTCGTGTTGGTGGAAGGTAGCGTGTCAGTATTGACGAAAGAAAAAGAAGCTGAAGAAATATTCCTTCATCCGAACCAAATGTACAAAACTGATCAACCCGGGAACAAAGTCACTGATGTGAATGCACTTCAATATATTACATGGAAAGACGGAATATGGCAATTTACGAGTGAACGGTTGGAAAACATTGTTCTTCGGCTGTCACGCTATTATGGCATAAAAATACATTGTGATGAAATATCAGCAGCAAAATCATGTACCGGTAAATTAGTACTGTTTGACGACATAAATGAAACATTGCAAATAATTGAGGAAATATTCGGCGTGAAATATACCCCCAATCAGAATGAGATAACAATTAGTATAAACCCTTAAAAACAGTGTAGCCTATGGTAAAATAAACGAAATAAAAAGCCGGATAATACGGCAATACTATCCGGCGTAATTTAGCTTACTAATAAAATATTAAAAGCAATTCTAAAAACAATCAAATGTATGAGAAAAATGGCTCATTTGAAATTAATGAATATTTATTTATATAAAAGGATGTTGAATGTTCAACGCATAGTTTTACTCCTTTTATATGTAACTTTCACTGTTCCATCGCTGGCAGAAGTCGCTACGATGCAGTTACCGCAGCTTTCGCTGAATTTAAATAACGTAACGAGACGTGAGGTATTTAACACTATTGAAAAAAATACCAAATACGTATTTATCTATTCGGACGAGTTACTTACAGAATTAAACGAAAAAGTTAGTATCCATGTCAATAAGCAAACACTGGACAAAATATTAGATAAAGTTTTACATTTAACAAGTTTGGGTTATAAGATAACTAATAGACAAATAACAGTAAGCAAGAAGGCTCAAACGGTCATCCCGAAAACTCCATTAAAGATTACAGGACACGTAACCGATGAAAAAGGAGAAGCTTTAATTGGGGTAAACATACAAGAAGAAGGAACCAACAATGTAGTTATTACAGATATGGATGGAAATTTCTCAATTTACAATGTGTCAGGTCCTTCCTCCGTCTTACAGTTTACTTATATAGGTTTTGTTCCATTAAAAATTGTAGTAGGAAAACAAACGAATATGTCCGTAAAGCTGGACCCTGATATAAAAGGATTAGAGGAAGTAGTTGTAGTGGGATACGGATCACAAAAGAGAGAAAGTGTAATTGGAGCTATTACCACCATGAAACCTGCCGCTTTACAAGTGAATCAAAGCCGTTCTGTTACAAATGCCCTCGCCGGACAAGTAGCTGGTGTTATTGCTGTGCAACGAAGCGGCGAGCCTGGGAATGATACTTCTGATTTTTGGATTCGTGGCATCTCCTCTTTTGGTGCGGGAACAACTCCGTTAGTCTTGGTTGACGGAATCGAGCGTAGCCTGAGCAATATCTCTCCAGAAGAAATTGAATCTTTTTCTGTTTTAAAAGATGCCACTGCAACAGCAGTCTATGGTGTTAGAGGAGCTAACGGTGTGATTCTGGTACAAACCAAACGCGGTCAGATTGGTAAGCCTCGCATTCAGATAAAGGCTGACTATGGTTTCTCTGCTCCGACCATGCTTCCCGAATTTGTAGACGGAGCCAAATATATGGAAGTTATGAATGTGGCGAGTCAGTTTTCCTCTGGAAAGGATATGTATACACAAGCAGCAATCGATGCCACTCGCAATGGTACCGATCCAGATTTATATCCTAACGTAAACTGGTTGAAAACAATAACCAAAGACCATGTACCCAATGGACGTGTCTCTTTAGACATCAATGGAGGTACTGAGCGATTACGCTATAGTATGGTATTGGCTTATCACGGAGAGACCGGTATGACAGTAACAGATCCGGGAGTGGAATATAATACATCCAATAATCTGTCACGTTATAATATACGTACCAATTTGGATATGAATCTAACCCCTTCCACTGAAATTAACGTAAGCTTGGGAGGATACATCATGAACCAGCGCACACCCGGCTTCTCGACAAATGCCGCTCCTTTTACGGACATCATCTATCTGGCCTTTAAAAATACTCCGATTGTCCATCCCACCGTTTACTCTAACGGACAGATTCCAGCCAACACATCACAAACTAATCCGTGGGCAGCCGCTACACATTCAGGATTTATTTCAAGCTACAAGAGCAGTTTGCAATCTGTATTTGCCGTAACACAGGATATCGGCAAGTTGTGGCATCCACTGAAAGGATTGAAAGCGAAAGCCACTTTCTCATTCGATACCTATGCTTGGAACTCATTTTTGAGAAGAAAAACACAAACTACTTATATGGCAACCGGACGTGACGAAGAAGGGAATTTATTGACCAGTATCACGAACCAGGGAGATGATTACTTGCAGTATGCAAAAGAAGCCGGCGGCAATCGCACCATGTACCTGGAAGGTCAGCTGTCTTACAGCCGTCTGCTCGCAGATAATCACCAAATAGACGGACTATTGTTGTATAATATGCGGGATTATGTAAATGCAGACGCAGCTTCAGCCATTTATTCACTACCGTATCGTACACAAGGTATCGCTGCTCGTTTGTCATATAGCTATAAAGGCAGATATTTCATCGAAGGAAACTTCGGGTATAACGGTTCAGAGAACTTTAGTAAAGGGAACAAATGGGGATTCTTTCCCTCCGTAGCCGGTGGCTGGCTTGTGACCAACGAAAAATTCATGGAGAATGCCCTCTCCGTATTATCTAAATTGAAATTTCGTGGCTCATACGGTTTGGTAGGCAACGACCAGTTGGCAGGACGACGTTTTGCTTTCCTATCTACGATAAACAGTGGAAATGGATTTACTTACGGACTTACAGGCAACCAAGGTATAGGTGGAAAATTCGAAGGAGACTTCGGGGTTGAAGATTTATCGTGGGAAACCGTAAAGAAAACAGATATCGGGGTTGAAATCGGCCTATGGGACTGCGTCAATATACAAGCCGATTATTTCCATGAAAAAAGGGAAGATATCTTTATGCAAAGAAAGACCATACCGGAAACAGCAGGATTCAATACAAATCCATGGGCAAACTTCGGTATCGTAAAAAATCAGGGATTTGATGCCAGTCTGGAAGTAAACAAGAGTTTTGGAAAAGATTTCTTTTTATCATTACGAGGTAATTTCACTTTCAGTCGTAATGAAATTGTAGAATATGACGAATCCGAGACTATGAAACAAACAACCCGTGCACGTACTGGAAATCCATTGAACACATATTACGGACTGAAAGCTATCGGTCTGTTTCAGGAAGAGGATTTTAAAGCAGACGGGACATTAGTGAACGGAATCCCCGACCATACATTCGAACCGGTAAAACCCGGTGATATTCGTTATGAAGATACCAATCATGATGGTAAAGTGGATGCCTATGATTATCAACCTATCGGTCGTCCTTCTGTTCCGGAGATTGTATATGGATTCGGATTCAGTGCACGTTGGAAGAGTTTTGATCTCAGCGCATTCTTCCAAGGTTCTACAAATGTATCCAATATGATTCAAGGAGATTTACTGATTCCCGGCAGTGGCGGTGGTGGATTGGGCAATATTTATGCCAACTGCGATGACCGTTGGGATCCGAGTGATCCGTATAGACAGGTATTCTGGCCTCGTTTGTCCACCAATAAAAGTTCTAACAACATGCAATATTCTACATGGTGGTTAAAAGATGTTTCTTATTTGCGTTTGAAAAATCTTGAAGTAGGCTATACTTTCCCAAAAAAATGGCAGAAAGCGGCGATGATGCGTGACGCACGTATTTTCTTCAGAGGAAGCAATCTGTTAACATGGGCTGCATTTGATATGTGGGACCCGGAAATCAATTCCAGTGACGGAATGAAATATCCTTTAATGAAGGTATATTCATTTGGTTTTCAAGTAACATTTTAATCTTACGTACAATGAAAAAATATACATATAAAAAATATATCCAAACAATGATGCTGGCTGTTGCCGTCATCCCGTTTTTCTCTTCTTGCGATTACTTGGATAAAGAACCGGATGATATGCTGACTATAGATGCTGTATTTGACAATGCAGATTATACAAAGCAATGGTTGGCAGGTGTTTATAATCTTGTACCCGATCCCTTGTGGGAATACATGAATTTTGCCGGATATGGCTATTACATGATGAGTGATGAGACACAAATGGCTTCGTCACTGGGACAGTTTGGTTGGGGAAATCTGATGAATGTACAACAAGGAAGTTGGACACCTACACAAATTATTCCAGGAAAAAATCTGTGGAAAGAGACCTATCAAAAAGTGCGTTCAGGACTTATTTTCCTGGAAAGAGTAAAAGAGATTCCAGACCAGAGACAAACAGTCGAACTAGTAGAACGATATAAGAATGAAGTTCGGTTCCTAATTGCTTACTATTACTCAAGAATGCTGGAGGTGTACGGACCGTTCCCATTGATTACTTCATTAATGGACGTAAATGATTCGGGTGAGGTACTGAAAAAAGAGCGCACTCCCTATGATGAAATCGTAAACTACTTGGACAATGAATTTATGGAACTTTCCAAGATACTACCTTCTTCCTATGATAATGTAAACATCGGACGTCCCACTTCCGGTGCATGTCTGGCATTGCGCGCCCGTATGCTAATGTTTGCAGCCAGCCCATTATTTAACGGGAATGAAGATTTCAAGGATGTCGTCAATAAAGACGGAACTCCACTTTTTAGTCAAAGCAAAGATAACAAAAAGTGGGAGAAAGCAGCAGTAGCAGCCAAGTTGGTTATTGATCTTCCTGAATATGATTTGTACAAAGAGTACCTGGAAGACGGTTCCATTGATGCATTAATGTCCTGTACCAATTTATATCTGACTACTACTGAACAGAACCCGGAAATTATAATGGCCTTCCCAGGAAAAACAAGTTCATTATATGAATACCATTTAATGCCTCGCAAATCCGGTTTTGCAGGTTGTATCAGTGCCACACAGAACATCGTGGATGCTTTCTTTATGAAAAATGGCTTAAGCATCGATGAATTAGGTTCAGGATATGTAGAAGAAGGATTCTCTACTGAAGATACATATTATCCTACGAAATATACCTATGGTAGTGCGGATAAGAAAGAAGGATTGGTGACACCGAAAGGTACATATAATATGTACGTTAATCGAGAACCCCGTTTTTATGCCAACATTCGTTTTCATGGCAAATATTGTTCGTTCGATGATGACAAGAGGCAACACAACTTTTTGAACGGAGGGCAAGATGGTAAACCTTCGCATGATAGTCCAATAGCTGGTTATCAAATTAATAAGGCCATTCATCCTGCCACCCGTTCAGGGTCTTATCCTTATAAACCGGGGATCATTGTTCGTTTAGGAGAGATGTATCTGAATTATGCAGAAGCACTAAATGAATATAATCCAGGACATACAGATATTACAAAGTATGTAAATCTAATTCGTGAACGTGCCGGACTGCCTGCTTTAAAATCCGGTTTGTCACAATCGGAAATGCGTGAAGCGATTCACCATGAACGCAGAGTAGAATTTGCATTTGAAGGAGGAATGCGTTATATGGATATCCGTCGTTGGAAAGAAGCGGAAAAAGTTTTTGAAACCCCGATTTCTGGTATGAATACGGATGCTAAAACCAATAATGATTTCTTCAAACGAACAGAAATACAGAAACGAATATTCTTGAAGAAAATGTATTTATGGCCTATTTACCAGACTTACTTGGATAACAATGAAAAAATGGTTCAAAACAAATATTGGTAATAAGAAAATGATTATGAAAATGAACCTCTATTGTATTTTATGTCTATTTCTAACAGTTTTTTCATCAGCTTGTGGTAATGAAAAAATTGATGGAAATAAAACTAAACAGGTGACATTGACTATTACTCCTTCCGACGAGATAATTGTAGAAGGTAAAGGGGGCAGTGTCTCGTTTACTGTCACACCAAGTGACCCTACAGTAGCACTAAAATATGTACCTAGTGTAGAGTGGGTGAAAGCAACTAGCGGCACCAAAGAGACTCTTTGGAACATAGCGACAAATACTTCCAAACTAAGCAGAGAAGGATATATTTATATTCTGGATAACGCTTCATTGGTTCAGTTAGGTAAAATCACTATCATTCAAAAATCGACAGACGGTGAAATTCAGGAGAATCCGACAGTATCGTTTAACGAAGCGGATGTACCGATTTTTATTCCTTTTGCCGGAAACTCGTATATGACTACTCCTCCAGCTTCTTCCGAAATAGACCTCTATACCGGTAAATTCAAGGATACATGGATGGACAAAACAATTGTTAGCAGCACCTACTTCCATGTGGGCGAAACTGGTAATATGAATTTGGCAGTCGTTGGAAGCAATGAAACCGGAAATAGTGTCGTACGCTTCAAGATACGGGACAAAACGTATGATGTTACTATCAGTGGTCCTACTTCTAAAATATACGGTATTGCTACAATTCCGATAAAAAAATCGGGATATATCCGGGTGGATATGCAGGGAGTATCAAGAAGCGGTAAATCTTTCGGTGATGTCACTGGTTTCCGGATAGGTGGACAGGCGACAATGGGCGACAATCATTTTGTAACAGAAGAAAAAATGGCTGAAGATAAGTTGAATTGTTACTTCTTTCGTAGAGGAGCTTCCGTGCATTGGGGGTATACAATGCCCGAAGCTAATGTTGAGTATTTCTATAATGAAGTTTTGGTCACAGAAGAAAATGTCCGAAATAGTTCATACTATATGATGAACGGGTTCTCCGAAGGCTATATGGGTATTCAACAAACGAGTTCCGGTGAGCACACTATTTTGTTCTCTGTCTGGAGCCCTTATTCTACTGACAATCCTAGTGACATACCAGAGGACAAAAGAGTGAAGCTATTACGCAAAGGTAAGAATGTCACTGTCGGAGAGTTTGGAAATGAAGGAAGCGGTGGACAAAGTTGGTTACATTGCGGTTGGAAAGCTGGCACGGTGTACAAAGCGCTTGTTCAGGTGAAACCGGACGGAAACGGAAACACCATTTATACAGCCTATTTTTATGCAGACAATGAATGGAAGCTAATCGCATCTTTCTTACGTCCGGACACAAATACATGGTATAAGGGAGCTCATTCATTCCTAGAGAACTTCGATCCGGTAAACTCAATCTATACCCGTTCCGTACTCTACAAAAACCAGTGGGTACGGCTTGCGTCAGGCGACTGGAAAGAGATTACGACAGCTAAATTCACCTGTGACAATACGGGAATACAGGGTTTGAGATACGACTATTCCGGCTCGGTCGATGAGAAGAATTGTGGTTTCGTTCTAAAGAGTTTCGGCTTCTCGGATGATCATACGGAATATGGAAAGATTTTTACCCGTCCTTCCAGTGGAACAGCTCCAGACATTGACTTTAAGAGATTAGAGAATATTCCATCTGTTGAATAAATAATTCAAAATAATGAAAAAGATAAAATTTATATATGCCACGATGTTGCTTGTCCTCGCATTAGCAACGAATGCATGCGACGATTATTATTCGGTAACTGTCAACGGTGATCCAGGCATTACACCAACAGTATTGATAACACCGGAAGAGAGCATTACTTTGCCGGCCAAAGAAGCAGCAGGAGAAATAGAGATTATATCCAACATGGATAACTCGACAATTTCTTTCCACGTTCCTTCCGATGCAGAAAGATGGTGCAGCGTAACACTCGAAGGAAATAGGATATCGCTTGCATTGGAAGATAATCCACGAATGATTGCACGTTCTACGATTCTAACTATAAAGGTTTTTTCAGTTACTCGAAAGATTGAAGTAGTGCAGGAAGCAAAAGCAGCAGAACCTATTTATCCGATAGAGAAAGTCTATAAATTCAAAATTCCTTCTGTCGAGAATTTTGATATAAGCAAGATTTATAAGGTGATGGATGATAAATTAAAAGTTGCGGAAATCTGTCTGGAGTATCTAAAAAATGATCATATTGCTTCAAAGGCTGTCGTTGTTTATACCGGTCAAGGTGGAGCGGCTGATTATACCAGAGGGTTGGTCGCATATTTGGTAGACGATGACGGCAATGTGTCCGACATCGACAAAAACGGAGGAACAGTAGCATTCAACTATAACGAAAATACACTTGATTATGTAGCCGGCAATTCTAATGCTGTTCAAACAGTTTATCTTTCTGCTTTCGGTATTACAACAGAGGAACAAGAAAATGCTGTTGAAGTTGTGGCTGAGCCGTATTTAGTAGCGGATATATCAGGCAATTCATATCCAACTGTCAAAATAGGTAGTGAAGTATGGTTGGGGACTAACCTCCGTACAACAAAATTTGGTGATGGTTCGGAGATACCATTTAGTGCTATGAATTCTTTGAATCAACAAGTTGCATCTTATACATACCCAGGTGGTGACTCTGATGTTGATGCTTCCTTATATGGTTATTTATACACAAGTAAAGTAGTGGCAGATGAAGACTTATTAGCCGGCAGCATTGTGGATGGTCTGTGGCGTATCTCTACCGGAGGAGGAAATAATAGTAACGGATTAATGGGTAATGTAACTGACTGGCAACGCTTGTTTAAGTATATCGGACAGGACCAACTGGGAACATTATTGGCACCGGGATACAATTGGAACAACGGCGGCAATGGTGCGTTTGATATTAATACAGTATCCGATTTAACAGGTTTAAGTATAGTGCCTGCCGGACAAATATATAGCAACGGAGCTTTTGCCTTAGGTTATTTAGGGCAAGCGTTTTTCTTCTATGGAAATGCAGGTCAAGGATATAACTTAGCAGAGAGAGACGGCAAAGCGGCCGATCAAGCCGGAGTACGCCAATGGAATCATGTCACGGATGCTTGTTCCATTCGTCTTGTCCGAATCGACAATCATCAATAACAATCCATTTTACAGAGTTTTCTATATCAACAATCATACTATTGGCAGAAAAATCCGTCGATAGTATGATTGGAAAAAGAACAAATATGTCACATTGTTAATATAATTAATAATTTTAAATTTTGAAACGAATGAGAAATAGGACTTTGTTTGGAACCGTTGTAAGTGCTATGCTTACCACCATGGCATCCTGTGTGTCAGCTCCTCAACACAACACTTTGACCAAAGCGGAAATAGCTGACGGTTGGCAACTATTATTTGATGGAAACACACTCAATGGCTGGCGTGACTATAATGGAGATTCACTCACACAACCTTGGCATGTAGTAGATGGATGTATTCAAGCAAATGGTGACGGAAGTGACCTTTCAGGTTATATCGTAACCGATCGGGAATTTGACAATTTTATTCTTGACTGGGATTGGAAACTTTCGTACGGTGGCAATAGCGGCATGCTTTATCACGTAGTAGAAGATCCTTATTTTAAAGTTCCGTATGTAACCGGCCCTGAATATCAGTTGATTGATGTAGAAGGTTGGGAAAAGACAAACGCTCCCACCAAATTGGAAGAATGGCAGAAACTGGGAGTAGACTATGCAATGCATCTTCCAGACCCAGACTCCATGTTCGTAAATCCACAAGGCAAATGGAATAACTCACGCATCGTGTTCGATAATGGGCATGTAGAACATTACTTAAACGGACATAAAATTTTGGAATTCGAGGCATGGACCGACGATTGGTTTCAACGCAAAGAAAGCGGTAAATGGGAAATGTCTCCTGAATATGGTTTGGGGCGCAAGGGAGTTCTCTGTTTACAGGATCATGGCTATCCTGCTTCCTTCCGCAACATCAAAATAAAGGAATTATCCAAGAAGATACCTGCTAAAACGGAGTTCCTGTTTAACGGAAAGGACTTGAACGGCTGGAAAGTGTACGGAACCGAATTGTGGTATGTGGATAAAGAAGGCTGTTTGGTATGTGAAAGTGGAAAAGACAAACAATACGGTTATTTGACTACCCGCGATTATTACAACGATTTTGACTTGAATCTGGAATTTAAGCAATTAGCTAATGGCAATTCCGGTGTCTTCTTCCGTTCATTCATCGAGCCACCGGTCAAGATTCACGGCTGGCAATGCGAAGTGGCTCCGACGGGCAACGATACCGGTGGCATTTATGAATCTTACGGGCGCGGTTGGCTGGTACAAATTCCAGATGAAAAAGAAAATATCCTGAAACAGGGAGACTGGAATACTTTACGCATCCGCGTGGAAGGTGCGCATGTACAAACATGGCTGAACGGTGAACTGATGGCAGATTTGACAGACAAAAAGATTGGTGCCACACAAGGACGTATCGCATTACAGATTCACGACGGGGGCGGTATCAAGGTGCAGTGGCGCAATATCCGTTTGACAAGACTGTAAGACAGTATTAAAACATATACAACAATAACTTATGTACAAAATATGGGAATTGACAGAAGAAAATTTTTAAAAGGCATGGGCAGCCTCGCTTTGTTCTCTATCGTGCCAAGCAAAGTATTGGGTGGGCCCAACCATATTGCTCCAAGCGATCAATTGACAAAAGGTATCATTGGAGTAGGCGGAATTGGCAGAAGTAGCTACCATTTCACAAGTAATGAACAGTGTCGCCTTGTTTCTGTGTGTGATGTTGACAAGAACCACCTACAAAAAGCAGTAGACCTGGGCAAGAAGAAATTCAATGAAACATTGCAGACATATCACGACTTTCGCGACCTAATTAAAGATTCGAATGTAGACATCGTACATATCGCTACTCCACCTCACTGGCACGGTCTGATGGCCATCGAGGCAGCCAAAGCAGGAAAGGACATCTGGTGTGAAAAACCGATGACACGTACTATCGGTGAAGGTAAACGTTTGATGGAAGCCGTGAAACAGAATAATCGTATATTTCGACTGAACACATGGTTTCGCTTTAAAGATAATTTCTACGGACTGGGTACTACTGTTGAACCATTAAAAAAACTGGTAGACAGCGGATTGCTTGGCTGGCCATTAAAAGTAATCATCTCGGGTGCTACCGGTTTCACATGGAAATTCTTTTGGGTAGGAAAGGAAAATCTTGCTCCGGAACCAGTCCCGGCAGAATTGGACTATGACATGTGGCTGGGACCGGCTCAATACAAGCCTTACAATTCTCATCGCGTTCATTCCACATTCCGGGGATATTGGGATTACGACGGAGGTGGCCTGGGGGATATGGGACAGCATTATATTGACCCGGTACAATACATATTGGGAAAAGATAATACCAATCCTATCAAAGTCGAAGTAGATGCTCCCCAGCAACATCCTGATGCTATCGGTATTTGGCGTAAGATTACCTATACTTACCTAGACGGATGCCAGATAGTATTGGAAGGTGAAGGGTTTGAAAGTGGCAATAAGGTACCGTATATAGAAGGTCCAAAAGGTAAAGTCTATAAAGGTTTTGAATGTGAATTAAACGGTAAGCCTGCTCCGGACATAATGAACATCATTGCTGAACTGCCTGATCCGGAACCGCAGAACACGGATTTTATCAAATGTGTCAAAAATAGGGAACTGTTCGCCTTGAATGAAATGAACGGGCACCGCAGCTGCAACATCGTAAATATGGCCCTTTGCGCCCTTCGTCTGAACCGTACACTACATTTTGACCCAGTAGCGCAGCAGTTCATCAACGACGATGCCGCCAATCAATTGATTGACCAGCCGATGAGAAATCCCTGGAAACTTTAATCTACTAATACTGAAAAATGAAAGATATGAAAAAGATATTTTGGGCATTAACTTTTGCAGCTTTATTGCCGTGGAGTATTGCGGCACAGGAT
Organism: Bacteroides sp. B1-V-101; assembly: GCF_023656585.1. NCBI lineage: Bacteria > Pseudomonadati > Bacteroidota > Bacteroidia > Bacteroidales > Bacteroidaceae > Bacteroides > Bacteroides sp. B1-V-101. Next base: position 106,260 of record NZ_JAMOKH010000005.1, on the reverse strand, counting down.
GCCCGCCAGCGTACTATTGCCACTATTATAGCTGATGCGTTAGACCAGCTTCCTGCTGCCAAACAACAAGACTACAACAACATAATGAATGAACTGATGTCCACCGGTACTGCCGGCATAGTTCTGTTGGGAGAAATGCTTGTTCCGGCAGACAAAGGTAAGAACGCTTCCATTGAGCATGCTTTGTATGGTGTAGTTTCTTATGTTACCGCTCCGGATAAAGCAGACAAAAGGGCTGAAGTGAGAAAAGGTTTAGCAAAAGCCATTGAAAAGTGTACTGACAATCCAAACCGAGCATTCCTAATGAGCCAGTTGCAACGTTGTGCAACAGTTGAGGACATCCCTGTTTTTGTAAAATACCTGCATGATGCTTATCTGGCAGAATGGGCTATCAACGGACTGGCACATACTGAAGGGGCAAACGAGGCACTTCTTGATCTCATTAAGAAAGAGGTTGCTCCTCGAGAGAAACTGGCCTATGCTGTCGGCGTAAAAAGACTGAAAACGGCCGAACCTATACTGTTGGAATGGTTGAAGAATGCAGACGCTCCAACTCAAAAAGCAATCTATCACGCATTGAGTATTTGCGGTTCATCCGCCTCCCTTTCTACATTGGAGAAAGCCGCCAAAGCAGCGAAGTATGAGTGGATACCGGAAACAGATGTTACTGCTTGCTATTTGCGACTACTCAAGACAATGGTTGTCAACGACGAGGGACATATCGCAGCTAATGCAGCAAAAAAACTGCTAAAAGATACTGACAAGGCTTATGTACGTGGTGCTGCTCTCGATGTAATTATTGAAGCAGAGGGCAAAAAAGCTGTCTCTTACATCCTTGCCGCTTTGAAGGACAGTAATCGTGAATATAGAGTGAACGCTTTACGCCTATCTGAAAACATTGCTGATGAAACCTTATATGCAAACCTGGCAAAGACATTAAAGGCAAAGAACAATAAGAAAGTAAAGGCTGACATATTAAATTGGTTCGGTACTAATCATGTAGTTTCACAGATTGATGCCGTAATAACCAATATGGACTCCGACGACGAGGAGATTGCCATTGCTGCCATTACTGCTGCCGGAAAGATTGGCGGCGATACAGCATTGGAAGCTCTAATTGCAAAACTGAATAGTAATCATGCCGATGCTGCAACCAAAGCATTGCTCTCATTTAACGGTAAAATCAACAACAATATCATGAAAGCGTTGGATGCGGACAAAGCCATTCGGATTGCCGCACTAAATCTTGCTTCTACACGCAGTATGGACGAAGCGACCGATAAAGTGTTTAATATGCTGACTTCACCAGAAAACGATGTACGCACTGCTGCCTATAAGGCTCTTGAGGGTGTAGTAGGTCCGTCAGATCTTGAACGTCTCAGCCGATTGATTGAAAAAGAGAGTGGCAAGAACATTCCTCAAATTCAGAAAGCGATGCGGAACGCAGTTCTGCCTTTGCCTAAAGATAAACAATATGCTACCGTAATTCCATATGTCAACAAATCCTGTAATCCTTCCTTGTACTATCCGGTTCTTGCGCAAGCGGGTAATCCTGAATCCATTGCTGAGATTCTAAAAGGATACAATGGCAATTACAAACAGGAAGCATTCGCGTCATTGGTGAATATTGACAATATAAAAATGATCGAGGTTCTCTATAACATTGCAGTTAATGACAAAACGAATGCTCAAGCTGCATTAAACCGCTACACAAGTTTGGTTGCCAAGTCTGCCCATACATCGATACGAAAATACCAATTGTATCGCAGGGCATTGGAAATTGCTTCCGATGTGAAAGTACAGAATCGCCTTATTAACCTGTTGGGTGAAACTCATACTTATCAGGCTTTGATGTTGGTTGAAAAATACATGGATAATAAGGCTACGGCTGAAGCTGCTGCCGAGGCAGTAAGAACTATCGCTTCAAAGAACTCTGAAAATTTCGGCGGTGAACCGGTACGCAAAGCTTTGGAAAAAGCAATTGCATGTTTTAAGGAAGCTGGTCATGCGGATGCCGGTTATGCCATCGATGACATTAATGCCATATTGCAAAGACTTCCGCAGGCAGCCTACATTCCGATATTCGGTAATGCCGAATGGACAGTAATTGCGTTGAATCCGGCTCAGAAGGCTTCAATGAATCCCAAGAAAATCAAAAAACACGAAGCATTGACTGCCACAACTAGCGATCTTTGGAAGATTACAGAAAATGGAATAGCTTATACCGGTGGTAAAAATGCCATTCTGGGTACTGGCAATTATGAGAACTTTGAACTATGGTTTGAATGGAAAGGCACAGGCAAGGCAGGTTTGGGCGTGCGTTCTATTCGGCAAATAGACTTAGGCGGTGATAAATCCGGGGCTTTGTCCGGCAACATAAAAACAAAAAATACACCGGAAAAAGTAGCCGATAATATAGCAGGTGAATGGAATACAGTTTATGTAAAGGTATTGAACGACCGGGTGACTGTCAGTGTGAACGGTGTGGTGACCGCCACCAATATTATCCTTGAAAACTCCTGCGATCGTAATATTCCGGCTTATGTGAAAGGTCAGTTGATGCTGATAGGAGAAGGCACACCTGTAGAATACCGAGAGATGTACATCCGCGAACTTCCTTCTACTCCGAAATTCAACCTTCCTGCAGAAGAAGCAAAGGAGGGATTTGAGATATTATTCGATGGTACTTCCATGCACAAGTGGACAGGAAATACAACCGACTATGTACCTGTAGACGGAACTATCTACGTGACTGCACAATACGGTGGTAGCGGAAACCTCTATACAGTAAAAGAATACAGCGATTTTGTATTTCGCTTTGAGTTTGCATTTATGCGTGAAGGTGTCAACAATGGCGTAGGCATTCGCACTCCGATGGGAGTGGACGCAGCATATGAAGGTATGGAAATTCAAATACTAGATCATGACGCTCCTATTTATAAAGGATTACGTGAATATCAACAACATGGGTCAGTATACGGTATCATTCCTGCCAAACGAGTGAAGTTCCCTGCATTAGGTGAATGGAATACCGAGGAAATCCGTGCAGTAGGAGATCGTATTACCGTAACTGTAAACGGTGAAATTATACTGGATGGAAACATTCGTGAAGCATGCCAGGGACACAACGTATCGGAAGACGGTTCTACAAAGAACCCACATACTGTAGACAGGAAGAATCATCCCGGACTCTTCAACAAGTCGGGACATATCGGATTTCTAGGACATGGTGCAGGAGTGAAATTCCGTAATATCCGTATCAAGGATTTGAGCAAATAAAAAACTAATAAGATAGCTTTCATACTTCTTTATGAATATCAAGGCAAATGATGCCCGCAGACCGGTCTCCATCGTAGTGATAGGAGCCGGTAACCGGGCTAACAAATATCTGGAATATGCAAAAATAAACCCTGACAAGGTACAGCTTGTCGGAGTTGTGGAGTTAAATGACATCCGGCGTAATAAAGTAGCGGAACGCTTTGGATTGGACGCTTCGCAGTGTTGCTCCGATTATAAGACTTTTTTTCACAATCCTGTCAAGTCGGATGCCATCCTGATATGTACACCCGAAAACATGCATTTTGAGCCAAGCATGATGGCCATCCGCAAAGGGTTTCATGTTTTGTTGGAAAAGCCTATAGCCCAGACACTGGAAGAATGCATTGCCATTGGCAAGGCTGCAAAAGAAAAAGGGGTTATCGTTGCAGTTTGCCATGTATTACGATATCATCCGTATTTCATGAAGATCAAAGAGCTGATTGACACTGAAGAATTAGGTAGAATTATTTCAATAAATCATCGTTCATCAGTAGGAATAGACCGTTCTACACATGGGTTTGTGAGAGGCATGTGGCGTAAAGAGGAAATAACCAATCCGATGCTTATCTCCAAATGTTGTCATGACATCGATTTTCTGTTATGGCTTACACGCACCCGTTGCCATAAGTTAACCTCGTTCGGTTCTCTGCGTTGGTTTCACAGTGCGAATGCCCCAAAAGGTTCAGCCGATCGGTGCATTGATTGCAGTGTTGAAAATGATTGTCCGTTTTCGGCTGTAAAGTTATATCGTGAGCGTCGTGAGTGGATCGCTAATTTTGATGTACCGGAGGGTAAAACGATTGATGATGTGATTGAATACCAATTACATGTAGGGATTTACGGGCGTTGTGTATATCATTGTGACAACGATGTGGTAGACCATCAGATTGTATCTATGGAAATGGAAAGTGAAGTAACGATTAATTTCTCAATGGATGTATTTACTTTGAAAGATAATCGGGAAACACACATTTGCCTGACGGAAGGAGAAATAGACGGAGATGAAACGACTTTACGCGTAAAACGGTTTTGCGGAAGGGAAGAAACGGTCTATGATTTTTCGGATATTGCCGGCACTCCGTTTCATGCAGGAGCAGACTTGGCTTTGATGGAGGATTTCATTGAAGCCGTCCGTTCCAGCAAAAAATCTCTCGCTACTGCCATCGATGTTTCTGTAGAAAGCCATCTCATCTGCTATGAGGCGGAGCGTAGCCGCAGAGAAGAACGCATTATTGTTTTTTAAGGCACTGTCCTATTTTTTGTGTAAATTGAAACAGGATTCAGTTGTAAGTTTCCTCTTATATCTGTATTCTGTTTTCAAAAATAAGCATAAATTGGTTCATAATCAATCCCCAGTTATGAATTGGCTATGTCCATTTCTTCTCAATCTCCATTAGTGACAGATATACTGTTTTCTTCACGGCATCATCAGAAGGGAATAAAAACTTTGATTTCGTGTACTTTCTGATTTTCCCGTTGAGATTTTCAATGAGATTTGTGGTATAGATTATTTTTCTGATTTCCAGTGAAAACTGGAAGAAAACAGTCAGGTCATCCCAGTTGTTTCTCCATGAAAGTATGGCATAAGGGTACTTTCTTCCCTATTTCTTTTCCAGATTATCAAGTTCTGTGGCAGCAACTTCCTTATTGGGTGCATTATAGATATTCTTCATATCTGCCGTAGACTCTTTCTTGTCCTTATAAACGACATATTTACAGGAGTTTCTGATCTGATGTACCACATAGATTTGAGTGGACGACTGAGGGAATACGGTACGAATGGTATCCGTAAATCCATTCAGGTTGTCGATACAGGTAATCAGTATATCCTGCACTCCACGTACCTTTAAATCAGTCAGTACACCCATCCAGAAAGAAGAACTGTCCGATTTGCCAACCCACATGCCAAGAACTTCTTTCAGGCCATTCTGCTTCAGGACGACACAAAGATAAACGGTCTTGTTTATGATCTTGCCGTTATCCCCGTACTTTGAAGACGATTCCGTCCATCCAGACTATCAGATAAACCGGATCCAAAGGGCGGTTCTGCCATTCCTGAACGGCCTGGTTTACTTTGTTTGTAATGATGGAAATGGCTGATGTAGAGAGTTCTATTTCATAAATCTCACACATCTCTTCCTCTATATCGAAAACACTCATTCCTTTGGCATATAAGGAAATAACAAGCTTTTCTATCGAAAGTCCACTGCTTTCGTGTTTGGGCATTGCAATCAGTTCGAACTGGCTGTTACGATCATGGGGAATGGAAATAACAGCCTCCCCATGTTCGGTTTGGATTTTCTTCGGATAGCTGCCATTACGTGAATTACTGGTATTATTCCCGGCTATAGAATTCTTTTCATAGCCTAAATATGCGTCCATTTCACCTTCAAGCATCTTCTCCAATACTTGGGCATGTAACTGTTTAAGAAACTTGCTCACATTGGATTCTGTTTTGAATTGGCTAAGGAACTCCTTACTTAATACTTCATCTGGCACTACATGATTCTTTTCTTTCATAATCTTCTTCATTTTACAAATGTATAAAATAAAAATACGAGACTCTAATATGAATCCCGTATTTCAATTTACACAAAATATTTTATAGTGCCCTCCCCTTCGGGAAGTTATGCTATCATCATTCGCTTCGCTCACTGAGTATTTGCCTCTAGCTTACCCCGCCATTTCATTTTTTATTTCATTAGTGGATTCCCGCTCAATGTCACATAATTCATTAAACCTTTTGATCAGCTTCTCAATATCTCTCTGCTTTTTTAGCTATGCTTTTCCTATGGAGAGATAAGATATTAGCACTTAAGTCAAAGAGTAACCTATATAGCTCAACATTATCAATTTGTCAAATTACTTTATTACACCTTTAATTCCTTCGTAAAATCCCGAATTGTTTTACTTATGCAATTATCGAATAATGAATGCTATAAGATCTTTCCCTTTAGAAGTCAATTTATCCTCTAAAGTACGAATGGGATGACCGTTGGTTTGCAATTTTGATAATGAAACATTATCAACAATAAGTCTATTACTTTCAAGATAGTATATACTTTCGGCAACATCTTCTTGGGCAGCATTTAATAATTCGCTCAACATCTCTATGAAAAAATAAGTTCTGGTATAGATTATCAGGTTTCTGTAGCCAGGTGTTGGAGCATTGGGATCTTTTATTTTCTCTCCATTTTGCCGATTAAATTCTGAAGGATTTTGAAGAATTCGCAAAATTAGTAACTCCAAACCATTCATTTGTTCTAATATTCTTAAATATTTTTCCGTTTTATCGTAGCTGCATTCTTTTGCAGTAATGCTACTAAGCAAAATATTTCTAAACAAAATTCTTTTCTCTTCTTTACGTTCATTTACAATATGCCTAGCAGTTTGTTCAAACACATCAAGAAAATCAGGTTGATTGATGTATGATTCATTAATTTGCTCTTTAATCTTTTGAACTTCCATTTCTAAGGAAAGATAAAATTCTTCAAGCCGTTCGTGCTTTCGCTTAGCTTGAATTGCATCTATATCTGACCAAACAGAAGTTAAAGTACCTCCTAGTACAGGTATCATTGCTGTGATGCCTTTAATCGCCACCATTCCTTTTTCAATAACATTTTCTTTCTTCATATCTATATCTATGCCCCGATTGAGGCCTTTATCTACTTTTTACAATGCTTTTATTCCGAGAGCAACTGAGTAAATTCATGAAGGCGAAAACGATAACTGTTGAAGTAAAACTTACGTAAAAGTCTAAATCTTCAGATTTCATATCAAACCTGTTGACTCCTCCTTTGTATCCTCCCAACGTTCTTTTTAAATATCAATTCCTGTCGGAACTTTAATTTCTCTATCCCTCACTCAGACCCTGAAATATATTGAATATTTATCATTTCGCTTCACCGGATCCCTCCTCTAATTCAAATTATAATAAAATATTCTACCATAATATACGATTTAATTTATATTTTCCATGTACTAAAATAGTTACTTTATCAATGCAAGCAAAATTTCGCCAGAGAAACTTTATTTTATGAGTTCATCAATCGGAAAATTTCACTATCTTTGATAAGTTATTTACTGTAAACCATAATTTTTAAACAAGGATATAAAAATGAATTCATCTTACTATCAAAATCAGATAAATCGGTTAGAAAAAGATATTGCAGATTTGCAGAAGAAAATTGCTGATGAAAACAAAAAAGAAATTGATAAGAATAAACAGATAGACTCGGTGCATAGAACTATCAATAAAAATACTTCTATTTCTACTCTTAACTCAAAGCAACGGCAAATAGATGGATATCAAAAGGATATTCTTAATTGCAGAACCAAAATTGCGAGCTATCAAAAAAGTATTGCAACAAAGTCAGCAGAACTGGGGAAAAAAAGGCAAGAGTTGCTAAAAGCACAACAAAGCGAACAAAAGAAACTACAAGATGACCAATTAAAGTTCCAAAAGAAGTTACAAAGTGAAATTGAAATTCAAAAAAGACATTTGGAGACTCTTATCGCCCAAAATTATTCAACACAAAATAATAAATTGGTTTCGACAGAGGATATTCCGGAGCCGACTAAACAATATGACTTTTTCATCTCACATGCTTCAGAAGATAAAGATGATATTGTTAGAGATTTAGCCGAAGCATTAAGGAATAATGGTTTTGAAGTTTGGTATGATGAGTTTGAACTAAAAATCGGAGATAGTCTCCGAAAGAAAATAGATTATGGTTTATCCAATGCTAATTATGGAATTGTCATAATCTCCCCTTCCTTTGTCAAGAAGAATTGGACGGAATATGAATTGAATGGCATGGTTGCCAGAGAAATGAATGGGCACAAGGTTATTTTACCAATTTGGCATAAAATAACGAAAGATGAAGTTTTAAGATTTAGTCCATCATTAGCTGATAAGCTTGCACTAAACACTTCAATTCACACAATTGATGACATCGTCGAAAACCTGAAGAATTTATAAATATCTGATTACAAGAGCGTATATAGAAGCGTAAAAGATGCAATAATATGATTTTCTTTAAACTTTGATTTGAAATCGAGATTTTGTATCTTAGCAATACTGAGATTTATATAATTACAAATAAAGTCATAAGAAATCAAAGTGAACTTCACCTAAGACCTTGAAAGGATTCTTTCCGAAATAGAAACCATTGCAAAAAAATGGAATAAAAAAAGGTGCTGTTCATATTGGACAGTATCACAGTGGCGGCAACAGGAAGTGTCACGGCCAGAGTTGCAAAGGAGCTGATGAAAAGGCTGAAATTAATCTGTGGACGCTATAACGTAACAGTGATAACGCTGATGCATACAAGAAAGCGGGACAAATCCAAACCTATTGAGATGCAGGACCTGGCCGGTTCCGCCAAACTGACTGACTTGGCGGATAATGTGCTTGCAATAGCCAAATGTAATGCTACTGAGGTGTATGTCAAGGTTCTCAAGTCACGCAGCAATGCCATTCCTGACAAAGTACGGCATTTTGAGATTCGCAGTGACGGCTATCTCCATTTGGAATTCATTCGGGAATGTGAGGAAGAGGATCTGCTGGCACAGGGTAAAAGCAAGCTTACACCAGAGGTGGAACAGGAGATTCTCACCCTGCGTGGAAAAGGATACTCCGTCAGGAAAATAGCAGATCATATGAAACTGTCAAAATCTGCTGTTGACCGTGTGGTTCAAAAGCATAAGGACAGTGAAGAATCCAGCGCGGATGCTATTAAGGATGCACAATTCCCCGACAACGCAGCCTGATAAAAAGACCATATCCTGTAAGACTTTTACGTAATCATACAATGAAGACTGGAATTCAATAATGAGTTTCAGTCTTTTTGTTTATCTGAAGCTTCTTAAGCCCCCTTGAGTTATCCACTGTCCCTTTGTCCCGGAACTGACGATCCCACTGTCCCGGATATCACATTTTTCAGCATTTTAGGCATGAAATTTATATAAAATACCCTCCAAAATTATGTTTTTTATCATTCGTAAACAAGCATAATTACAGACATGATATAGTAAGTATTTGTATAGTTACAAACATTATCAATAGATTACACACAAACATCTATTTCGTATTATTTACATCACATGGGTAAAGTTCCAAAATGTACATATTTTCTGGGACACCTTCCCGGGACAGACGGATAAAAAGAGATTCAGGGTTAGCCCGACCATTTCTTTTCCTTCAAAAAAATATCTGTTTTGCCGTTCAAATCCCTCGAAAGCTTGATATATGTATGAAAACATATATAATATTGTCAAGTAAGAACGATAGCTCTATACTAGACCGTCAGGTAAGGGATTGTCCTGATGTCAGCGAAAAAACAGTTCCACAGAGAATACCCAGAAGATACAAAGAGGATATCAAGAGATTACAAGAAAAATACGATCTGCATGAAGGGCTGGTCATTAATGTGTCCCTCAAAGAATTCAGGGGCATATGTGAAAGGGATTATCCAAAGATCGAAGCCTACCTGGGATTAAAGAAATACCTGTTACGCACTTTCGGAGTAACCCTGAATATACATTCACAAAAGACTAAGGGGGATTTCGATAAAAATACAGATGAACCATAAATTTTGTATAACCGGGGTTGGCTGGAGGCAAAGAGTAAAGGAACGTAGTGAAGTGACATACATAACTCCCTGAAGGGAGATAAAGGTGGAATAAAAAAGTTTGCAAAAAGAGGTAAAATGTATAAAGAAGAGTGTGTTTTGAAGAATAAAATATTCCACCCTTCGGTTATGTATTACATACTCTCTACTATCGTATACCCTCTGTCTCCGACTTACCCCATTAATCTTAAAAGTGAAACAATGCATAAAATTACATTAAATGTCCCTGAGGGGATCAGATACCTTTCAGACTGGCATGACTTATGGAATACCCTGCTGCCGGAAGGACAACATTACATTCTAAACAAACGTATATGCGGATGCGGAGCTACTGAAGCCTATCTAAGATCAGGCAGGAAAGTCATATTAGCCAGTCCCAGAAAGCATCTGCTCTATAACAAGTATTCCCAGCATCTCTCCGACAACCTGCACCTGTACCGTTACCAGGGGGATAAGAAGAGGTATTTTGAAAGCAGACTTATTTCCCCGACCGACACGCTTGCTTTCAATGAAAACCTAACCGGATATATCAGATCCGGAGGGAACAAGATACTGACAACGTATGATTCACTCAGGAAAATCATGGAAGTCCTGATTAGTTCGGGGGAGGATATATCCGAATGGGTGGTAGTGATAGACGAGTTCCAGGCTATATTTTACGATTGCCAGTACAAGGCCACTACGGAATATGAGCTATGCCAGGTACTCCGGAAATTCTCCACTGTCATCTATTTGTCGGCTACGCCCTATCTGGACTCCTATCTGGACATGACGGAACAGTTCAGGAATATGACCATTTATGAGCTTCTCTGGCCGGAGGATATGACACAGACTCCCAATGTCGAAGTTGTGAAATCTAAGAAACCCGTCCTGGAACTGTGTTCTGACCTGATCGGGAAATACCGGGAAGGCAACGGCAAGTCAACCGTTGTGAATGGAGAAGGTTTTACCGCCAGGGAGGCCGTGTTTTATATCAACAGCGTTTCTGAAATCAAGAAGATTATCAAAAAGAACGGGCTCACACCGGAAGAAACGGCCATTATCTGTTCAGCCAAGACTGATAATCTTCGGAAACTGGATAATCTTTCCAGAGAAACGGGCATGAAATTCAGGATCGGAGATATCCCACAAAGAGGAGAGCCACATAAAATGTTCACTTTCTGTACCTCAACTGTATATATAGGTGCCGATTTCTATTCGACCAACGCCTATTCATACATTTTTGCCAATCCGCAAGTCAGTTGCATGGCAGTGGATGTTTCGGTGGACCTCCAGCAAATAGTAGGCCGCCAGAGACTTGAGGAAAACCCTTTCCGGAATTCAGCCACTCTTTATTTCAATACCAAAGAAGCCAAAGCGACAAGGGATGAACTGGAGAATTCCATCAGGGAGAAGAATGAGGGAACTCTGCGTCAGATAGAGAACTACAATGCCGTACCCAACAAAGACGAACAATTGCGGCTGATGGAGGATAACATAAGAACGGAAGGTCACAAGAAGCATTATTGCTGTATAGTCAGAGATGCGGATAATCATGTGCATGTCGTTAAGAATGAAATTCTGGAGATAGCAGACAGGAGGGCCTGGGAAGTATCCGACCGAATCTATAACAACGACTTCTCCATGTACCGTGCATTGAAAGCCGGGGTGAATGTGACAAAGGCTACCGACAGCAATAATCCGGAGATACAAAGAATCTTCACCAAATGGAACATGGACAACCGGTTCGACAGAAAGGCCAGGATGTATTGTGACCTGCATGAAAATGCCCCACTGCTCCTGGAGGAATGCAACTTTATCGAAAGGAAATACAAAGATTACTACGATGCCCTGGGAAGGGAGGGCTTTGAGAGCTCATACTGGCGGGAGGACTATATAAAACAAGCCCTTGCCCCGGTTCCCATGAAGTTATTACCCAGGAATGAAATCGCCGGTCGACTGATGAATGTACTGAAAGTAGGCGGTGAATCTACAAGACCGGAAGTAAAGGAAATCCTTCGGGGAATCTATCATGACCTGGGAATACAGGGTAAACCGAGCGCATCCGATATTACTGGTTACCTGACTTGTGAAGAGAAGACTATTAGGATAAACGGTAAAAAAACAGCAATATTCAGAATTATCTCACATGCACGGGAAAAAGTCTCCCTGTTTCCTAGAATCACCGATGTAACCCAAGCACAGGAATATGACGTGGACAAGCTGCTAGAAATTATCCGGGATGACACCTACTATCATCTGAAACCTAAAGTAGAAGCCGTCAGGAGTGCTGGAACCCAAGATGAGAAAAACAGGAAGAAAGCCCTTCTCCCCGTAGCCACCTGGAACGGAACCTTCAGGTCCAGACATAAGAATGAATGCACAGTCTACTCCTCCTATACGGCTCTCGATTTTGACCATATCGGGGTGGATGATATGCCGGATTTTGTCAGGTGGCTGCAGGGATTTCCATGTGTCTATGCCTGTTTTGTCACTCCAGGCGGAACGGGGTATAAAGCGATCATCCTGCATGATAACTGTGAACCGCTTTATCACTATGACCTGTACGGACAATTAGTAAAGCTGTTTGATTGTCCCTGGATAGACAAGAGCACCACCGACCTGGCCAGAGGGAATTATCTCTCCTATGATCCGGACTTATGGAAAAATCCATCTCCTGTTCCCTTTCACTTTGTACCGGGAACACCGGAACCTGTCATACCCAATACGATGACAGAAACAGTTATCAGGGATGTGCAAGGAGAACCTGTTCTGGTACAGGACGAATCCTGGGTCGAAGGTTTTCTGAACCAGTTGAACAAACAAGTCATTTCTGATGACAGCATTATCCGGATACTGAGAAAAGCATGGAACGGGAAATCTTTGAGCAATGGCAGGAATAATACGGCGATGTCCTATGCGGGTATCTTATGTAAGGCTGGCGTTGAGCCGGGTAAGGCAAAGGCATTCATAGAGGAACTTATTCCCGGTTTTGATATAACGGAAATAATCGAATACGCTTACGCCAATAATATATTCGGGTGTGAACGTATGCGGTACAGAAATAGAAAATGAAAAAAAAATAACTAACTTAAAAAAAAGAATTATGGCACTGAATAAAAGTATCGGGAACATGTATGCTTTCGTTTCACATACATATAACCCGATGAAAGGCGAATGTGAACACTCCTGTGCGTATTGTTTTATGAGATGTAAACTTCTCCTGCCTCCCTTGCGTCTGGAGCTGAAGGAACTGAAAGTGAACCTGGGTGAAGGCAACTTTATCTTTGTAGGCAGCAGTACGGATGAATGGGCGGCTAATGTCCCGGCAGAGTGGATTGAGCAGGTACTGGACTATTGTGACGGTTTTGATAACAGGTATCTCTTCCAATCCAAGAATCCCGCTCGTTTTTTGGAATATCTGGATCATCCGGTCATGAGAAAGTCCGTCCTTTGCACCACCATTGAGACGAACCGTTTTTATCCGGATATAATGAGGAATGCTCCCCTGCCCCGGGAACGTGCAATTGCTATGCGAGAGATTGCTAGTCATGGAATCCCCACCTATGTAACCTGTGAGCCCCTGATGCAATTTGACCTGGCAGAACTGGTGGAACTGGTCGGTATATGTTCGCCACAGCAGGTGAATATCGGTCGTAACTCACGATATGATATTATCCTTCCCGAACCGACTGCGAATGAAGTGAAGATGTTGAAAGCGGAACTGGAACAGCTGAAGAACAACGGCTACGTTCCCTCCGGAGATAAGAAGGCCGATACGGGCTGGCTTGCATTCTATATCCATCCGAGCACGCTCTCTGACAACGGGGACGAGACGATGAAGTATTATTCCGATACGGGGGCGTACCTGCTCTCACTGGAGGAGTTCCTTTACAGGTTGATGACCGAACCCGACTATGTGTTCAACGCCACTACGGGACTTTGCAAGGTGACGGTTTACGCCAACGAGTATTTCTATGAGCGAGATCCCATGCAGGAGAACGCCCCCCAGGACAAGGATCTGTGGAAGACCTTTGCCAATGTCGAAGACCGGACCTTCGACCTGCTGGTGAACACCTCACATGAAATCTCCCCCGACGGACAGTCACGGTATCACCAGGCCATTGTCTCGATTCGCCAGATGTCCATAAAGACGGTGTTTGTCAGCTGTCCCGACGGCATGCGCGTGTGGGGGGGGGTGGAGAACGTGAACGAGACCGAAGACCTGGACTGGTCAGTAAAAGCCCCCAGTGAGGCGGACGCCTTCTATAACAAGTACTATGCGAATGGCTGGACGAATACCTGGAAAGCGATGGCACGTTCGGGACTTGCGGGAGGGTTCAGCGGGGAAATCATGCGCGATCCGATGAATCGGGGGAAAGAGGACCAGATCTGGAAGGTCATGACAAAAGTGGACAATGCGAAACTGACGCTCAGCAAGGATCATTATAATCCTGCTCTTAGTAACTATCATGCGACATATGCCTGCTTTACCCCGTTCCTGAGAAATCGGGACAATAACCGTGACGGCCAGATGCAGGCCGGTGAGATGCAGTGGTATATCCCCTCCGTCAGCGAGATCAACATGCTGTATGTGGCGGAACGTTCATTGCCTTTGAAGAGCAGGCTTGTCGGGCATGCTCCGTCGGATAATGCTACAGCGTTATTCACCTCAAGGGCTTTCATGGGAAGTACCAACCTGACACTGAACAGCTGTAATCCTATTATACTTATTGAGGAGTCCCATAGTATGACCCCCATATATGAATTCGATTACCAAAGAACTGCGAGTCCGGGAGAAAGACCCCCCTATTCGGACGTGAGACTGGTCAGGGATCTTGGGATCCTGGAGACTTCTGAGGACCACAGTTACCATATTGATGAGATGGAAGATGAACTTGCCAAGACGCTGATCAACAACCGGACGGAGGATGAGTACCTGATTTTCAAGGCTGACAACCTGCCTGCCAGTACTACCAGAGCTTCAAGGGCCATTTATGAACTTCCGGCGCATGACGAGACCTCCCAGAATAATACGATCTATCAGAAAGGATTTGAGGTTGCAAAATATATTGCAAATAGAATAGACAAGCCGAAGGATTTGAACAATCCAAACAGGGAAAGTGAGTATTATTTCGAAACGTGGAGTACGCTGATGGACGATGTGGAAAAAGGCAACTCTCCCTGTGCCTATTATTACCAGAATCCGGATAAAAGTGACCTGGGTACATGGCGTCTGCCCAATGAGGCTGAACTGATGATAATGAGCGGAAGCCTGTTCGACTGGGATGACAGGGAGAAGAAAGATGTCTATGATTTCTTTCAGGGGGATAAGTTCTATTCCTTGAATATGACAGACGGCCAGGTCATCCATTCCCGGACTGGATTTTCCAAACGGGACATGAATGGTGCCAAGTCATTCAGTGCCGGATATCAGATGTTTTTCAACGGTTATCTGCGGTTTGTCACCACTGTCGATACCAGTTGGGGAGGCGACAGGGGCAGGCTTGTCAATGACAAAAAGGGATACGTGCGTTGCGTAAGGGACCTTGAATAAAGAAAAGCTCCTCTTACCCTTTGAACTTATGCCGAAGAAAAAGATGGATACCTCTTTTCTTCGGCATTCTTTTTTAGAAGAGTGTTCCCTGAATATATAAAATAGAAATGACTTTAAATGTCCAGCCTATTGATGATATCACTTTACGAGGCATACAATCTTTTATAAGTTTTATAGTTTGCATTATATTTATTAATAACTTCTAATCAGTAGTTCATTTACCGTCTCCCTCTTTTCGGCTATGGAACATACCGAGCGGAAGATGCTCAGTCGTTGGATATGGAAGCCGGCGTACAGGTTGTCGAAGAAGGTTTCCCAGGATTCTTCTGACGGGGGTCGGAGTTGGAGAGCATTCATTTGCTTCCCTTCTCTCCCAAGTCCTTGCAGAATCCGGCCAGCTCTATCTGGCAGTCGTCATCGAAGTCGTCCGGCATGTAGGAGGTACAGGCACCGGCCTCGTTGACGGGTTTGTAGGGCGGGTCGAAGTAGAAGAACGATTTCTCTCCCGCGTATTTTTCCGTCTGGCGGTAGTCCCCGTCCAGGATGATGACGCCCTGCAGCAGCTTGTGGTTGAAGCGGATCAGTTCCTCCTCCAGTATCCTGGCGCGGCTGCCCGTACCGAAGGTTACCGAGAGCCTGCCCTTGCGGTTGACCGAATAGATGCCGTTATAGCAGGTGCGCATGAAGAAAATGAAAAGGGCGGCACGGGTGATGTCATCCGGGTGCTCCTCGTTGAATACCCTTCGCTTTTTCATGAAATAGTCCCTTCTTTCCGTACGTTCCTCCAGGGCGTGGTATTCGCCCTGGATGCCGGCAAGCAGTCCGACCAGTTCTTCCGGCGTGTCGCGTATGATGCGGTAGACATTCACCAGGCTCTCGTTCGAGTCATTGATCACGCAACGGATATGCGGATAGGTCTGTCTCAGTCAGAAGAACGGGGCGCCGCCCCCGAAAAAGGGTTTCACATAGGTTTCCATTTCCCTGATATTCTCCGGCAGTGACTGGATCAGTACCGGAAGCAGTCTTCTCTTGCCTCCCACCCAGGGAGCTGGGTTTTGCCCTAGGCAGAAGACAAAGCTCGGACGCATACTCAATGGAACGGCAAGCAAGGTATGGTTCATTCCTATCTATCTAGGACTAGTCTGTTGGTTCTAACGACACCATGGCATGGAGTCCCGCTGGATCGACATTAGGACAACGTGACAAACACCTTGGCAGTCAAACTTGTCCTGCTGGGCTTCGCCCTCCATTCTGGTTTTGGCTGTCACAGTCGGCAGTGCCGACTTACCAATTACTACCGGCAAATTCACCTCTTTTTCCTGAAGGGTGAAGCAGGAAGCGAACTGACAATTTCACACAGCAACAGAAACAGCATGACGTGACACGATAGAAAGAAAATTTCCTTTGGAAACTATTCCTGAAATCATACGTCAGCTATACCCGAACACAGGAGCCCCCAAAATTCCAACTGCTAATGACGAGGCTGCTTGAAAAATACGGGGCTACGGAAAACATCTCCCGGTCGTTTCGCAACCAGTTCCGTGCCCCGCCGCTGCCATTAATAAAATAGACCAACTTTGACCATATATTTTTCCTGTTGCAATATAAATCCTTATAGAAATCATTCGCCATACAATAAGTCTCTGTAATTTTAACCTCTGAGAACATAGTGGTAATCATTTTAATCTTATAATTGGACACTATGAATTTAATACTTTTATCAGAATTTCCCTCCTAACAGTCAAAAGAATAATTGGGATTTTAAACGAAAAATAACTTATATAAATATATCATTTTTTTATGATAAATTCATCCAGCATTTTTCCGTTTCGATCTATTACCTCTATCTTCATCTGTGTGGTCGTGGCATAAATACGTAGCAAAGATGTGTTAGCATTAACTACTACGGGGAAAGACGTTTTGTCAGTGGCATCATGACGTACAAAACGATGTAAGTGTCCACAAAGCATTAAATCCGGATAAGCCTGGCGTAATAAAGGCATAAACTTCTGTTCTACTTCTATATTTCCATGCCAATCCTCATCGGGACCAGCTTCAGTAACTGCGGGAGGAATGTGAGCTACAATTATTTTAAAAGGCGCTTCTTTATATTCGGCACTTTCCAAAATACCGGCCAACCATTCGGACTGTTCGGTACGGTAGAAGTCATATTGGGTAATACCGGCATATTCAATATCAGAATCAGGCTTATCTTCTCCCGTGTCCAGAACAACACAATAGACAGGACCTTGTCGAAAGGCATAATAAAGATGCTCCTGACAGGGAGAAAAATAACGTTGGATTTCGGTTGCAAATACTCCCCGTGTTTCGTGGTTGCCACGGGCGTAGTACATCGGGATCTCAGAAGCGAAAAGTCGTACAGCCGTATCCATAAACCCCTTGAAAAGCTGCTCCTCACTATTCATGAAAGAGAGCATATCACCATTAAAAAGAACAAAGTCGGTTTGCGTAAGGTTACAACGGGACATTAAGTCCTCCAGCAGTTTATTGTCCCCATGTATATCGTTGACCATTACAAAAGAGGTGGCAGGCGCTTGCGGATTGCAGGTATGAAAAGTTAGCGGTTTACGATAATAGACATCAGTGGAAGCATAATCTCCATAAATGATTTTATACCCGGTATGTTTCAACACTTCCTGAGCAAAAACACGGTAACGATATTGTTTTCCCGGTGTAAGTCCCTTGATTTTAACGGCATGGATGGTTGATGTATTCTTTATGCCATTAGACGTGTCAAAATAACGCGGATGCTCTTTGGCGTAAAAACTGCCGTTGCCATCTGATGCCAGTTCCACCCATCCTATAGAGGGCTTATCCGTTATCCATACAATGGTAGCTTCGTTAGATCCCACGTTTTGCAAGTAAGGTCCATGCGTGATTGTTATTTTGGAGATTTCATCTTGCGAATACAGGAATGTAGCTATTCCCCATAATAACATTTCTAAGAATATGATTTTTCTTATCATAATGCCTAATCTAATAAATTGTTAAACTTTCGTATGTGGAAATCTGGCAGACAGAGAGGTATCCTTACTTTACCTTCGGTATCTGGTTCAGCCGTCCTCCCTCATTATATCGTTGATTATTCGGTAACCCCTTCTTATTCACTCCCTTTTGCATGAGTGATTTTAATTCTTCCAAATGATAACGGTATATGTCACGGGGAGTGGCTTGATATTTTTTGCATAGTGAGGCTGCCATGCCTACAACTTCCCCCATCATACCTGTAGTTCGCATGACTCGTACGGTTCCCAAGGCAACATGTGTGACACTGATATTGCGTCCTGCCATGAACAGATTGTCTATATTACGGGAATAAAGACATCGGTAGGGAACAGGATAGGGATAAATTACTACATGGTCTGTCGTCGCTTTGAATTCACGTCCCGGGAAGTGCCGGGTATTCTCGGGGTCGGGCCGGTGCAGATCAATACTCCAGGTAGTAGTGAAAGATGCGTCCTCGTGGGCCACATGCTTTGTTAAATCATCCTCTTTCAGGACATAGTCGCCCAATAGCCTCCGGGATTCCCGCTTTCCGGCAATGTAGGCTACCCATTCCAATGAACGTTTTTTATAATCTTTTCTTCGTTCCGATTGATTTTTCAGGTAGCTCCAATTAGAATATATAACTAACATTCCATAGTCACGTATTTGTTCAGAATCATTAATTTGATTTTTATTCATTCCGGTTTCCCAGGTCCATTCACCATAAGTGACAGGTTCACAGGTCTCCTCATTGAATTCGATGCCGTACCGGAATTCCGGAAAATAGGATGTTTTTGTGCCTTCCACAGAATACCATTGAACAGAAGTGCCCATTACTAAGCTATCAGCTATTTCGGGAGCTATAGTCTCACCGTATTCAGAACGGCTTTCACGGCCCATACGATAGTCCGCCCCGGCCAGATAACCGATAGTGCCATCACCAGTACAGTCAGCAAATAAACGACCATAAAATTCGATCTCTTCACCGGATTCAATATGACAAGCGGTTATCGAGATGATCCGGTCCTCTTCCTTCTTCACCGAAAACGCCCGATAATTAAGAAACAGGGAAACATTAGTTTCAGCTTGTAGCCATTCCATTTTTTTATGATCTTCATAATTGCCTGCCGGTTGTGCATTACCCTCCTTGACGGGACCGAACTCTTTTTGCAGCCCCCCCAGTTCAGGATATTTTCCGATCTCAATAGCTCCTCCCAAATGAACACGAATCTCGGAACTATTGTTTCCACCGACTACGGGGCGATCATTGATAAGTGCGACTTTACAGCCCAGGCGGGCGGCAGATACTGCTGTACTCATACCTGCAATACCTGCACCTATAACTACTAAATCATATGATTCTGTTTTTTGGGGGGCTAATAATCCAAGTTTGGCACGACGAAAGTTATCTAAAGCCGCCATATCCGATGGCGGAATATCATCTTTCCGTGTCGTAAAATAAATAGCATCACACCGCCCGTCAAAACCTTTCAAGTCATGCAAAACAATGTGAATATTCTTTTCTGTTGCCTGATATTGCCCGGCATACTGCCATATCCACTGATTGCCTATAATACCCAACCGGTAAGAGATTTTCTTTCCGTTTACTGACAAACCGAACAATCCGGGCCCTTCGCCCTCCTGCCATGGAGACGTCCAGTTGTAGGTGCGTACAAAAATATAATATGTGCCATTTTCTGGAAGTTGTACATTGGTACTCGCATTTTCAACAGGACTACCTAGACCGTGTGCCAGTAAATAAGGTGATCCCATCAAGTCCATAAATTGTTGGTCCACTACCCAGCCTCCTTTTTCCGTGAAACTTTCTGCCTCTACCAATAAAGTAGCAGCATGAAGACTCGCTCCGTGAAATACCATCCAGATGAGAGAAATATATATAAATTTTTTTATCATAACAATTTTCATTATTCTTATACTTGTTTATTCATAGTAGCGAAGGATAATCTCCTTGATAGTCAGCCGGGCCATCAGTGGAGTTGTCAATTCCATTTTGAGGGCTTTAATCATGGCTGGTGTACTGAAAGATGCTGACAATTCTCCATTTTTGTTATCTGCAGCTACTTTCTTAAATATTGTACCGTCCTCGCTGACAGATAATTGTACATGTTCCGGATGTTCCTTTGAAACATCAAACACAATTCTGATTTCCTGTACTGCTTGTCTTTTTTCCAAAGTAAGAGTAAAATAATCTCCTTTTTTTAAGGAATAGGGGGTTGCAAAGAAAGTCTGTATATCACCGTCAAACGCATATTCAGGCATATAATACTTGATTCCCTTCATATTGGTATCGATACGGGCAGGACATACAAGACGGGGCCTTTGTTCGCTTTGCGGAACAAAACCTGTGTTATCCCAATCCTCGTCTTTGAAGTAACAGATATTCAGTTTTTCCATAATAGCACCGAACTTGCTGATACGTTGTCGGAACCCTTCCCATTCTTTCTTTTCTTTCGTGTTCCAGAGGGTTTCGGCCAAGGCACAAGTTCTGGGATATAACATCCTTTCCACCTCATCCGAGGTTGTAATGAATTCAGTCCACAAATTAGCCTGTCCTCCCTTGACGAGATGTGCTTGAGTATTCGTACATTCTTTGCCAACTGGTTCCCATTCATACAATCTGCGTGTGGAATTCCGTGAATACCCGAAATCAAAGTAACAGGGATCCTTAGGAGACATAATGACTGACAACCCTCTTTTCAAAGCTTTCTGTTGCTGTTCTCTTCCATCACGTTGCCAGATCATGATCACGTCACTGATGTCAGCGGCATTACGGTCATTTATTTCATCCCAACCTATCATCCTTTTTCCCTTGGAACGTACAATTTCACTAACTCGTTTCGTAAAATAGTCCTGTAACTCGTGCCATGAAGTCATATTCTCTTGTTTGTAAATCTTTTGGCATTTCGGACATTGTTCCCATAGATGTGTCGACACTTCATCTCCTCCCAGATGTATGAATGATGAAGGGAAGAGATCAGTGAGTTCTGCTACCAGTTTTTCCACAAACCTATAGGTTTCAGGATTTCCTATACACAGCATATTCTCATCCGCTCTCTTCCGTTTTTGTCCGTCCAGTTCCTCTGGATAGGCTTCAAATTTTCCGCCTTTACATGACAGTTGGGGAAGGGCTGCAAGCAAGGCCAGACAGTGTCCCGGAAGGTCAATCTCCGGAATGATCTCTATGCCGTACATGGCGGCATAGTTGATCAATTCCTGCAACTCACTTTTACGATAATAATGTCCCGAGAGATCCTCGAATGTTCGGTAGTACGTACCTTTGAACGCTAAATCCGGATATTGGTCCAGATACAGACGCCAGCCTTGATTGTCTGTCAAGTGCAGATGTAAAGTGTTAAGTTTAAAAAAGGCCAATTGTTTGGTATACTTTTTAAGTTGTTCGATAGTCCAGAAATGGCGGCTACAATCTATCATGACTCCCCTGTAACTAAAACGGGGTTTGTCGTGGATTATGAGCCGGGGTAACTCTTTTCCCTCACTTCCCAGAATCAATTGTAAAAGAGTGGAGAAAGCACGAATCATACCTGTCTGGTCGCCTGCTTCTATGATGATCCCCTGCTTTGTAATTTCCAGCATGTACATTTCCGGCTCCTGCATTTTCACCTTTTTTACATGAATGGAAGGATTTGAGGCAGTCACCATGACAGACAAATTTGCCAGTTCTTTCAGATCGCTGACAAAGAGGTTTCCTGTATTTTTCCATTCGTCCGGGAAATGGATGCTTTCCAGACGTTCGATGGATAGCGTACCTTTTTTCCGGACCATGCTTTCAACTTGCGGGATCAGACAAATATTATCTTGAGAATAAATACTGTCTGGTAATATGAGAAGAAATAGAAAAAGGTGAAAAATATAGCTCTTTCCAATCATAAAGTTAGAAAAATAAAAGGGTGAATAATTAAGGAGTTACCTTTTCCCGGACTATCAACAACTTTCCTGCATTTAATAGCCGGGATTTTGTTTTAAGTTCTCGTTGATCTGAAGTTCCGTGGTAGGGATAGGCCACAAATATTGGCGATCGTTCCAACTACGTACAGCAAGTGCCTGACATTTACCCGCTTCTTCCAATTTGGAGAAATCTGCACAACCATCCTCGTCCATTTCCGGTGTGAAAGCCCAAAACCAATCTCCCTGACTGGTTACCCGTTCGATACATAGTGAGGCCGGATAAAGGATACCATATGTCTTGCGATTCATAACCTTTTCGGCCAGTTTCCAACGGATGATATCCGTATATCGCATGTGTTCCTTTGCCATTTCCATACGACGTTCTACACGTAGCTGGTGGCGAAGTGTGGACTGGTCGTTAGAAGTGAAAGCCGGATAACTTGCCTTATCGGACTTGTCCACACCATAAGCACGCGCCCGAACCTCATTCAGTGCATCCAATACGGAGTTATCTATCTCATTTAATTCGATTTTCGCCTCGGCATATGTCAACAATATTTCGGCATAACGACA
Organism: Bacteroides sp. B1-V-101; assembly: GCF_023656585.1. NCBI lineage: Bacteria > Pseudomonadati > Bacteroidota > Bacteroidia > Bacteroidales > Bacteroidaceae > Bacteroides > Bacteroides sp. B1-V-101. The sequence goes on along the minus strand of NZ_JAMOKH010000005.1, from coordinate 83,268 downwards.
ATAGATAATATCCTGGTCTACCTTGAAACCATTCTGAAGCCATGTTTCGTCTATCCCTTTTTTCCACACCAGACCATCGAAAGAAGCATATTGGGCATTGGCACGTGTATCATAATTTGTCACGATTTCACCCGTATTATAGTTCATACACGTCAGTGCCTCCGGGTGTGGGTTGTATTCATAACCGAGGTGGTTGGAACCAAATGGTACAATGGTTTCTGCTAAACGTGGATCACGGTTTGCAAATGGTTCATGCGGATCGAAGAGTGGTGATTCGTTAATAAGCAGACCGTCGGTACAGGTGAATGCAGCTAGTAACTCCCATGACGGACAGGTCTGCGTCCATCCTCCTACGTTACGGGGTAGATCATTGTATACCTGGTTAACTCCTCCGTTTCCTGTTCCCAGATAAATGTCATATGTAGCATCACGTGGAATTTTGAAAATAAATTCATTCGAGGTTTTTGTAGTAGACAAAAAAAGATTGCCAAAATCGGGATGCAATTCATAAATATTCAAGTCCATAACCGCCTTGGCTGCATCGGCCGCTGTTTCCCAATCTTCCATAATCAAGGCAACCCGGGCTTTTAGTGCCAGTGCAGCACCTTGGGTGGCTCGCTGTTGGTCAGTATAGGAAGTTGGAAGCACACTAATTGCATCATCAAAATCTTTATAGATTTGTGCCAATACGATGGATTTATCTGTACGTCCCATTGTCAACCCCTCTTCTGTACTTACATCGGTTAATACCAATGGTAAGTCACCGAACTTTACAATCAGTTTGGCATAAGCGGCAGCTCTATGGAATTTGGCTTCGGCAATCAGGCGGTTAATAGTAGCGGCAGATGCGCCATTTTCGATAGCACGATGCGATTTCTCAATAACTGCATTGGCACGTGAAATAGCTTTGTACTGATTGCCCCATAAACTGGTAACCCAAGCATTTTGTCCATTTAGAGTTCCGTCATCAAAAGAGGTCAGGAGATCGCGTGAAGTATAGTCGTCCGACCAGTCGGTCTGTTGTTGTCCGTCTTCCGGCCAGAAGTCATATCGATATAACTCATCAACGGCCATCTGCACTTCAGTTTCCGTGGAATACCAGTTTTCAGTAGAACCGCTTGACAATGGATTTAAATTGAGATCATGGCAGGCAGAGAGTAAGAGTATTCCTGCCCCGATATATAAGAGTAACTTTTTCATGTTTTTTATGGCTAGAAATTAATAGAAACACCAAATATTAGAGAGGTGGTAATAGGATACCCTTCTGTACTTACTTCCGGATCCCATCCTTTGGGGGCATTACTGATGGTAAACAGGTCACTTCCGCTTACATAAAGACGGACTGTATTCATACACGCCTTCGTAGTCCATGCTTTGGGGAGCGTATAACCGACAGAGAGATTTTTTAAACGAATGTACCGACCGTTGTAAAGCCAATAATCAGACATACAGAAATTAGCATCCCGATTGGTGCGAGTCAGGCGCGGATATTTGGCTGTCGCATTCTGCTCATCCGTATTTTTCGGACTCCAATAATTGCCATCAAGAATAGTAGGGAAATTGAGCCAGTTGTCTCGAAGCCCTTCAATCATTGCTGCACTGATTTGAGATTTCTGACTTCCAACACCTTGTAGTGTCAATCCAAAGTCCCAGCCTTTATAGGCAGCATTGAAAGTGAGTCCAAACATATAGTGAGGCAGGGAACCGCCCAAAAGTACACGGTCATACTCCGGTGAGATAACTCCGTCGGGGACACCGTCCGGTCCGGAAATATCCTTGTACTTAATATCACCCACTTTGACGCTATTGTTCAGTTTGGGCGACTTGTCCACGTCTTCCTGAGTCAGGAACAAACCATCGCTTAAGTAACCATACCATTCGTTATATTCACTTCCTTCCATTTTTACCTGATTGCCTAGGAACTGTGTACCGTTCAGGTTTCCCATTTTGGAGGTAAAATCTGACAGATTAGCGGAAATGGAGTAAGTAAAATCACCGACTTTGTCCCTCCAGCCGACTTCAATATCATAGCCGGTAGTGTGCATATTTCCGGCATTGACTTCCGGGTTGTCGTAGCCGATGAAATGTGGAATTTCCAGTGCCAGCAACATGTCCTTCGTATTTTTTCTATAATAGTCAGCGGAGAAGTGCAGGCGGTTATCCAGAAAATTAGCATCCAAACCGATATCCCAGCTTTCTGTTGTTTCCCATGAAATATCTCGTACGGCATACTTTTGCTGTGCGGCTGTAGTCACGGAAGAAACAATCCCCTGTGAATTCTGAAATAGTGCAGTGCTGTAATCAATTGCAGCTTGGTAAGGGTAATAATTATAAATAAAGTTACCGTTATCGTCATAAGCCCCGATACGTTCGTTTCCCAGTTTTCCCCAAGAGCCTCTCAATTTCAGGTAAGAAAACCAATCCATATTTATATTCTTGAAAAACTTCTCTTCAGAAATTACCCAACCAAGTGACACGGAAGGAAAATTGGCCCAACGACAATTGGATGCAAAACGTGAAGAACCATCCCGGCGGAGATTTGCTTGGATAAGATAGCGGTCTGCATAGCTATAGGTCATGCGTCCGAATAATGAGCGGTAAGCATATTCTTCCGCATTGCCACCATTATCCCGATAATCCTCCGAACCGAGGTCCAGGTAAGGATAGCTTGTCAACTGGTACTGGTCTCTGGATGCATCCAGGTTTTCCCAGAAAGCATAATAATCCTCGTAACCGATCATGACAGAGAAATCATGGCGCCCCAGTGTCTTGGCATAGTTGGCAAAGAACTGTGTTGTTATATCATGGCTGTCATTACGATTTTCCGTCAAATTGGTAGTGCGATAACCTCCCATGTAACCAACAGTGGTATTCGGATCTTCTGAACGGGTGTATGGAATCTGTTTGACAAAAGTTTTCTTCTTTACATTATTGAAATTGGGCGCCACGGCTGCTGATATTTTCAGCCCATTGACAGGAGTTATGTCAATACCGAGTTTACCGCCAATATTGGTTCCCCAGTTGGTAAAAGTGCCGCCATCTGTAATTTTGGCCAGCATATTTTCTCCATCTTTCACATCACCCCATAAGCCATTGGTCCATGTAGCAGCATAAATTGGCGGAATGTTTCGTCCACCTGCCCCCATGGGGTTGGAATTAGGCGAGAGAGCTTTAGAACGGGAAAAGTTCAAATCCAGATTTGCGGAAATATATTTATTTATATTGAAATCATTATTCACGCGTACCATAAAACGGTCATATTCCTTGTTTACATAGAGGCCGTCCGTTTTGTCATAGCGGAAAGAGGCTTTTGTACGAATAATCTTACCCCCACCAACAATGCTTAGAGTATGTGTCTGCCGGGGTGCGGAGCTTTTCAACAGAATATCTCCCCAATCCGTCATAGGATATTTGTCCGGATTAGTCGCATTATTCATGCTCCAGTTGGTAATTTCATCTTCCGTATATGTTTGGTACCATCCACCGTCTGGATTATCGTTATAGCGTGTTTCATTTACCATTTCCATGTAACGCTGGGCTCCTACATAGGTCGGCAACTTAGTCGGTATTTCCCACCCGTACTCAAAGTTGTAACTCAAAGCCACATCACCGCTCTTGGCACGTTTGGTCGTGATGACAATTACACCGGCTGCGGCACGTGAACCGTAGATCGAAGCCGAAGCAGCATCCTTCAATACGGACATACTTTCTACGTCTTCAGGATTTACGGAGTTGATATCACCCGGAATTCCGTCAATAATCACCAACGGACTGGAATCACCAATAGTTGTTACACCACGTATCTGGATAGAAGCACTACTACCGGGAGCTCCATTGTCACGACTGACCATTACTCCGGAAAGCGCGCCTTGCAAAGCTGTGGAAAGTTGGGTGGTACGACGGGCAGCAAGTTCGTCTCCTTTAACAGCTGTTACCGAACCGGTGAGGTCTTTCTTCTTCATCGTACCATACCCCACTACGACTACCTCATCCAATTGCGCATTGTCTTCCTGTAGAATAATGTTAATATTCCTCTGCTCGCCGATATTGACAGTCTGCGTTTGGTAGCCAATATAGGTTATTTGCAATGTAGAATTGGCAGAGGCACTGATACTGAAACGTCCGTTCATATCCGTAATTGTGCCTGCCGATTTTCCTACGACTTGAATATTTGCTCCGATAATAGGCTCACCATTTTCATCTTTTACTATCCCCGTAACTAAAAAATCTTTTTGCTGCGCACCCTTTTCCTTATCCGTAGAGTTAATGAGCATGATGTTTTTACCTTCTATAGCATGGCGAATGCCTGTATCCTTGAATATATCATTCAAAACTTCATTAACGGCTTTATCTTTCGCATTCACTTTGACATTACGTTTGATATTGATATCTTTTACGTTGAATACAAACAGATAGTCCGTTTGTTTCTCTATTTCATTAATCACTTGTCCGATTGTTATATGGTTGGAAACAATCGTAACATGAGCTGTCTGCGCATAGCTTCCTATAGCTAGAAGATTTCCTACACATAAGAAACAGACGTAAACAATAATTTTCATAATACGGAATAACTGTTTATTTTCTATAAATAATTCCTGGTATAGAGAATTTTTCATATTTTCGCAACATATTAGTTTATTAGGTTTAACTTGATCTAGAACTATTTTGTCAGTTGGTATAAACTGATGGAAAATGTGGGATGGTGTTGCAGCACTGTCCCCTTTTCTTTTTTAAATGTTTCTTTATTGTTTCATAGGCATTAGAAATATTAAAAAGTTAATTAATGGTTATCGTATTGCTCTCGTTATCTTTAATATAGGTAAATTTATTATTGAGGGCAAGCACACGTATTACATGTTCAATCCCATCATGGGTCCGGAATTTTCCGGTATAGTGCGCATCAAGAATCTGTTGATTGTTAATGACAAAATTCACATCATAATAGAGTTTTAATTTCTCCATTATATCGCGTAGGGAGATATCGTTGAAACAAATAAGCCCTTCTTTCCAACGAAAATAGTCTGTTGTATGTATCTTTTCTTTAGTAAGTTGGTTTTTACTTAGTCTGGCCATGTCACCTGGTTTCAGTTTCATGAGAGATACTTCACTTTTCTTTTGCAGAATTTCTACAGCACCTTCCAATAAGGCTGTTTCCCATATACTATCTTTCTCATAGGCCAGCACATTGAATTCTGTCCCCAGCACCCGGATATTGCATCGGTTAGTTCCAACAATAAAAGGTTGTTTTATATTAGAACTGACTTTAAAATATCCTTCACCATCTAATTCTACATGACGTACCTTTTTAGAAAACCGTCCCGGAAAAGTCAACCGGCTACCGGAATTCAGCCATACATGCGTTCCATCAGCCAGGTATAATTCGGCATGCTGGCCTGCCGGAACAACTACCGTTTGCATATTCTCCTCCTTGTCTTGTAAAACGTGGTGAGTGTAAAAATAAGTGGTTGCCACAGTAAAAACAATGACAGCCGCTATCCGTACAATAACATCGAGAACCCTCCTCAGCGGATCTTTCTTCTCTTGTTGTATATCAACGGGACTTTTAGTCTGCCATAACGTAATGTCATACAATTTACGTTGCCGCTTATATTCTCTAAGATGCTGTTCATCTTCGCGCAGCCACTCCATTATCCTCTGTGACTCTTTTTCAGAGGCATTTCCTGCTATATATTTTTGTAATAGTTCATCCATCTTTTTATCGCTTTCATTTATATAACGATTCATCTTCGGTTTACCCTAAACGAAAAAGAATATTTTTTTCAAAAGACAAAGGAACGTGCGTAGTAATCGGTGTTACATATGGTAAAAAAAGAAATAAAATAAAGGCAGGTAATCTTTTAGAGTTTTTCTAAAAGCCTTAAGTGATTTGGATATATGATATTCCACATCTTTGATTGAAATATTTAATTCGCAGGCAATCTCCCGATTTGTTTTATTTCCAAACCGACTGAGAGTAAATATACGGGAGGTTTGTTCAGGTAATGATTGCAATGTTCTTTGCACAATATCCATAACTTCTTTCGAGTATATTTCATTTGGATTACAGTCTTCCAGCGAGGAGAGGCGAAGAGCTAACTCTTCATTTTGTTTCTCACTAATCCGTGTTATGACCTGTTGTTTCATGCTTTCATGACGTAAGTAGTCCAAGGCTTTATTTCGCAAAATACTGAGCAATATCGGTTCAATATTTTCCACCGGGTTGTCCTGTATCCATTGCCACAGTTTGATAAGTGATTCAGATGCAATATCCTCGGCTACCATCTCATTGTGTATATATGATTTTACAAATAGAAAAGACTTTTTGTAATATCGCATATAAATATTATTAAAAGAATTCTCTGGACGAGTGAGTTTTGCAGGCATTTTAATTCTTTTTAGTTCATTAAAAATTTTGAGAAACAAAAATATAAAATGATATTTGATTCGCAAATTTTCTTTTTAGCTATTTATCCCAGCCAATTGTGACATGTGGTGAAAGCAACAGAATATTAAACACATTTGTTGCTCACTGTTACTATCTCATTCAAACATATAGTATGAAGGTCTTTTCCTATCGGAAGTGAAATCTTAATGGGTGTTTTCTAAATAAAAGATACCCTACATAAATGATTACACGTTACCGGATGAATACTAAGATTTTATTTTCCTGGGTAAAGCCGAATGGTTAGGCAGGTATGGTGTGCTCTATGAAAATGCACTTTTCTATCTCACCGGTACATTTGGGTTACATGGAATAATAAAAGGAATGGTTATCAATAATTATAATGCCAACAGAGGAGACTTCGGAAAGGACAGAATGAGGTTGTACCTGAAAAAAAAGAAGAGGGCAGAAACTATAGGATTCAAAAGTTGAAAGGGGAATAAAGTATTCGATCGAGTATACTGGAAACTATTCTTTCCCTCCCCAATCACCCCAAAACCTTATCAGAGAAGAAATAATACTCACATATGAAGAGTACCTGAAACCAAAAGTATCCTACTACTTGAACTAACACAGATTAAGAAGCAAAGAAAATACAGCGGCGGAAGGTACTCTCTATTTTTTTCTTCTCAATTATAGTCGTACCCAATATCAGACAGAAGAGAATGTATGAAAAATAAGAAATCGTTTTCTCTGTTTTAATGCCATTTTACCTGTATCTTTACGCCTCGAAAGACCTTATTCTCTTATATTATGAAGAAATAATACTCATAACAAGAGCGTCATATTGAACAAAAAATGTATATTTGCAGTGTTCGACTAGAGAAATGGCCGAATATGCAGAAAGCGTTTTTTGCTTTGTCATTGAGGGAAACGAAATCGCCAAATTTCATATAGTACCACTCGAAGAATGATGAGGGATATGACGCTCTAACTGTTTTGTATATGTATCTGATACAGCTTATGTTGTATCTTGACATAGCATTATAGCGTGAGAGTATTATTTCTTCTATTCATTTTTTGAGTGTGGCGTTTGGCGATGCCTGTTTCCTTGATGAGTAGGTAAATAAAGTCCTCACGCTTTTCTTGTATACCAATGTTTAATCAAACTAACAGCTGAATTAGGGGACTTATAGGTGTATAGGAGGAAAGGCCCCATGAAAGACCCCAAAGAATCAACTACCCCTATCGATAGTCATATTATAGATCCTGTCGGAGCTATTAAAATCACGCAGAATATAGAATTTGAGACCCAGCTAATGAAGGCACATACAAAAGGAGGATTGGGATTCATGGCTGAAGATGCCAATTCACTTCACGATCGTTGGCAGCATAAAAAGGTAGAAGACATAGGACGGAACAACGAAAAGAATGGTGCGGACCGAATCGTGGATGGAGTATATATCCAAACTAAATATTATGATACGGCAGCTAAAACCATAAATTCGGCATTTGATGTGGAGACCGGAATGTACCGCTATTATCAAAAGACAGACGGTAAACCGATGCTCTTAGAAGTTCCCAAAGATCAGTATGAGCAAGCGGTAAACCTAATGAGAGAAAAAATTAAAGAAGGGAAAGTTGCCGGGGTCACCGATCCGGAGGAAGCCCAAACATTAGTAAAAGCAGGATGTGTAACATTTAAACAGGCAAGAAATATAGCCAAAGCAGGCAATATAGATTCATTGCTGTTTGATGCCAAACAATCAGTGGTATCTACCGCATCATCATTAGGCATTTCTTTCATTATCAACTTTGCAATACTTAAATACAAGGAGATAGATACAGGGGACGCTTTAAAGATTTCTTTTGTAGAAAGCATTAAAACCGGAGGTTCTGTTTTTATTAGTAGCGTGTTAGTACGTCAGTTTTTTAAAACAGCTATGGGACGAGGATTATTAACCACATCCACCCAAGCGTCAAAATCAGCTGTTAATTCGGTATACAACTATGCTTTAGGGAAGGACACGATCCATAAGTTTGCAGCGGTAATTTGTGAGAAACATGTAACAGGAGCTGCCGCCAAGAATGTAGTAATAAAATTTTTCAGAACAAATATCATAGTGAATACCACATTTATATTGATCAATACTGTGCCTGATTTCATTAAATTCATGGATAACAGAATGTCATGGAAAGAGTTAACAGCCTCCATCACCAGATCGATGGTCGGATTTGCCGCATTTACAGCAGGATTCAGCGTGGCATCCAGATTTCCGCTGCCTGTACCCATGAAGATGATTATCCCTGCTCTCACTGGAATTTTGTCCTCCCTTGCAGCCAGTGATGTTGTTTTCCGATTACTTAAAACCAATAAGGAAAGGAAAGAATACAATATCATACAAGAAGCCATACAGGACTTATGTAATGACTACATGATAATTAACGAAGATGAATTTGACGCCTGTATGGAAGAGATTCAAAAGCGGGATATTATTAACGAGGACTTTATCACACATATCAAGGTCAGGGAAACAGATAAAATACAAAAAGCCTATGTATATACACGATTAAAAGGTTGCTTCCTCTATGTCATCAATAAAAGAGAACAGATTGTTGTTGCAACCGAAAAGCAACTTATGCATGAACTTGATCGGATAGATATGTCAGAAGAGGATATGAATCAAATATTTATTAACACCATAAAATAATTCAATTATGTTTGGAAAGAAATTTTTGAAGGACAAAGATTTGGAATTCTTAGAAGAATGTTCCAATGAAGATTTAAAAGTACTGGCTGATTTACTGGTATATGACAAGGACAATAATCCGAGATATTCGGAAACATTATCCAGAACACGCCTGTATAAAGAGTCATACCCTAACCAATTACAGAAAGCATGGACAGAGATTGCACATGAATTTCAACTCTATGGCGGGGATAGTTTTGCTAACTTCTTTCGGGGATATGGAGTGCCATATCGTGAAATCCTGATGGATGTTTGCGATAAGAAGAAAGTCAATTATAACAAAAACTCATCTACGGAACGAATTGAGATGTATCTGATTCAGAAGTTAATGGATGATGTACTAGAAGAAATGAACGATGAACAATTGCAGGAATTAGTTAAGGATTTGCAATTGGATGCCAATACATATCAAAGCAAGGATGCTATGAAAAACGCAGTCCTGATGGCTTGCATGTCCCCGGCATTCGTTTCACAGATTCTGACATTGTTAACAAGCGTGCTGGTGCCCAGAGTGGCACTAGATATAGCGGTGGGATTGGGACTGGTAAGTAGAGTCGGAGGGATACTTGTTCCTGCCATAAATATCATTATGGGAGCATGGTTATTAAAAGACCTGACGGGAGCAGCATATAGGGTAACAATTCCGGGAGTAGTACTAATAATCTATATGCGACGCAAGATGCAGACTGAAAAACAAAATATATAGACCGGAAAAGTTCTCACCCCATGAAAAAGGAGAGAAATAATACGATAATTACAGAGTATTGTTATGAAAAGACAAATTACAATCTATATCAATCATGCTTAAAGGAAAAAGTATTTTCAGATGTACCGAATGTGGCAAAATTTTCATTGGAAAGAACATTGAGTATCATGCTACCATCTATTCTTGTCCGCAGCCTTGTAAACGTTGTGGTGGAATAAGAACTTTGCCGTCTTTGCATACCATATTCATTTCTGTTTATGAAAAGTTCTGGGAAAACATGAAAAAAAAGAATTAGATACGCATTGTTGAGATATTCATAAGCCGTAAACAAAAAAGAAACAATGGTCAGAAAAAAAACGATTTATAAGGTAATTAAATATGTCATGATTATTATTGCATACATTATTGCGTTTAAAACAATATTTCATGATTTTAAACCGGAATATCTTATATCCTGGAATGCTTTCAGCAAGTGGTGGATAGACACGTATACCGGTCTTTTTAAAATGATACTCTCTATTATTTTAGGTATAACTCTCATTTGGGGTATTGGATGGCTTTTATGGAAATGGTTCCGTGCATTTTTCATTTTTATTTTCAGACATAATCCAGAATCATAGATACTCTCATGAACTATGGAGGAGCGAGAATACAATTACTCTATCTGAAGAAGTGTGAATTGAAGAATATCGTTAAAAATGTACTGGAAACATGATTGGTAAAATATTAAATTGGATTATTATAACCGGAAATTTAATAATAAACAATTATGAAAATAGACAAGGATGATCTTTATATATATGGTTTGATAAGTGGTTTGATAATATGCAGTCCATTTTTGGGTGTTTATTATGGTGCCAAATGGATTTATAATCATAATCCTCAAAAAGTTAAAGAAAAGAAAAAACGAGATCTAAAAATTCATGAACTGGAAGAAAAATTAGGTCTTATAGGAAGAGACAATAAGGCTCTTTATTATGATCCTCATTATTATAGAAATCGGAACGAGAATAGAAATGATTATTTAGTAGATTTGAAGAGGAAAGTGGATTGTAATTATAATAGTCCTGATATAATAACTGTTATAGTAGAGAGTACATTTGGCTATTCTAGTTTTGATGAGGATTCTGAATGTAGCACCTTAATCATGGTACATGAAGATTATTATAATGTACCCCAAAAGAAAAATTGGAGAGCCGACATTTATTTTAGCTTTAATGTCTTGAGTAGCACATTCAATATATTAAGCACATTATCCGAATGTGGCAAATACAGTAACTACTATGTTATTTCTATTCCTGGTAAATATCAACATAAAGAAGTTATATGCGGGACTGGTAAATTTGCAAAAGTCATAAATGATTTCAAAAAGGTCAATAAAAAAACAAAACAAAGAATTAAATCAAAATACCATTTCATGTCTGATATATGAATTGCGTTATTCATCAGGATAATATTATAATAACGTACTAAGAGATAAAAAATCTTGGTGCGTTTTTCTTTTTTTCTGTCCACTAAAAAATGACAAAACGCTCTTAGTATCCCGCCAATTCCTAACTAATGATGAAAAACAGCATATTTGATATGTGGAGTATTATGAATTTATTCTTTGGTGGTCCCCCGGAGGAATTACTGAAGCGTCAGGTTGGAAAGAAGGCTTCTTGTCCTGATGTAAACGAAAAAACAAGAAGTAATAGTAACGAGAAGTACGAACAGGATATTACAGCACTCAAGGAGAAGTTCGGAAACTCTTTTATAACCGGACTCTGTATCAGGATTACACTGAAGGAAGCACTGGGGATGATGCCACGTAACCGAAAAAGGGTTGACGCATATTATGGGCTGACCAGGTATCTGCAAGAAGAGTACGGAATTACACTAACCATTTATTCACAAAAAACTAAACCAAACGACCATGAAGAAGATAATTTATAAAGGTACAATAGAAGAGAGTGATTATAACCGTGTGAAAGATATAGACAGTGAGAACTATATAACCCCGGACGGGACAACGGTACTGCCTAAATTAACACAAATGCCATTACGGGACCTCGCTATCCTAAGTTTCACCAGTGAGAACGAACTGAAGAAATACTACACCGGCAATGAGGAGTACTTTTCATATTCCGTTGTAGAATTAATGCTCGATACAAGAATACAAACCAGTAACTTGAGCAGACACAAGGTCAGCAGTTTTGAAGACGCATTGTATCTGCTTTATAACTATTCAGAGGAGATACCACAAGCAGACGATCCCAAATATCTGTCCATTCTTATTGCAGCCGACATATTGAATGTAGAGGAGGAGGATATCATAGAAGAGGCAAGAAGGGATAATAAGTTGTATTCGGACGAAGACAAGAACCTGTTTGTACCGGTCCGGTGGATTGGGGATTGGTATAATGATGCTCTGGCTGCTTTAGGGGTATCGAGTGTAATCTATATACAGACTAGGGGAACGGGGAAAGTTAAAATATTAATTGAAAGAGACCTGGAGTAATATGAAAAAGAAAATATTCGTTATGGGCAAGGTGTATGATTTGGGTACACTAAGTGTTGATATGATAGAAAATGCTGTTCAGGCGGATCTGGATAAGGTCTTTAATGTCGGTGGAGTCAGATTTAAGCTTAGAGAAGTATCAGGGAAAACATTGGAACTAACATTTTTCCGTAAATATAGGGAGAAGGAAATAGACTGGCTGAATTATGATCCAAAGTTGATCTATAATATTGATGCTAACATAATCACAGGGCATAGTTTTAATGGTTTCAGGATACCGGATTACTGGGGAGGCGTTCCCTTCGGGTACACGTTTTTCATGTCGAAGAGAGAATTTATAGGGTGTTATAAAAATTCGGCTGTAATGCTTGGGGCAGATCAGGTAGATAGAGTTAAGATCACAGCACAACCGGAGAAAGTGGTTATGAGATTGACATTTTAAGAGCAAGAGAGAAGATAGTTAGGGAGCTGTCTTCTCTACTTTTTTGTTTTTAAGAAGTACTAGAAAGTACCAGATTGATTCTCTTCACGGGCATCCATATTTCACCTTCTCCCATTCAACAACAAAAATCTCCCTGTAAGACATGTATCGAACTATTTATGAAAATATATATCAACGATCTTCACAGACAGTTGATATATGGGGTAAAAAAACATATCGGAAATCAACCGATATGAAAATGTTGGTTTAGATATACCGCCGTACTCTTTTCTTAACCAACGAAAGATGTAGGGTTCTTCATCCTGTAGCATGAAGTTAGGGACCTACATATAACGAATTCAATATAAAAGGTATTATATGCAAAGAAATACACTATTTTAGGCCTGTTCAAGGAGATAACTTCTCATATAGCATAACCGCTTTTATCAAACGTAGATTCTCCCTGCAAAACCAAGGAAAGTCAACACAACGGAAATCAACACGAAATTCGTCAAGCAAATCATAAAAGCGAATATCCTGTATTAGATCACGAACTGAAATGAACAGAAGCAAATACTTTTTCCTTTTGCAATAAAACAATGCTTTCTGAAGTTCCGCATAGGCAATATTTTCTCCTGTTTTACACTTTGGAGCTTCTTTATCACAGAAAGACAACTGAATCTTTAAAGAATTATTCCGCTCCAAATATTCTGCCAATCGTTCTTGTACTACAGGGGAAGAAGCATCACCATATAATACAACATCTTTATATTCCATATCCGATATTTTCCTGGAAGGAGTACTTTTCAAGTCAGAACACAACATATTATATTCTTTAAACAGGCTTTGTTTCGTGTGTCGCCGTAGTTTTTCAACAGAATAGAAAGCATACCTGAATACAAAATGTGTCCCTCGCTTCTCTATTGTTTCCTGTTCTGAGAAAAAAGCATGTAAACGCATCTTATTGGTTTGAAGAGATTGCTTGGGAATATCTTCAAGCGTATTGGTGATATATTCGATTACAGTCTTTTTCATATATTCAAGAACACATTTTTACATTCTACAAAATAGCCCCTGTTCCACAAAAGAGCATCAGAACAGGTTAGTCGAACACTTATCATAACAGTTATTTAGCAAATTGCAACATATCCAACGGTTCTTCCGGAAACCGAGTAACAAGTTCGTGTAACAACTGCTGTTCCAATTCAAGCTTAGCCAAAGGATGTTCCTCCAGCCATTTCTTATAAAACCAAAAATGGGTAAAGAGCATTCTATCGTCAAGTCTGTTAAATGACCAGCTACCATATTGCGGGTCATCTGATACAAACCTGAAGAATTTAGGAGACCAGGTTGCATTAAGAAAAGGACGACAAGTATACCCATATCGCTTGGAAAGCAGAACAGGAAGCCGTTGCTCCATATACAGTATTTCAGGAGTTGCATGCAAACTGGATATGGAATCCACCTTATTACCACGCATATACTTGAAGGCTTCATTAACGAAAATTCTACAGAAATCCATGTTATTGAATACTGTAATGCACATATTTGATGCACGCGTTTCCGCAAATGCCAATTTAGGAAATATATAACCTGCAGGCTTTGACAGGGTAGCGGTATCAGGATAAGAAATGTCCCCTGGCTCAATCGATTCCCAATGGGCAAACTGCCAGTCCACATCGGGACATATATCCAGTTTTTTCCAGACAATAAGGTCAGTATCGATACAGACAAACGGTTCGTATTGCCTTTCATAAACCAGAAACTTCACTGCCGACCAGAAGACTTGTAAATTAATCCCCCTGTCTACGGAATCATCCCGAAGCACTTCAATATCATCCCAGCAAGATAACAGTCGGAATTGCCGAAGCTGTTCATAAACAGAGGCATCGCAATACAACTTTATATTTCCATTCGTTTTTTTCCATTGTAGGGCGGAAAGGAGCATCGTATATAAAGCATAATTAGAAAATATTTTACCGGGAATATAAGTCTTATATACACCGCTGACATCACGTCCCTGTTGAACCGGCTGGGAGAAAAAACAATGGATACCGAGCATATAAAATACGATTACCTAACAGGAAAATATCTACGCAAGCAATTCAAGGATACGATTCTTTAGTTCGTCACCGTGCAATGAACCACTCTTCAATCCTGCCTGCAATGAATGGCGCGCAAAATTCACCAATCCATTCATGGAATTTTAATTATTCTCATTACTCCTCACAAAACACTCTCTACATTCCTTTATATCAGGTGAGTAGTACAACACGTTCAACAAAAGTTGCAAGAACCTGTAATGATTCCTGTCTTTCCTTTCCGTAAGCCGGTTATATCTCTCCATATATTCACCCGCTTTAGCCATCCTGTCACTTGCCAGATACACCACTACCAGATGCGTATAATAAAATTCCTTGTAACCATCTATAAATATAGCCTTTTCAAGTAACCGGGCAGTCTCTCCCCATGAAATTGCATCATTACCTTTTTCTAATTGATAAACGTAGGATAACGCCAGATAAAAAAGATACAACGATTCTTTTTCTTCACTTTTTTCGCACGCCAGCTTGAAATACTCACTTGACGATTCGTATTGTCCCGCTCCATAGTAGGCCCTGCCCAAATCATAAAAATAGTATACTTTCGCATTGTCATTGTTCTCAATAGAGTAATTTAACTCCCTTATCGCTTCCGGATACTTTTCCCATTCAATATAAATGACTCCCAGATGATAATGATAACCATAATCATCAGCCAAATGATACACACGCATCTTATCAAACAAAATACAATACGAATCTTCCGCCTGTCGATAACATTCATGCGACAGGGAAATATCCCCTGTTCCCTTATGGGAAAGTCCTTTGCGATAATAAGAGACAGCCAGTTCATGATAATAATACCACATCTCAGGATTTATGGCAATTATATTCTCCAACAATTCTATTGACCTGGAATATTCACCTCTCTTCCGGTAAGTAATAGCAATCCACATTAGAATATCGGTATTCCGCTTATCCTACCGGAGTGCCTCGGCAAAAGCAGACAATGCTTTTTCAAAGGTGTTGTTATTCTCCGGACTATCTCCTTGAATGGTAGACAGGTAAATACGTCCCAACAAACAACTATATCTGGAAAGAGTATATTGGGAAGAAGTACATGTCTCGTCTATAATCCGCAGGTCTTTTTTGGAGGAGTCCAGACCGGGCAGACTTGATTTGGACTGCAGAACTTCCATAGCCTTAAGAACATACCTCCCGGCAAGTTCAAATTCTTCCAGATAAAAATAGGTCTCACCCAAATAATAATAATATTCATTCTGTACATCCTTGTAAAAAAGATGAATAACGTTCTCAAGTCTTTCACGGGCACCCTTATAATTCTCACGGTCCATTTCGACACGAGCGGACGCATAAATAAAATAAGGATACCCCATGCCCTCATACTTCCGACAAATCATATCTGCCTCCTTATAACGGAATTGGGACAACAGACTTTCCACACGGGTTTTATCCTGAATCTCCTGCATTTCTTGCAGGTTATCGGACATCTCACGCTTGTGCCTTTCCCGTTCATCATCCATTCCCTTCAACTTATCCTCCATTTTCCTCTCAAACTCTTCCTTATCCTTTTCAAGATGCTTCAGTTCATCCTGTATTTTCATTAGTCCCAAAAAACTAAAAATAACAAATACAATCGTGACAACACTAAGTATCAAAGTAATAGAAGAGGAAAAGTCTTCAAAACGTGCCTTAATCAGCCGCAGTTCGGCGTGTAAGGATTCTTTGCAATACAGTAAATTTTTATCAGTTTTAGAGGAGTCTTCAACATTATCGACCAATTCCTCCAATAAACGGGATTCTATAGTAGACATATGTTCTGTAGTCTTCGCACCAATATAGCACTGCCAGCACAAGAACAAGAACAGAATCATAGAAACAAGCAAAATGAATACAAAAGAAAGCTTGTCCGTTATCAAGGAGGAAAGAATACACACATTCTTACCCTCTTTTAATTTCCCTGTCATCTTATCCCTATGCTAAAGTCCTGTTCCACCATCCACGCACATTATCTCTCCGGTGGTCCATCCCGATTGTTCCCCGGCAAGAAAAACAATAGCCTTAGCCACATCAGAGGAAGAACCGAACCATTTTAAGGGCTGTTCCCCCAGATAATGATTCATTCCATTTAGTTTCCGATAAGCCTCATAACTTCCCTCACCGGCCCCCTCGATGGGATTCAATATGCCCGGACAAACACAATTCACACGAATATTATACCCGCCGTATTCCACAGACAACAAACGGGTAAGATGCACAACAGCGGACTTCACGGAACCATAGACGGAGCATCTGGTATCACGCAAGGAACGAAGTCCCAAAACGGAACCGACATTTACTATGGAACCGAAACGCTGGTTAAGCATAAAAGGAAGAACCGTCCTGCAGGAGACAAAAACGGTGAACATATTGGACATTACCAACTGATAAAAGTCCTCCGCTTCCGTCTCGACAAAAGGTTTGGATATGAAACCGCCTGCAACATTGACAAGAATATCCACACGTCCTTTTTCCCGGATACGGGGTTCAAGTATCTCTTCCGACTTGTGCAAATCACAAAGATCAGTCTCCACAATCTCATACCGGATACGGTCCTTAATGTCCGAATCACTCTCTATCCGTTCTCTCATTCTTTTCCGATTCCGACTTACCAAAATAAAATAGCAGCCGGAATATAAACTCAGGAATTCCCTAATTACCGCCACACCAATTCCGGAAGTCGCACCGGTTATCATTATTATTTTACTTTCATTTTCCATCGCTCAAAACATCATGTTAATCCTAGAATACCGTTTAACAGTTTATTGTATTCCCTGTTCACGTCAGCAATGCCATAGGATAAGATACACGGCATTAAAATCTCCCGGTGTTGTAAACCGAGAAACATTTCTTCTATGCTTTTAAAAAGATCATACGCATCATAAGGATTGGTCCTTACCACCCTGCCACAATCTTCCGGAAGCAGTTCGTTTACACCACAGAATCTTGACAGGACAACCGGAACCCCCATCTGTATGGCATCATAAGTGATTATGTTGAAAGGATCGTACAGACTGGGAACCACCAGAGTATCACACTGTTCACAAATGAATGAGATATACTCCACCCTGTCACGTTTCCAACCGGTCAGGCTGATGGCTCCGCGATCCAGCAAGGACTTAAACTTGACGGCATTGTCCGGGGAAAGAAAAAGACGGTCGAAGTTCTCCATATAGAGATAATCCGACAGAATATGCAATTCCATGCCATATTGTGTATGACAGTGGAAAAAACTGTCTACCAACTGTTCAATACCTTTCCGGTACTCCCATCTCCCGGCATACAGTAAACGGAACTTTGGAAATGATACCCTTGTAACATCCCAAGTACGGTCAAACCCACAGATGGGCACAGGTATCGGATAAATTACAGAAGAACGGTGGAGTATATCCGGGAAAAAACGGGAAGCATATTCTCTATCCATACAGGAATCAAAGACCAAATGATCCGCTACGGCTACCAATTCGCGCTGCAAACGGTGAAAGTGCTCAAAACCCACCCACTTATTCTGGGCATTGGCTATCCATTCCTGCTGTAAAATGGAATGGACACAATAAATAACCTTGACTCCGGAATTCATGCTTCTAGCATATTTTATGCTATCGCTCCATACAAACATTTCGCAGACAAGCAGATCAAAACCGGACAAGGCTTTCCCAGCAAGCGAGATATCCCTCGAATCCATCTCATGTACATGAATACGGGAACAGGGAAAATGAATATGAAAATCAGCCTGTATCTCCTGCAAGGAGCCAGAACTGAAATCATTAATTGACGTAGTGTATAAATGAATGGAGGATATGGAAATATTTTCACATATGGCATTTATGACAGTAAACAAATGATAATTTATGGAAAAGCTTCTTCCACCCAGTAAATCTGCGGTAAGGCAGGCAACAGACACATTATTTTTCATCACTCATCAACATTTAGTTTGCCAGAAAGATCATATTTCTCGTAAAAACTGCAGCACCGTGTACAAAACGGAAAGGAACCGTGTGATATCAGGCTGTCTCTAAAAGAATTATTCTTCTCACCATTCCAGATCTTCCAAAACGACTGTTTTTTTATATTACCCAACACCATACCCGAACAGTTGGAGATATCCCCATTGGGACAGATGGTAGGAACACGCCATGGCTTAAGACAGACATTATCCTTACCGCACAGAAAATGCCGCCGGTCCGAATAATAATTATCAATGTCCGGGGAATCAAGGGCAGGAAAAAATGAAATATTCATCTTACCTGACCATTTTTTTACCACAGAAGAAAGGAGTTTTATCCTCTTTAAATAGGCATCATCGTACTCATAAGAGACATTCGGTTCCAATACCAATGTAAAAGCGTCCCCAAAAGCCTTTTTCCAGAACTGATCGGTCATATTACGCAAAGCAACAGAAGAAAATTGCATGTGTTGAAGGGAAAGAGAATGAATAGGATATGAGGATAAAAAATGGATCAGTTCCTCTATTCCGTCAATATTATCGGGAGTCATCACACAATTAACCCCTACATTACTGAAATATGCCGGGGCATGCCGGGAAAGAAAATCAAAGAAGCCTGCTATTCTTTGAAAGCTATTCGGACAATTCTTGATATTGTCATGCACCTTATCAACACCACTCATACTCACTGTCACTCTAGCATCCACTGCAATCAGTTTATCAACATACTTCTCCAAGAAAAAACCATTGGTTACGACCTCCACCGGACAATCCCGTTGACAAAGAAAATCCAAAAGAGAACCAACATTCTCATACAACAAAGGCTCACCACCGAACAAGAGAAACGTGGGCTTTGCCCATGACAGTTCTTCGATGGCCTCTACCCAATCCGACACTTCCAGTTCCTTCTTCTCCACGGTAGTATGCTGTAATGTGCACATATTACAACGCATGTTACAACGGTCGGTCAGACACAGAATTACTTTTCGGGGAATGGCAAAAGAAGACCGTGCTGAATAAAAGTCCACAACGCTTCTGTACGCCACAGACTTATCGGACAGAGGGTTAATCGGAATAGCCATCAAAAATACATTTATTCATCACTTTTCTCCATATCCATAGCCGTAGCCATAACGTTTGCCATAGCCGTAATGCTTGCCATACTTACCGTAGCCGTAATAATAACCGTATTTTCGCTTCTTCAGGTCTACACCGTTAATGACGGTACAAAGATTAGGCAGTTTCTTCTCAAAAGACAGTTCATTGATCAATGTATATTCCGCCTTATGAGTGTAGTCAGCACGACACACGTAAACTGACAAGTCTGCTACACGACCTATTAATAAGGTATCGGTTACCATACCAATAGGAGCAGTATCAAGAATGACATAATCGAAGTTCTTCTTCAAGGTTTCTATCGCTCTGTCCAGACCGTTACGGGCTAACAGTTCTGTCGGATTAGGAGGAACAGTACCACCCGGAAGAATAAACAGATTCTTATTTACATCAGAAGGCTGAACAAGTTCCATCAAATCCGTTTCAGGATTGGAAAGATACTGAGTAATACCTCTCTCCTTATTAGAGAGCTGGAATACTTTATTCAGTCCTGGCTTACGAATATCGAGCCCGACAATCACCACTTTCTTTCCCAAAAGAGAAAGACTGATTGCCAAATTCGACGAGACGAATGATTTTCCTTCGCCACTGACAGTCGAGGTCACAAGGATCACCTTCTGATCATTATTGAGCATAAACTGAAGATTGGTCCGAATATTACGGAAGGTTTCACTCATCAGATTATTCTTGTTCTCGAAGACAGCGATAGAACCATTCTTATCATTCTTCTCATCAGTTAATGGAATATCACCGACAACAGGCACACTTGTCAGTTTCTCTACATCGGCACGACCTTCTATCTTGAATTTCGTCAGTTCAATCAGGTAGATGATGCCAACAGGAATTCCAATACCCAACACCAATGCAATCAGATAAATCATTTTGCCTTTAGGAGATACCGGAGTATCGTCAGCTATTGCTTCATCAATAATTTTTGCATTATTGGCAGTAGCGGCAAGCGCAATTGCATTCTCTTCACGTTTCTGTAACAGCATCAGATACAAGCCAGCTTTGATTTCTTGCTGACGGGCAATGCTTACATAAGCACGTTCTTGCCCCGGAGCGTTGCTGATACGACGGGAATAGCGACTCGCCTCACGGTCAAGGTTTGATTTAGTGATCATCAACCCCTGCAAAGTTCCTTCAAGAGTAGCTTGTACATTGGCTTTCATAGCACGTATACTCGTATCCAGATTCACAATAGCAGGATTATTCTCAGTTGATGTACGTAACAGACGTTTACGTTCCACCAGCATTTCATTATAACGTTCAATCGCACCAATCAAGGCAGCATCTTGTAAACCAACATTACTTGGTAATACTTCATATTCATTACCTTTCAAGTATTTACGCAAGTCATTCACCAGACTGATTTGAGTACGGTTCTCCACACTCTTCTTTTCATATTCAGCATTACCGGCTAAGGCTATCTGAGCTTCACTCGTCAAGTCCGTGATACCCGCGTCACGCTTAAAGGTTTCCAAATCCGCTTCTGTACTTCCCAGTTCTTTTGAAATAATACTAATACGTTCATCAATAAACTCAGCTGTTTTCTGAGCAATTTCGTTCTTATCATTATTCGTATTGCGATTATACATTTCAAGCAACTGGTTGATAAAATCCTGCCCACGTTGCAAACTGGAATTTTTTAATGAAATCACAGCCACAGAAGTAGTCTTGGAGGTTGGCGCAATAGACAGGCTGTTACAATACCCCTTTGCCACTCTCATCGGTTTGTTGATAGTCGCAGTTATATGACGTACGTTCTTCTCCATCCGAGGCACTTTCGTTCCATCTTGCAAAGTTACCGAATCAACATCTTGAAAGAAAGCCAATGTACCTTCATCAGTCGGAAAAATAGCAGGCAGCTTCTCAAAATGTTTCTGATACCCTTTCTCACCTATAGTCACATTCACATCCATATTACCTTCAGGCTGTAAGGTCATCTCGACTACCATCGAAGTTTTTAATTTTTCAGCTTCCTGAGGTGTCAAGCTTACTTGGACAGGAGATGTCTTATATAAACCTTTAGCAGGAAACTCATCCTCGTCTTTATAAGTTATATACAGATTTAATTGATTAACAACTTCTTTTACAAGCGTTTTTGAGCGTAGGACTTCCAACTCGTTATCAATATTCTTAGAAGAAGTCATCAGACCACTTAATCCCATATCCTCCAATTCCGAAGAAACTCCCGAACCTCCGCCCTTCTTCTCATCTTTTATTAGAACGGTGGCTGAAATATTATAAATGGGGGTAGCCCAATGCAGATAAAACCATGCACCAACAAAGCAGAGCAACACTGCCCCTACAAACCAAGGCCAATGAATAATATATTTAAAAAGCAATGTCCGGAAATCTATTTGTTCTTCAGCCATTTGGCGTTCCTTCCCGTTTTGATTTTCTTCTTTCATGACTCTTTCTTTTTATTTCAAGATGTTAAACAACAAGCTGGCAATAGAAACAAGGATAGAAGTAGCAGAGAACCATAAGCTTGTACTAGTTCCGATATCTGAGTTTCGTGCTTTCGCCTTATTCGGAGTAACGTATATGATATCATTCTGCTGCAGATAGTAATAAGGGGAAAGGATTGTCTCAGCCTTATTCAGATCCAATGGAATTATTTCCTGCTTGCCATTAGCATTCTCCCGTATTAGTTTTACATCATCACGCAAACCATATACGGTCATATCACCTGCCATAGCCAAAGCTTCCAGGATATTCACTTTTTCATTGGAAATCGTGAATGTACCGGGACGGGCAACTTCTCCGATCACAGAAATCTTATAATTTACCATACGTACTGTTACAATAGGAGTTTCAGTAATATAAGGTTTCAACTTTTCAACGATCATTTGTTCGGTTGCCTTCTTGGTTAGGCCACCAACATGAAGTTCACCCAATACCGGAAAGTTGATATTACCATCGTTATCAACTAAATATTGTTGTAGGACTGGCTGAGTAGTTGTATAACTCAAAGCAGCATTATTCTGCGTAGCCACTGTCAAGTTGAAAGGTGCTGCCAATTCAGGACTAGTACATGACACCACTATCGTCAGCAGGTCCTTGGGCATGATCTTAGCATCATAAAGCTGTTCGTTCTGGGTACTGTACAAAACGACCTCAGCATCCTGCAGGTAAGGTACTTTTTTGTAGGACTGGCAGCCTGTAAACATTAATGTCGCCAATGCGCAATAGAATAATTCTTTCAATCTTTTCATATATTTCTTTCTTGCTGGGGTTATACAATTTTTCGCAAGACCGGGTATCCCCATTTCATCCGGCCAGTACGGTATATTATTGGAATTCTTAGGTAAGGTCTTTTTCTTTTACAGCTCAATCGGATAAGCAGGACAAGGTATCTTACTTACTGGTCCTCCTGTTCCTTCTTTTTTCGCCCTCCGATATGACCGTCCATATCCCGCATCCCGCTATGCCGAGGAACATCTTCAGTTTCCACTTCTCTAGTATGCCTTGATTGATCTTACGACAGACAAATTTTATCTTGTTCAAAAGACGAGTATGCCTATTCGGAAAATAACGGTTTTCCAGGACATACGCCTTTAACTCATCACAGAAGGCGATAAAATTCTGATCGTTCTTTCTGGACATTCATTTGCTATTTATAGAATTCGTATCCGCTTGCCCGGTGGTTTGTTTCCGCTCCCTCCTCACGGCCTATAACTACCTCCAGCCTCCGTGCGATATCAAAGAAAAACATGGAGATCGTTATAGTCCAGCATTGTCAAAGCCATTGAGGGTATAATAGCCCCATTCAAAGGTGTCAGAATCAACCTCCCCACCATCGAAACAGATGTTGCCATAACTCTCCTCGAAACGCTCCAGAAACATGTCACCCATATATTACCCTTTATGATGAATTTATGGAACGCCCTAAACACTTTAACCTGGGAATTGTAGTAAAGGCTACGGACAACCGTCACCAAATCCAATGCCATTGAATATTTAGTCTTCTGGGAAAGTTCAAGGTTGTCATCCGGTCTCCTCGGATCAACATCATCAAAGTAACCGTCAGTCAGCTGGTCATCATCCAGAATATGCTCGAAAAAGCGTTGGAGCATCTCCTCAAGGGACATTCCGTCAAAGTCATAGATCTCTGTTTTGAAAGGGTGGATGATCGGCATATCCGGTTCTACCGCCAATTCCTTCGACTTCTTCCGAACTTTTTTTCAGGACGGAATCAAGGTGGGAGCAAACAATTCCCGTAGTTCATCGACCATCAGCAGACTCTCCTTCCGCGTCTTCTTGTCATAACACACAGAGACCAAGAGAAACATCTTTAGGGTATCGATCCGGCAGGGAGCTTTTACCACAGAGGTATTAGGACACGCCTTGACAAACTCCTGGGCCAGTTCCTTCACGCAAAGCTTTTCCAATACCTCTATCGGATTTGACTTGACGTAAGAGTCGATCTTCTCAATCATATAAGGCTTATCTGATGATTTACTGACAGACACACCAAGGATAGTGGCAATCCGAAAAAATGACTCCTTATGGACAATACCCAAATTACTATGGTACGTAAACGAGATTATGCTCATCGTTTTTTATAGGAAATGTAGGAAAAATTCATTGTGGTTGCTATCAGTAGACTTATGTCGAACCGCAGGCATTAGCAGTACTTTGTTGACAGATAAACATTATTATTTCTTCAATGTTTCGAGAGCTTCGGCAGCATCTTTCTTTGTTATCTGGAGGCTGCGAGCTACATACTCAAGAATCATGAGATCCATTGAGTAACTATGCTGCTCCATTTCTACAAATTCTACTACATGCTTTTTCAATTCTTCTGTAATCATACTCAATTATTGATTAAAGGGTTATATATCTTCATCATAGTTCCTTCATAACTTGCTCAACATCTTCCAATGGGACATTGAGCATACGAGAGACATACAAAGGGGAGATTACATCCATCGAACCAGACTGTCGTTCCATACCTATAAGGTATTCGATGTTCTTTTTAAGGTCACCAAGAGAGTTTGAGAACCCAGTATGTTCAAATGATTCAAAATCCCTTTTTGACTTATATTCATCAAGTGTTTCGCTTTCATCCTCACCATACTTGCCATCCTTTGCCTCATAAATAACACAAGGCTCCAAAACTTCTACGGTATGCCAAGCACATTGCGGAACAACACAACCGTAGTTCCCCTTTGATGGATCGAGATGGATTCGCTCTGTTTCGATACCATTGTCGTCATAGAACACTTCATCCATCTTTCCAACGAGCAATATCACATTCTCATTACTCATTGGATGGCGATGAATAGGCACTATAGTACTGCGCAACATAGCATTAAGCATACGTTGTCCTCCATCATTTAGACTTGTACGCAAGTCGTGGTTTATGCGCTTGCGGTCGCTTGACTCTGCCTGTACGAAGAGAGAATCAAGCAGTTCTTTGTTGATTTCTATCATATCGTATCTTGTCTGTCTTTTGTGGCCAAAAACAAGTAACTTACAAATTTCCAAACTGGCCAAAAAAAATCTTCATGATCAAATACCTGTAATTTATTATAAATCAATATGCTCGAAGCACCACTTCAAATGCCTCTGAGTACATTTGCCTCCATTGGCCTCCTCGCATAGCAGCAAGACCGGTAATATAGTCAGCAGAACGAGGGTGCGGATATGGACGCATCACGCCACGGTACATCGAGAGAGCTTTGATCTTCGCATCAACGCCCTCCTTGCCCACCTCCACATAGCAGTTCGGGTTGAACGACTCCATCGCGTTATTGATTTTCCACTCCGTACACGAAGGCACCTCCATGTACCAGAACTCCTTCACACGCTTCACCTCCGGCCTACGCTGGAACAGGCGGATTGCCTCCTGACATGCCATCGACGTCTGCAAGTGATCATTATTCGTGTCTGCAGGATGATGAGTGATGATAACATCAGGCTCACTCTCCTTGATTGCAGCCTCAATGAACTGCACCAGTTTCAAATGAGGCACGGTATTCATCTCAATATTTGGGAAAGTACCCTCATAAATCTTATTTACACCCAAGAACTTGTTAGAAACATTAGTATCATCCTCCAACTCATTGTCTTCAGGTCGGAACGCGCGAGCCTTAGCCTCAGTACACATGATGCATACATCCACAGTATCTCCGTTATGTGCCCACTTCCACATACTTGCGCCTGCTCCCAATGTTTCATCATCAGGATGCGCTACAACTATTAAGTATTTCATCGCTTATACAGTTTTTGAATATTCAACCAATTTATCATGCAACCACTGTGGATATTTTCCGCAAGTAGTATAAAGAATAGACAATACCGTCCACCAAATCAGACAAATGTCCCACCAAAAGCTCGCATGCTTCACATAATACACATCTAGTTTCAGACGGATAGGTAACACTTTTTCGTTGTACTCTTCCTCTTCGGTGAACTGATCTCCATAGATATAATCCCACAAGCTCGACTGAGAGGTCAGTCCGCAAGGTACAGTAGCAGCAATAGCATTCTCGCCACCACGAGTAATCTCTATCTGATCAACTGCTGCAGGACGAGGGCCTACAATTGACATTGTGCCGTTAAGGATGTTCAAGAGCTGAGGTAGTTCATCAATCTTCAGTCGGCGCATAATCTTGCCCCACCAGAAGATTCTATCCTGCTCTGGACGAAGACTCGCCTCACTTGCTCCACGAACTACACGCATGGAGCGAAACTTCCACATCTTGAACTTTTTGTTGTCCTTACCCACACGATTGGCAAAGTAGAACAACGGCCCTGGGTCGCTAATCTCAGTAAGGATGATGCTCACAATCCAGATCGGGCTGGTACCTATAATGCCCAATAGGGCGCAAATCACGTCAAACAGGCGCTTAAAGAACTTATATATCATATCAAGACATTGTTTTCATAAATTATTCATACCCATGTAGTTTACGGTCGCAGAAATGCCAGATACGCCACATCGAACCCCAAAACCAGTCAAAAGAAGCGAATTGCGAGTAGGAGTAGTTCTTTCGAGTAATGCGGACAAGACTCTGCAAAGGATTCATCCTACGAAAGTTATCCGCTCATCTTTATAACCGAAATTACCACTCTGAATAATCTCATTCAAAAGGAAACGAGCATTCTTCTCATTGGGTTCTCACAGCATCCAGTTAGCGTTACCTTCAAACATCTCCCCCAACACCCACATCAACGCCTTAGCAAAGCACGTCGTGTTAAAAGAAGTCACCTCCTTCTTAACTTTCTCTACGTTCTTATCACTCTCACCACCTGCTGCTTGCAGCAGCATATAGTAGTCCATACACTGCCTCAGTCCCACGCCCTCCGTAAAAATGTTGGAAGATATGTGTCAACTGATGAACAGTATTGAAAGTTCAAGCAGTGGTCACAATCTCGTGCCTTCCAACCTCGTTTGGGATGCGTTCTTTATGTGTAAAACACTCCTCAGCCATCTCGACAAAGAACCATTGCAGACGTACGTTGGTTACGAAGTTCTACACCAACTCAGGACGATAATGTGCCTCAACCTCTACATCCTCAAACACATCCAGATGTGCATGCGTCTCGCGTAACTCTTTCGTTGGAGCCAGTTTCCGCACCAACTCTATCACACGCTCCTTGCCATTCTCTATTCAGATGTCGATGTCGCCCGACTGACGAAGCGAAGATAACTCAGAAGGATAAAAAGGAAGATTCGCCTGTCCCTTAAAGATACAGCTTCTCACTCCCTGCTTCGTAAACAATGTCTGCACCTGTCCGCATCGCTCATTCATCAGTTCATTCTGTTTCTGAATCGTTGCGGTAATTCCAAGCTATGCATCTTCAATTCGATGGGTAGATTCACCAACTGTCGTTGCTTGTTCAGTTTCTGCATCCCATCAAAGCAAACTCCTATTAATACCTGCTTCTCAGCTATGGCATACATAACCTCCTATTCCTCAGCCGAAGGCGTATGTAACAGACAAACTACCTTACCTATAGATACTCGTATCAGTTCCAAGAAAAGCGCTTCCATCAAACCTCCCTCTTCTTTTTATCCTTACTTAGTTTGGCAAAGCCTTGGAACGTGAACGCAAAGAACACCCACAGGTCAGCCCAAGAGAATATCTGGTCCGTAGTATTCTTGAACGAGAACCACGAAGGCTTACACTTGAATCGGTTAGGCGACTTTAGGAACCACAGCACATCCATGTGCATGTAGCGCAGATACTTGTGCGCCACCTCAAACTGCGGCTTCACCTCCTTACCCAGAGAGTCATCCACTATCAGCTGCGAGAAGTTCACACCCGCCTCAAAGCAGATCTTCACCGAACCCGTGATGCGAGGGTTGATCTCCATGATCTTTGCCTTACCATCGCGAGTATCCTCTATCAGGTCAATGTCGGCATAGCCTCTCCAGCCAATCTCCTGCAGCAACTTCTGACAGTCAGCCACAATATCCGGACGGTCGATGGTCTCGTTCAGCGTACTGCTCCCGCCATCTATCGGGTACCAACGCACCTTGGCAAATACACAAACGCCCTTCATCTCACCATTGCGGTCAATGAACATCTCGCACTTGTACTGCAATCCATCCTGGGGAATGTACTCCTGTATCAACATCTTGCCATACTTCTGTTCCGCCTTGTCATAGTAGCCGATCAGGTCCTGCTCGTCCTGTGCCACATGGAAGCCCACAGCTGCACAACCCGTACGAGGCTTCACTACCACAGGGAACTTCACCTTATCCTTGTTCGCCAAATAGTCCTGCTTGTCAGTAAACGACAGCGGGCAAGGCAGATCATGCTGCATACACACCAGCATCGTCTTCAGCTTGTCCGAAGCCATCTGGAAAGTCTCCCAGTCCTCCACCGCAATCACAGTCAGACCCTTCAGGTCCTCCTTATGCTGAGCCAGAATGATAGCCACATCATCGTTCATTGGAATCACCAAGTCATAATGATAAGCCTCCAGTTCCTTGCGGATAGCCCTGTACGAACCATCAGGATCGTGCGCATTGCAGTACGCCAGCAACTTCCTGTGCGGATACTTCGACGCATAGCCCGGATCCAACTTACTGCCATTGTATGTAGTCACCTCACAGCCCAACGCACGCAGCGATTTCGCCATAGGCAACACCTGTCTTGCTCTGCCCTCTATAAGCAGCACCTTTATGTCATTGTAATCTTTCATTATTTCTCTATCATTACGGTTTCACCATGTCCTTTCAGTCCCATTGTGGTAAACACTACCCTATCGCACTGGTCTGAGCCCAGCGGGAAGCGCATCACACCATATTGCAATATCAGCGGCCACATGTCCTTCTCCAGCTGCCATATGTTCACCGGCCTTCCAGCCACCAACAGCTTCATGCGGCTGAAACGATCCAACTCGTTCTCGCCACCTTCCACACCGGTCGAGAAGAACGCCCTTCCGTCCCGATACGAAGCGCAACCGTGGCAAGGCCCTTCAAAGTCAGCCACCACCTCAATCTCGCGCGTCTTCCTATCCATGCGGATGAAGTGAACAGTGTCCGAACAACTGCCCGCATCCGTACCCCACAGCAACGCATCCTCCGTGAAGCACACACCAATAGCACGCCAATCCTGACTGCCTTGGCCTATCAGCGACCACGTCACGCCATTGTCCTCGCTACGATACAGGCAACACTCCCTGTTACCCTCGCCATAGTCACCAGTGCCCATCCAAAGGCACTTCTCGTAGACATCCCACTTGATGAAGTGGATATGACGAATCTCCGCCGAAGCAAATGTCTTCACCACCTCGAACGACATACCATCGTCCACCGAACGCCACAACTTCACCACCATATCGCGATTTGGGTTCAGCACATATTCGCCAAAGAAAATCGTACCCTCAGGTGTCACGCACACCCCTTGGTGCACAGGCTTATTACCCTTAAACTCGCTCCAGGCGTTTAGCACCTTGCCCTCGGACGAAAGGATATACAGCTTCCGCTTCACCACCACCAGCAGGTTACCATTCTTCAGCGGCAACAAGTGGTGAATCCCCACACGCAACAGCTGCGAAGGTAGTCGATGCCAACTCATCAGACGATCCTTCCAACCCCCGATGCGATACTTCCTGCTCACCCGCTTCCCGTTATAATCAATGGCGAAGAACGTCATCCCCTTCGCCACCCAGATCTTATCCAGCTCTTGGTACAGCGCCTTGGCATCAATCAGTTTCTTAAACTCTATCATATCTTGTCAAAGAAACAATTAACAAAAATCAACGTTCAATTGGTGGCAATTAACGTTTAGAATCCACCACCTTCTGAAGCTCAGCCTCCAGTCCGTTCATATAATGTTCCAAGGTAAAGTGAGCCTTGAAATACTCACGTGCATTCTCCCCGCACTGATCATAGTCATGCGAATGCTCGATGTACAGCTGCATCAGCTTCGCCAGCCCCTCATAGTCGCCTGCAGGCACACAACTGCCGCACCGCGACTCGCGGATCACCTCCTGCGCACCACCATTGATGGCACCGAATATCGTCTTGCCCGTAGTCATATACATCTGCATCTTGCCTGGAATGGTATCGCCCACCTCGTTGTTACCACGGAGCGTCACCAGCAGCACATCCGCCATCTTGTAGAACTTCGGCATATCTTCGCGCTTCTGGTTGCCGTAGAAGATTACATTCTCCTCCAACCCCTCAGCCCGCACCATCTGCTCCAGTTCCTCACGCATACGCCCGTCACCCAACATGTGGATACGGTAATCCTTACGCTTACCTAGCACCTTCGCCGCCTTGATGATCACATCCGCACGCTGTCCCTTACCGATATTGCCGGCAAACATAAAATCAGCCACACCATTATTCTCAGCGCTCA
Source organism: Bacteroides sp. B1-V-101 (assembly GCF_023656585.1). Lineage (NCBI taxonomy): Bacteria > Pseudomonadati > Bacteroidota > Bacteroidia > Bacteroidales > Bacteroidaceae > Bacteroides > Bacteroides sp. B1-V-101. Next base: position 52,516 of record NZ_JAMOKH010000005.1, on the reverse strand, counting down.
TATCCATGCCAAGCATACCAGTATCAGCGTGTTGAGGAAGGTAAGCCATTCTATCGAAAGCAATCCCATTCACCCGATGCAGATAATCCATAAACGGACGCGAAGTCACCAGCACCCGGTCCGCCCCCTGATACAGCTCACGACTCATCTTATTGATGGGCCACATCAGCGGATTCCTCTTACTCTTCAGCATACCCTCAGCCGACACAGGCCACACATCCAGCGTATAATATACCACCGGCACACCCGTCAGCTTCTTGTACTCCAGAGCCGCATACATCGAGGTGATAGGACTCAATTGGTAACCAAGGACTAAGTCGTAGTCACAGTTTATAGTATATAGTTTAGAGCTTTGAGACTTACCTGCCTCACTCTCAACTCTCAGTTTTAAGCTATCAGCTACCAATTTCTTCGAATTCCGCACAAAACTTACGTAGTTCCTCACCAATTGTACTGGATTCTTTCCCCTCGGCACCTGCTCCACATGCACCACCTTCACGCCCGTCTTCTCCAGGTACTCCCTTTCTCTAAGTTCTAAGCTCTCAGCAGTCTCATACCCCGGGAACACAACTCCCTTCGGGTAGTTAGGCACACCGCAAAGCACAGTTACCTCGTGCCCACGCTTCACCAGTTCCGGAACAATCTCATTGATCTGAAACTGTTCCGGGTAATAATATTGTGTTACAATAAGTATTCTCATAAAACAATGGTAATATAAACCTTGTTCCGCCCGATGGTATCACACCATATCGTTTGCACTATCACTTGTGCGGACGGACATTCCTTTATTCTTACTTACTAAAACTTCTCAAAAATTCCTGTGGATTTGATACCAATCTTGCTTTTTCTTTTAGAACTGCGTCATCTAAATTCCACCACTCCGATACCATCAACTTTTGGATAGTTTCTTCGTCGAAACGATACTTTATCACCTTAGCAGGACACCCAGCAACAACGGCATACGGTGGTACATCCTTAGTTACTATCGCTCCAGCACCAATAGCAACACCTGTTCCTATAGTCACACCTTGCATGATGGTCACACGATTGCCAATCCAAACATCATGACCAATAGTTGTACGCTTGAGAGGTTCGATCTCGAGATCGCCAAGATGAGTACCCGTACCGCCACCTACATTATAGAATATTGGTGAGCTGCTTACCCAATCCAACGGATGCTTAGCTCCACCTACCACAAAGCCATTGGCAATACTACAGAAAGAACCTATATCGCACGAATGAACCTCACTATCATAACCAATGTATGAATGACGGCCTATTGTGGAATCGTAGAACTCCGTACCGGAATAGATCTTAGCTGTCTTGTCAATCTGACTGTTCAAGACAGACTTTCCGCGAAGAACCTTCTTGAAAAACTTGGAATATAAATAACTTAGTGTCATCAGAACTTCAGATTTTTCTTGATTATATCCATCTGGTAGTATGGATTCCAGTTGGAATCAATTTCGTTGAAACAAGCTTTACGCACCTCTTCTCGGCTATCCATTTTTCTTGCGAACCAACGGCTAATTACCATTGTCAAATCATCGGTATCATCCATTGTGAAGAAATCACCGGTTACACCCGCTTGTATTGCTTCGTATTCAGGCATCTGCCACTCAAAGCAATTATGAGTAATTACGGGACAACCGAAAACCAAAGAGTGCATTGCCGTCAAGCCCACATTGCCAGGAGACACGCACAGGTCGGCATTGTAGATGAGTTCCGCATTGGTCTTCTCGTCATAGCATACACCATAGAACCACACCTGACTATCCAGCCCCAAACCTTTGACCTTAGACTTTAGACTTTCGCTCTCACTACCATCTCCCACAAACACCAGATTGTACTTCTCATCCTTATTTCTGAGACAAACCAACGCATCCACCAACATATCCAACTTCTTCACCTTGGTCAGGCGACCGATGAAGATAATAGTAGGCAGATTATTTTGGAAGTGATCCTTGTAGATGTCCGAAGGGTGGATGCTCTCGCGAAGCGCCTTCTGGGTATCGTAATCCAGCGAGTTATGGATAGCAAAGAGCTTCTCCTCGGAAATGCCTTGCTCAATGAGCAGACGCTTTGCACGATCACCATACACGAAGGTGCCTGAAGCATGGCGATAGAGCCACAACTTCATCTTTGCATCCAAGCCGCCTTCCTTGCCATACCATCCGTGTGTCCACAAATAGAAGCGCTTCTTAGGAAAGAAAGTGTATGCCAATGCAAAAAAGAGCCAATCGCTCATAGAACGGGTCTCTGGCAGGATTAGATAGTTCTTGTAGTCACTCTTGAAAAGCAAAAACAAATAGTTTCGCTTCCAATACCATTTCTGGGGATTACCGTAGGTCTTGTAATACGTCACGTTCTTCAACAACGACGTATCCATTTCCTTTATGTCGGACTTTGTTTCACCAAAGTACCAATCGCAATCATACTCTTTGTCGATTGCCCGAAATACCGCCTCGCGATAGCGAGGAGCAGTATTATATATTACACAAAGTTTTTGCATATTAATATTTCGACTTATAGTCTTTTCCGTATTTTTCTAATATCTCGTGAAGTTCAGAACGGAATCCTTTTTGCTCTGAAATCTGGAAAAATGAATTGTACGCGAGGATTACCATCTATCAATACTCATCCGTTTTCAGTAAAGGCTAAGTCCAAACTTGCGTAATGGATATCTGTATTATGAAGTGCCAGTTTCTTTGCTGTTTCGTTAGCTTCTTTCCAGTAAGGTACCATGAAGCCGATTAATGGGAAACCGGTGTCAGGACGATTGGTATAAATGTTCCCGTACTCATCGACTACTGTCAAGACTTCTCCTGTTTCAGGATTACAAGAGGTAAATACACCACCGCTTCCAGCATTATCTACAACACTTTTTCCTCTGCCGATACGTATATAAGGATGGAATACGGTTACATCTCCATCAAAACAAATAGTATGGATTCGTAATGTATTGACTGATTCTTTATGCAAGACAGCCATACGTTCGTCTTACTTGATAATCTCTTCTGCAATGAATCCTTTAAGATATTCAGTGTCTGTAATCTTTGCTTTAAGCCCTCCTTGTCAGAGGTGTTTTCTATGATTTGAATACCCTTACCAAAAGAACCATCAAGAGGCTTTATTATCAGCCTGCCAGAGATCTCAAACAAACCGGATAGAGTCCACCATTCCCCATTGGATTGGTAATGCAGCATGCTTTTCGAGCGAAAAACTCTCCAAACTCCTAATAGTTTTCCCACTTGTCACCGAGAATTCTTCTTACATTTGCTGTATTCATAAAATCTGCCACATAGACATGTTCGTCCTCACAAACGAATGAACGGCGTTCTACCTCGAATAAAGATTCGTAATGATGCAAATAGAACTAGCCAAAACATGTGTGGGCTGCTCTAATTTTCTTGAATTCAGCATCTAAGTCCCCTACAACCCCAAAGTTTTTAAATACCAGTTTTGAAATTCAGTTTAACCTATAATACCAATATAACTTTTTTTCGATGTAGCTTGACTTAATCAGTTATGCAATCTTTTGTTTCATACATTTATGAATTAATGTGTTCTATAATACTCTCCCATTTCATTGATGGCCTTTTGCGTCCATCTGCGGAAGATACAGCCATCAGGAGTAAGAGTCATTTCACCAAACCAAATTTTGTTACCGTTAGAGTACAAATCTACTCGAACCATATCTATACCAGATGCTAGTTTTTTTGCACATTCAAGCATTTGAGTTAGATTGGCAGGCTTGCTTACTAATTCGCTTTTATCATGCTTTGCAATGCAATAATCAAACAAAGGCTTCCAGTTGACATCATAAGGAATATAATCAGCATGACCAGATTCACGATCATTGCAAACAAGAATAGCCTTGACTTCGCCTTTAAGGCAGATGAACTTATAATCTATTGGGAATCCGCCGGTACCATCATCGATAAATTCCTCACATACAACTTTTCTCGAAATCAGATTATAATGACGTTCTGAAAAAGCGAACTTCGGAGATACGAGCCATTTATCAATCTGGCTCCTCAGTTCATTTTCTGTATATTGAGATTTTTTCGTACAAATGAGATTCATACCAGCCCCCCAATTAGCCTTGAGCGCAAATTTTTGGGGTAATTCAGAATAGATTAACTCATCTCCCTTAGAATAACAGTTCACAAGGCTTGTTAATGTGTCAGCATACCCGCACTTCTTCACGTACTCGCGAACCAAATACTTATCTGCCAGTTGATAGTACTGATTGACTTGCCCATCCAACAATCTCTTTATCCACAACTCAGAAAGATCTTTAGGACAAGTTAGATTCGGCCATTTATGACGATGATGGTAGTATGCCAAACAAAAATGTATTCTTGGGAAGAATTTTGAAATTATTCTCGATACAATCTTATTTAATGATTCCATATTAGTTATTTTGCTATTAAAGGTTCAAATGGGTCTTTGCCATTGGCGATACAATATTCTCTTACTGCCATTTGCTGACGATAGTTTTCTTCTCCGTAATTAATACTAGCAAGAATTGAATTGTTTTTATTGATAATCTCAAGCAATGGACACCTATTCATAATTGCAACGATTCTGTGGCCAGAATAGCGACACATAGAGTTTAACCACACATCATCTGCTGTTCGACAAATAGACATAAACGTATCTTTGTCCTTTGCAATTTCAGGCAAAAAGCCAGCAGGAAATAATGTTCCTCCACCGCTACCAATGAAAACTGACCATGATGGTTGAAAGGCGACGTCACGATTTTTATTGCGAATAAATCGGACATTCCCCGAGTCGTCTATTCCTACTTGATTTGAATACCTACCTACAACGCAATCAGGATACATTGTAGCAGCCTCCATAATTGAAGAGATTGTATTAGTTGGATAAATCAAGTCATCATCAAATGTTATCAAATGATCATTCGGATAGTCTCTTAAAACATAATAATACTTTTTATGTGAGCGCAAATCGCCATCACACAATCGAATCTGAAGTCCGCGAGTTTGCAGATTTTGTAATCGTTTCGGTAATACGTCAATTGAAGAAAACTGTTCTTTAGATAACCATAGAAATAACATATCCGGCTTTTGGGATTGTCTCAGAATACTCTCTATCACAATCCATATATTATCAATACGAGCAGGAAATGTTGTAAGTGATGCAATAATTCGACCTTCTGTCTTCTGAGTAGCGTCTATTCTATATTGGGGATTATTTGCTGTTCTGTTAAACCAAAAGGGAACCATAATATTCGTTAATCTCTGAATAATATGCCGGAACACAGAATTAATCTTAGTCCTTTCTAAAAAATTGCTATTATTGCAGAAAATTGCGTACGACTTATATAGATAATTTACCATTGCTATATTTGTTTATATTTTTTAAAGTACCAGTATGGGAAAATAAACATAAAAGAGTAGAATACTGATGACAAGTAGTTATTGTTCGCGAACAAAAATAGTAACATATTAGCCAGAACAACGAATACGATACCAGAACTTAAATCATGACTTGTCCTATACATACGTAGAGCTACACTGGCAAACTTGGCAATATAGTATATAACCAAAGGAACGAAAAGTAGTGTAAAGTCATTTGCAAGCCAAAGATAACATGAGTGCCAATTAACGTATGAGTCAACTCCTAACCTTTCCATCTGCATCTGATAACTATCCAGTTCAGGGTTGAAGAACAGGAAATCCTGAGCTATTGACTGGAGAGCAGGATTATTGCCGAAAAAACCTCCCCAATGGAAATCGAGCAAATAAATGTTCTCCAAAAACATATAGCCTTGTGTAAGGTAGCTAAAGATATAAAGCAACAAAATTTGAAATCTATAAGGAAGAATATCCAAAAATGCATTGGTGTCAACAGTAACAGAAGATCCTAATGCTAGATAATCTCCTCCCTTAAGTTCCTCAAAACTACCGCCACTTCGACCTTCCATATTGTAGAAGAATATAGAAACGACAAAAAGAAGCGCAAATATGCCTAATATGCTGAGTCTTGTAATTTTCGCTGTCGATAATGTCTCATTAGGTATCTGCATCATGATTGCTAAGCAAGCGCATGATACGAGCATAATAACACCAAAGTTAGTTCCTGTTCCCATTGAATAAAAGCCTTCAAATACGAGAAGGACAGCAACAAGGATTTTTATTATTGTCTTTAATTGTTTCCAACAAATCAGCGCGAAAATAAAGAAGATAGAATCAATAACCGAAGTGATAAAATAGACAGTCCAAGGGATGGTTCTACCTCCGTGCATGAATGTACGTCCCATATGCGGATCGGCAACTCCAATCGCAATTCGATTGATCAGTACACCGAAATCAAGAGGAGGCAGATACAACATATAGGCGTATCTGATGGTAAACGTACATAAATAAAATATGAGCACAATATTAAAAGTCTTCGGAGTAATCTGAAGACTTGGTTGAGACTCTAAATAGCACGTCTTATTTTGTCCTTTCTGGAATCCAAGCTTCATCATAAATATATTTAGAGCAATATAGAATATATTTAAAAAGTGATAGCCAGAATTTATGCTTAATGGCGTGATGATATACATCAAAAGTGTAAACACATTAAAACACAATAACACCTTAAGTATAAGACTTTCAGTTCTCATTATTTTCATAAATTTGATTAATGAATGTATCTGTAGCAGCATTTATATCCATCCGCTTTAGATACTCCTCTCTTTCAGAATAATCTATTGAACCAATGTTATTTATGCAAGACTCCATGGCGTTATTAAATTCTTCTGCACGATGATGTACATGCAATATAGTTTGTGAAGTCTTAAACATTGAACGAACAGGGCTTCCATTGCCAGACTCTGAAATAATCAATCTATTGTATGGCAGATAACTAATGACTTTACTTGACAAAAAAACATCATTGTCAAAGTTTGCATTTACATCAATCAACGCAACGCACTTTTTATATATCTGGGCAAGATCCGTTGTATATGAGATAAATTCAATACTATCCAATAAGTCTGCATAATGTTCTTTGATGTATGTATCCAAATTACCCGAACCTACAAAAATCATCTTTGCTAAAGGATGATTCTTAAGGAAAAGCTTAAATCCATCAAGTAGGGCATCTGGATTTCGCACACCATACATCTTACCAGCATAGACAAATGAAGGTGTAATATCTTCAATTGGTAATTTTTGAAGCGATGTCTCTTTTGATGGATTTGGCAGAACCACAGATTTTATATTGGGATTACCGATAATCCCTAACTCGTAGGTCAGCATTTCTTGGTTGGTCATGCACAGGACATTCACCTTTTGCATATACTTCCTCACACAACGTTTCATGGCAGAAGTGTACATTCCCTCTTTTTCCCATGGGAAAGGTGCTGGAACTGCATCTACACAATAGCAGATATGCTTCACTTTCCTATGAGATACAAATATATCAGCAGCCATAACGGATGCATAGAAAGCGGACGACATGAGGCTTACAACAACGTCATACGCTTTGGAGTTCAATATACCTTGGATATCCTTTGCCCACTTCTTCTGTGTATGATAGAAGCCAAATATATTAAACAAAAATGTTCTTAGCCTCCATGATGGAATTCTCTTCTGCGGTACATAGTTAACGCTTCCTCTATGTTCCTTTGGTGCCCGATAATCTAAAGTAGAAGTAATAATGTCAAACTCTATCTTTTTAGACAGACCTGTCAGAATGTTTCTAAACACTAATCCTGGCGCATTATTACCCAGATTATCTGCAATAATAGCTATCTTCATTTTTACCTTTTAATTATTCGTAATAGAAGGGATTTCTCATTTTTATCTAAGACACAAATCCAAGATACAAGTGCGATAGAAGTCCATGATGTTACACAAACGATAAGAAGTCTAAATAGTCCTTGTTCCATATAATTGTAAATAACTAAAGGAACAATATTGCTTACTATCGTCAAGATGACAATTGGGATTGTGAAATCCAATACAAGTTCTTTGACGCTATATTCTACGTATGATCGCAAAAGGCAATAGCGTATAACCAATGCTATCGAAGAGAGTGATATTGATACATAAAATGTAGAGTCAAAGCTCATACCTATTTTTAACATAAGATATGAAAGTGGGAGATTCATCAATAAGACTCCACTTACAATTATCTGATACTTTCTGATAGACCCAGTAGCCTGCATCAGCGTATGAAGTGGTCCTGCCAATGAGCAGACTAAGATATCAATCATAGCCAATCTCACAAACATAATAGAATATTCCGGTACTTCTTTCAACCAGAGTTTCAACACATAAGAACATTCCAGCAAAAAAGGAATCACAATGAATAGAAGCAATATGTATGAAAGCTTGGACGATGATGACAGAAGTCTGAATACAGACTTATCTCCTGTTGCGTATGCCTTCATGATTGGTGGATTGGTAGCCAACTGAAAGTTTGTAACCAATTGGTTTGCAGCGCCACTCACTTGGAAGGCAATAGCTCTTGCCGCATTTACTATCGGACCACCAAAAATATTAAGAACGATATTTACACCTTGATTATAGACAATGCCAGCAAAAACACCTATTAGGTTCCAGCCCGCAAAGCAGCTCATTTCCCCAAACAATTTTTTGTTCCAAAATCGCTTATACTTTCCTTCTTCATAATGCGATATACAATACCACATATAGAACAGTTGGATTGTAACAGCTACAATCATCAGCAAGACACCATAGAGAATGAGCTTGTCCAAAATACTATAAACCAAAGCAATGGCAATAGCAAGCTTTGCAAACACTTCGATCAGACTTATTGCTGCAAATGCTCCCATATTCTCCCTCGCAATAATCAAGGCCTTATAGGGAACGTTCATAATTCCGAAGAATAAAACAATGACAGACAGATGAAAAATCCACAATGCAGCCTCCATGCGCTCAAGTGGAATAACCAACTTGGTTTGCACAAAATACAATCCGATAGGTTCTGCGATTATCACCATAGCCAAAGCGAGGATGAGGTGGATAGTAACACCCATACTGAATATCTGGTTGAGTCTCTCATGATTGTTCTCCTTCATCTCAACGGTCAGAAAACGCTGAACCGAGGTGTGCATTGCACTATTCAGGAAACCAAAAGACACAACAAATCCTGTGACTACGTTATAAATACCAAAGTCACTCGCGCCAAGTGTGTTAAGCACCACTCTTGACGTATATAACGTTACTATCATTGATAGCAACATTCGTCCATACAAGAACATTGTATTCTTTGCTATTCGTGACCCTCTACTTTCTTCCATTATGGATAATATTTCAAAACTGAAGTATAATAAATTGTATTAATACTTCCCTTCTATCTGGCCTGTATTCTGTTTTGATACAAGTTGTAATGTTTATATATTGGCTTACGAGCCTCAAATCTAATCATGAATCTACTGATTCTCTTTAATAGTTTTTTCTTTTTGTATCTAGCTAATGCAGATAGTCTTTGGCTATGGAAAGGATTAAGACTCTTAATAAAGAATTCTTCTGCCGAAGGAATTGATGATAAAAAATGATGTATTGTCTTACTTCCTCTGTTTGGTACTATTATGAATTGATTTGAAATTTGATTACTTTTGGCAATATCCTCATTTACGAAGAATATAATTGCGTTATTTGAGTCGAATGAACGGAAAAAGTCGTTTATAAAATCTATTCTTCTGCAAACATAGTCCAACTCGTTTTCATCCTCTATATATCTAACAAAAAGACTGGCATCACTCAGACACTTATACAGGCATTCTATCCTTCTAATATATTTGTTTTGAACACTGTCAAACTGGTCTTCAAAGGGAATATGGCACGAAAAGTCATGGTAAAAATGAAGTTTACTTTGAACGTCATAATAATACTTTGGATTAATATCATATTCTTGTTGCATGTTTTCTTTGCTCATGAACCCAGCGAATTTACTCCTAATTAAAAACAATACATTTTCAAATGAAGATGAAATTAATCAATCAAAGGGTAGTGATTCAAATTCGAGGTCAGATTCCTCTATGGAGATGGTGATTGGCTCGAAACAATGGTTACATTGTATCTTGATGTTCATTGTGAATTATTTTGTAGCAGGCAACGGATTCGATCCGCAGCTTCACACCTGTTGCCTACTTAGTTATTGGACAAAATCCTGATAAAATTGGATTTTACTTTGCAAGCTTTAGAACTTCGTTCAACTCGTTTTGGATGTACTCCAACGAAGCAATCTTTGCCTTGGTCTCCTCAAGATTCAGACGACAGGTGTTGTCAGAGTTGAATTCAGAGAGCTCGCAACGCTTGGCATCACCCTCAGTGAAGAACTGGTCATAGTTCAAACTACGGTTATCAGCTGGTACACGATAAAAGTCGCCCATATCCTCGGCCTTGGCGCATTCTTCGTTGGTGAGGAGAGTTTCGTACATCTTCTCGCCATGGCGGATGCCAATGACCTTAATATCCTCCTTCTTGCCACCAAAGAGCTCGCAGACAGCTTCAGCTTGTGTCTGGATGGTACAAGCTGGAGCCTTCTGAACGAGGATATCACCGTTTTGACCATGTTCGAAGGCAAATAATACGAGATCGACAGCCTCTTCGAGCGACATGATGAAGCGGGTCATATTAGGCTCGGTGAGGGTGATTGGGTTGTCGTGACGGATTTGATCAATCCATAAAGGAATAACTGAACCACGAGAACACATGACGTTGCCATAACGGGTGCAGCAGATCTTGGTGCTACCTGAGTAACGTGACTTAGCAACGGCGATCTTCTCCTCGATGGCCTTGGTAATGCCCATAGCATTAATAGGATAAGCAGCCTTGTCAGTTGAGAGGCAGATAACTGCTTTCACGCCTGCTTCGATAGCTGCGGTAAGTACGTTGTCAGTACCAATCACATTGGTCTTAACAGCCTCCATAGGGAAGAACTCGCAAGAGGGAACCTGCTTCAATGCAGCTGCATGGAAAATGTAATCAACACCAGGCATGGCGTTCTTGCACGACTGGAGGTTGCGGACGTCACCGATGAAGAACTTGATCTTATGGGCCACCTCCGGCATCTTAGCCTGATACTCATGACGCATATCATCCTGCTTCTTCTCATCACGTGAGAAAATTCGGATTTCTGCGATGTCAGTCTTAAGAAATCGATTGAGGACTGCATTACCGAATGATCCTGTGCCACCGGTAATCATAAGGGTTTTACCAGTAAAAATATTCATAATTAATAACTATTTATAATTTGTTGTTGAATTGTATCTTTTAGTCTTTGCCCACTGGATCAAAAAAAGTATCTGGTCTTTCTGGATTAAAAATCTCATTGCAGTACATAACAGTGACGAGGTCTTGGGTGTCCGAGAGGTTGATGATGTTGTGGGTGTAACCTGGAAGCATGATGACGCTTTGGATCTTATCACCAGAAACTTCGTATTCAAGGATTGGTGCATCGAGATTAGCTTCGTTACGCATCTGAATCAATCCATGACCGCTGACTACGATGAATTGTTCCCACTTAGTGTGGTGCCAGTGTTCCCCCTTAGTGATTCCTGGTTTAGAGATGTTGATACTGACCTGACCACAATTGAGAGTGTGAACAAGTTCGGTGAAGGAGCCACGGTTATCTACGTTCATTTTGAGATTGAAGACGGCCTTGTCCTTAGGTAGATAACTAAGATAGGTGCTGTAGAGGCGTTTTGCGAATGAATCAGCCGGCATTTCAGGAATCATGAGGGTCTGAGGCATATCGCGAAACTTGTAAAGCAGGTCAACGATTTCTCCGAGCTTGACGTGATGGGTAATTGGGACTGTACAATAACGGCCATCAGCAGTAAGGACTGTCTCAACGCCATCGAACTCACAATGGTGTTCTTCACCTTTGAGAGCACAAATCATTTCCTCTACAAGGTCATCGATGTAGAGGAGCTCCATATCTACGGTTGGGTCATTGACGGTGATAGGAAGGTCATTAGCAATATTGTTACAAAAAGTAGCAACAGCTGAGTTGTAATTAGGACGGCACCACTTACCATAGAGGTTCGGGAAACGATATACAAGCACCTTAGCGCCTGTATCTTCGCCATACTGGAACATGAGTTCCTCACCAGCCTTCTTGCTCTTACCGTACTCGCTAGTGCCGAAGCGTCCTGCGAGGGTGGCTTGGATAGAGCTGCTAATCATCACTGGACAATTGTTCTTGTATTTCTTGAGGGTGTTCAGAAGAACTGTGGCAAAGCCGAAGTTGCCCTCCATGAACTCCTTTGGTTCTTGAGGACGGTTGACACCAGCGAGATTAAAGACGAAGTTGCATTCTCGGGACCACTGGTCGAGTTGCTCGGAAGTAGAGTCTAGGTCATACTCGAATACTTCGTCAATGACAAGGTCGCCGTAACACTTGGCCTTACCGGTCTTTATATTATTAAGCTGAGCGCAAAGGTTCTTACCCACGAAGCCCTTTGCGCCTGTAACTAAAACTTTCATGATTCTTAAATTTCTTTACGCCAAACCATCTTGTTGACTACTCCAACATATGATTGGATAATCTTGACAACTTTGGTTGAGACATTTTCATCTGTATAGTTAGGAACTGGTGTACCATAGTCATCATTCTTGACGAGTTCTACTGCTGTATCGACCGACTGGAGAAGACCTTTGGTATCGATACCAGAGAGAATGAAGCCTGCTTTATCAAGTGACTCTGGACGTTCGGTAGAGGTACGGATGCAGACTGCTGGGAATGGATGGCCAACGCTAGTAAAGAAGCTACTCTCCTCTGGAAGTGTACCTGAGTCTGAAACTACAGCAAAGGCGTTCATCTGGAGGCAGTTGTAGTCATGGAAGCCAAGAGGTTGCTGTACCTGTACACGTGGGTCAAGCTGGAAGCCCGAAGCTGCAAGGCGATTGCGCGAACGTGGGTGGCAACTGTAGAGGATAGGCATATCATATTTCTCTGCCATAGTATTAATAGCGTTGAAGAGCGAGAGAAAGTTTTTCTCGGTGTCAATATTCTCTTCACGGTGAGCAGAGAGGAGAATGTATTTGCCCTTTTCCAATCCAAGACGCTTGTGAACATCAGATGCTTCAATCTCGGCAAGGTTCTGATGTAGTACCTCTGCCATCGGTGAGCCTGTAACATAAGTGCGCTCTCGAGGGAGTCCGCACTCTGCAAGGTATCTTCTTGCATGCTCCGAATAGGCGAGGTTGACATCTGAAATGATGTCCACGATTCTTCTGTTGGTCTCTTCGGGGAGACATTCGTCCTTGCAACGGTTACCTGCTTCCATGTGGAAGATGGGAATGTGAAGACGTTTTGCTCCAATAACGCTCAAGCAAGAGTTGGTATCACCAAGGACAAGAACAGCATCTGGCTTGGTGGCTACCATAAGCTTATAGCTTGCGTTGATGATGTTGCCACAGGTTGAGCCTAAGTCATCACCTACTACATCCATATAAACCTCTGGTTCCTTGAGATTTAGATCTTTGAAAAATACGCCATTGAGGTTGTAGTCATAGTTCTGTCCTGTATGGGCAAGGATAACGTCAAAGTACTGACGAGTTTTGTTAATGACGGCTGCAAGGCGGATAATCTCAGGACGAGTACCCATGATAATGAGTAACTTCAGTTTTCCATTATTCTGGAAACTGACATTTGAATAGTCTGTACGGAGTTCCATTATTGTATCAATTTAATATGTTCATCCTATCAGCAAATACTTAGTCGCGACGGAAAATATCACGTGTGTAAAGCTTCTCTTCTACATCTGCTAAACAATCATCAAAACGATTAGCGATGATTGCGTTTGACAAAACTTTGAACTTAGTAAGGTCATTTACAACCAATGAACCGAAGAATGTTTCTCCATCAGCAAGAGTTGGCTCGAAAATTACAACATTTGCACCCTTTGCCTTGATACGCTTCATGATGCCCTGAATAGCGCTCTGGCGGAAATTATCGGAATTACTCTTCATTGTGAGTCGATAAACACCAATGGTAACAGACTTTTTCCCTGCCTCAAATTCATTGTCTGTGCTATATGCATACCAACCAGCTTTGCGAAGAACTGCATCTGCAATGTAATCCTTTCGAGTACGATTTGATTCAACGATAGCTGTCATCATATTTTGGGGCACGCTCTCGTAATTGGCAAGAAGCTGTTTGGTGTCCTTTGGCAAACAGTAGCCACCGTAACCAAATGAAGGGTTATTATAGTGTGTGCCAATGCGAGGATCGAGTCCTATGCCTTGGATGATAGCTGCAGAATCCAGGCCTTTGACCTCTGCGTAAGTATCAAGTTCATTAAAGTAAGATACCCGGAGAGCAAGATAGGTATTAGCAAACAGTTTAACAGCTTCCGCCTCCTTCAAACCCATAAAAAGGGTAGGAATATCTTCCTTAATTGCTCCTTCCTGAAGCAATGCGGCAAAAGTACGTGCAGCCTTCTCTAGGGCAGGAATATCCGCAACAGCCTTGATTGCTTCATTTTCCTCTTTAAATTGTTCGCTCTCTATAAATTTTGGATAACCAACAATGATACGACTTGGATATAAGTTATCATAAAGAGCCATACTTTCACGAAGAAACTCCGGAGAAAAAAGCAGGTTAAGCTTCCTGACCCCCTTACGGGCATACTTCAAATAAAGTCCCCGGCAATATCCAACAGGAATAGTAGACTTGATTACCATTACCGCATCAGGATTGACACTTAAAACCAGGTCTATGACATCCTCTATATGATGGGTATCGAAATAATTCTTCACAGGATCATAGTTAGTAGGAGCCGCAATGACCACAAAATCAGCGTCACTGTAGGCCTTGGCACCGTCAAGCGTGGCAGTCAGGTTCAATGTCTTTTCAGACAAATACTTTTCAATATATTCATCCTGAATAGGTGATTGCTTACGATTGAGCATATCTACTTTCTCAGGAATCACATCGACTGCCGTCACCTGGTGATGTTGCGACAAAAGCGTTGCTATGCTAAGACCAACATAGCCGGTACCTGCAACAGCAATCTTCAAATCTTTTGTATCCATTGTTGATTTATGTTAGTGTTATAGATTATTCCGGTTGCTTATCCAGAACTTCAAATCGAGGTGAATTCTTGGATTTAAACTCAGGTACCACTTTCTTCATCAGCTTCACTGTATCCATGATCTTTACCGTACGGGATAGATTCTCAAATTCTGTATAAATATCAAGGATATCAGCATATTCATAGTGACGTACCTTCGCTATCATTATCTTCTTATTTTCAGTAGGAATCGTGTTTTCTTTATCACTCAAAACTTCTTCATAAAGCTTCTCACCGGGACGCAAGCCAGTAAACTTGATCTCAATATCTTCACCCGGGCGATAACCGGCAAGTTCAATCATACGAGTAGCCAGGTCAACAATCTTCACAGCCTTACCCATCTCAAAGACAAAAATCTCATTGCCTTCACCCATAGTGGCAGCCTCCATTACCAGACGACAAGCTTCGGGAATTGTCATAAAGAAACGGATGATATCAGGATGAGTCACTGTGACAGGACCACCATTCTCGATCTGTTCTTTAAAGCGGGGAATGACAGAACCATTACTACCCAGTACATTACCAAAGCGGGTAGTGATAAATTTGGTATGGCCTTTCACCTTTCCCTCACGGATGGCGCAGCCCAGGCTCTGCACATAGATTTCAGCTAAACGTTTCGAGCATCCCATTACATTGGTAGGATTTACAGCCTTATCGGTAGAAACCATGATCATCTTCTCAGCTCCGTATTCCACTGCTATATCGGCAACCTGACGGGAACCGACAACATTGACCAATACAGCTTCACAGGGGTTTTCCTCCATTAACGGAACATGCTTATAAGCAGCGGCGTGAAAGATTATCTGAGGCTGATAGATATCGAACACCATACGAAGACGTTCTTTTACACGGACATCTCCAATGACAGGAACAAAATCAAGACCGGGATAATTCTTCTCAAATTCCAAACGGACATTATGCAAAGGAGACTCGGCGGAATCAAACATAATCAGTTTCCTGATGTTCATCTGAGCCAGTTGCCGGCAAAGCTCGCTACCAATACTACCGGCAGCTCCCGTTACCAACACAACCTTGCCACAGAACTCGGTCATCACTTCCTCCATATTGATATGAATCTCTGAACGTCCCAGTAAATCCTCAATTTTGATAGGACGTACCCATTGATGGAAACTTCCGTTCTCATCGGCCTCACTAATACTTGGAGATATTAGTGTCTTCAATCCGCTTCTTTTGCAATACTGGAGCAGTCGGTCTTCCTCTTCACGGGTATTTTCATAGCGGGCAAATAAGATGCCTCCGATACATTTCTTACGAATCAGTTTATTGAAGCAATCTTCATCTTTAAAAGAATAAACAGGAAGATCAGCCACACGCCGAATAGAATTACCTGTTCCATAAATACAAAAGCCTACAACTTTATAATGAGAACTGTTCAGTAACCGGACTTTCAATGCCACACTCTTATCATCAATGCCATAAATCAGAATACGCATATTCTTTTTATTCAGTACATTCAGCAAGAATTCATAAACAATAATCAACTGTATACGAAACCCAACCATAACAATAAAAGTAAGCATAGCATCAAACAGTACAAAAATTATTTTCTGACTGTTATGTAATCCCGTCTGTGGCAGGAGAAACCAAATGACAATGGCTATGCAGACAGCCTTTATGAGCACACTTCCCGCCAACCTCCATAATTCCTTCAACTGGGAAAAACGAATCGTATTACGATAAGTATGAAATAGAGTAGCCCCCAAAACACTCGATATAACTGAAACCGCCAAGATATGGAAAAGCGAAACTATTTCTTTGGAAGTTTCCGTAATATAATGAATGCCAATAAATGACACCCAAGTACACAGTAAAGCTATGAATGTATCGATTCCCAATACAACCCAATAGCTAAAGTAGTTTTTCTGTAAATAGTGAATAAAACGGTCAAATGCGTGTTTCATAATTTAAATCCCCCAATTAATTATCATATATTCTTACAACGCTGATTATAAGCAACTAGAATAATAGTATAAATCGTACATAATTATATTATTTCTATCAAATCAGGATTTACTTCTACACCCACCGAAAAGAAATTAGGCAGTTCGACAAGAAGACGTTTGACTTTAGAGCCACGGGTAGTAAGCAGACGGCCTTCATAACCTTCAAAAGGACCTCCAATAATACGGATCATACGACCATATATCGTATCGCTTATCTCTTCAGGTAAATAATATTTAGGATTTTCCGAACCTCTGACAGCACGTATAAAACGCTCCATATCCAAATCGGAAACAATCATAGGCTGACAATAACCGCCACCTTTCTGGTAACGATATTGAAGGGTCGGTATTTTACGAACAAACAGATCTAGAACTTCTCTTGTATCGTGGATAAAAAGCAGGTCCTGCATAAACGGTACTTCTTCACGAATTCGCTTACCATTTTTTAACTTCAACCGCCATTGCATAGGAGTAAATACTTCTAGATGTTCATCACTAAGCTGCTTATAAGCAGGTAACTTAGCATTAGGGCGTTTGAGGTCACGCATCACATACCAATGCATTCGTTGTTCATCTTTCAGGAGCGCCATAAAACCTCAAGACAATAATTCTAATCCTACCTGATTACATACAGCGTTATATATCAAGCAGTTATCATCATATTTCACAAAAGTTAGAGATCCCTCCCCACTATTATTAAACTTTCTCATCTTCACCATACAAGATGCATTCAAGGTCTATTTACAACCTTACTTTTTATTTCTCTCTATAAGATAAATAACAGGATGTAATATTTAATCACATAGATATCAGATAATTATAATCATTATATAATCGATAATAATTAAACATTTGTTGAGTAAGTCCTTCTCTAGAAGAAGCAATTACTCAAAATTACATTATGTTTTATGCTGTTATTTCCAATAAATTACGTACCTTTGTACCCGTTAGTATTTCTCTTATAGAGAGAACTATATTTTGCTAAACAAATTTAGCTTATATCAATATTATCCTTTCTTGTAGTTTCTCTTTAATAACCAGTACGATATCATTATAGAATTAAGAATGATGCATAATGACTATTAAACCGTTCCGGATTCCCGTTTAACTTTGTTATGCCCTTACTTTAGGAAAGTTTTAATATGTAAAAAAACAACAGTAAATCATACATACCCCTTGATACATATTTCCGATTTACAGTTTCATGGCTATATGGTAGATTATCTCATTTCTACAATGAATTAAGAATAAGACTGTTTGCCTTGTCTACCAAAGAAGTATCCAATGAGGCTAGATAAATGCGGGTAGTATTTTCCGAATCATGCCCCATAGCTTCACTGATAACAGATAAGGCTACATTTTTACTTTTGGCGATACTAGCCCAGGCATGGCGGGCAACATATGTAGTTAAAGGTATAGATAATCCTAACTGCATCCCAAGTTTCTTCAGTTTTAGATTCACCAAATGAGCAGTTTTCTTGTACTGTTTCCTTCCGTCCGCCTCCAGATCTCGTATAATAGGTAGTAGGTACGGGCTCCCCTGAGTATCATACCTATTAATTATTTCTTGCATTGGCTTTTCCCATTTGATGAACAACTGTTGCCCCGTCTTCTGTCGGCGATAGGACAAAATACCATTCTGCAAGTCTTTCTTTCTCAAAAAAGCCATATCAATGAATGACATACCACGGGTATAAAATGAAAACATGAAAATATCCCTCGCATAAGCCAGAGAAGGGCTCCTTGTTAGATCAAGCTCCCTCAAGCGACGAATCTCCTCTAACGGAATGGCACGTTTGACCGTCTTGTCTATCCCTGTATATACATATTTAAAAGGACTTCGCTGAACCGTCAAGTCCTTCTCCACAGCACGATTATAAATAGCCCGAAGATTCCGCATATAATAAGAAGTGGTATTCGGACAAATACCGGTAGACTTTAAATAGCTCTCATATTTCATCATCAAACTGGAATCAACTTCCTCCAACAGGACATCTTTCCCTTTCCGGAAACGTATGAAGCTGTTTAATGTAGTCATATAAGTTTCAGCAGTACGGTGTTTCCCGATTTGATTTAACTCTTTGATAAGATTTAGAGTAAAGGATACAAAACCATTATTCTCTGTGGATGCACAATAAAGCTTCACCAGACTATCTGAAGTATAAGCAATGCCCGAACGTTCAAGACGGGTTATAATATTCTTCAGCCTTACACTATCCTCCAACAGAGAATTCTTCAAAGAAAGCAAGTAATCTCTCCGACTTTCACTGGTTACTGAGGACAGAACAATCTCCGAATGTACCGCGTCCCATTCCGCAGGAAACAACTTGTATCCGGTATGTATTTGTCTTACTATACGTTTATGAATCACTTGATAAAAAAGCGTGCCTTCTTTCGTTGCGACGGAAGATGCACGGAATTTAACTTTTACTGTTGCCATATAAAATTATTTCTCTAAATAAATATAATCAAACGTGAACTTATAGATATTGAATGACCCGAATAAAACGTTTTATCTGAATTAAACAATAATCACTCCCTCATTATTCACATTTCACTATTTCCTCACTACAGAACATACAATAATCGAAATAACTTACTGCTTTACCTTATTTTAATAACTAATTCTTGTTTTTTATACTCCCAACCCTTTCCATACAACAGATCTCCAATTCACTGAACTTTCCAAATATTTCTTTTTAGTAATTATTTTAAAACAACTCACAAAGATGACTCCGTTAGAGTCCCGGAATAAAGGATAAAAAGGAGCGGAGGAAACATTATATTATATTACATAACAAATAAAAAAGGCGATGTCACCACAACATCACCTCTTCTTCATACAAAACATTAAAATCTATCTCATCCAGCAATAAGCATTCGCCTTAACCTCAACTTTTGTAAATTTCTCCAGTTCCGCCTTTAACATCTTCACTTCATTCGCAGTCGGTTCGGGAAGGGTAATATCATACCGTGAGTTACGACCGATATTCACCTGCCAAGGGGAACACATACGAACCAGTTCCACCAATTCTGCCGGATCAAATTTCATTAGAGGTTCACAAGTTACATAGGTGGGGATTCCATAGTTGGCGATCTCCTGCATAGCAGCCGCACGTTCTTGAGGTACCAGAGTATTCCGCATTATATCCGGATAAAAACGGTTCGTCTCAATGGTCGTACAAAGAACGGATTTCTTCATAACCGGATGCTCCAGATATTTCAGAAAACGGGCGGGATTCTTTGACTGGAAGAGATACTTGTTATCAAAACCGTCACAATAGTCCAGTATCTGCTCAATCCATTCTGACGGGACATTAGCCGCCCATTCATCCGTACTGCTGCCTACAAAGATAAAGTTGCCTTCACCCAGATTCACTTTCAGTTCCTTCAGCTCCAGACGCAAGGGAGGCAGGAGAAGTTTACGTCTCATAAAACAATATGAACAAGAGTGTTCACATTCGCCTTTCATCGGGTTATATGTATGTGAAACGAAGGCATACATGTTCCCGGTACTTTTATTCAGTGCCATATATCATTATGCTTTTCACATCCATGTTATATTCAACTTTTAATTAGTATCTTTGAACCATTGGAAACAACCTTGCCGAAGTCGGAGATACCGTCCAAGCAGTTGTGATTTGCTTTCAAATTAGTAGCTTTGAACCATTGGAAACAACTAAAATTGAAAAGGGAATTATATATGTGTGTTGTGATTTGCTTTCAAATTAGTATCTTTGAACCATTGGAAACAACTCTCACGCGGTTAGATGCGTTCACTTTGATGTTGTGATTTGCTTTCAAATTAGTATCTTTGAACCATTGGAAACAACTTCCCGCAGGCCCCGAAGCTTCGAAATGTAGTTGTGATTTGCTTTCAAATTAGTATCTTTGAACCATTGGAAACAACTTATGGTCGAATATTGTGTTTACTGGTTAGTTGTGATTTGCTTTCAAATTAGTATCTTTGAACCATTGGAAACAACATATTTTATATAACAAAATGATTTCCAACAAGTTAAAAAGAAAATTAGAAAAGAAAAAAAGTCTGTTTCCAGCACAAAATCTCGCATTAATGCGAGATTTTGTTTTTTAAAATAACTCTAATTGTTGTCCAGGCGTATTAACATTCTGCATTTTCTTTCCATAAAAAAGTTCTATATTACCAAACTGTTTATCGGTAATACACATGATTCCGACATGTCCAAACTCCGGGAGGAAAGATTTAACTCTTTTTATATGTACTGTAGCATTTTCACTACTAGCACAGTGACGCACATAAATGGAAAATTGAAACATAGTAAAACCATCCTTTTGCAGATTCTTTCTAAAGTCCGCATAAGCCTTCTTTTCTTTCTTCGTCTCAGTCGGCAAATCAAAAAAAACAAGTACCCACATAATACGATATTCACTAAAGCGATCCATTATCGTTCAGGATAAGCTATTCGACGAATTTCTCCATTGAAACATTTGTAAAGTGAGGAAGTGGTTTGTCCTACGGCAACCATCAACGGACTACGTTTACCTCCAATTACCACTTCCAATGTCGGAACAGTCAGCAACCGTGCTTTTATGTCTTTTGTCAACTCCACATCTTTTCCATACTCCTGTGTCAAGTTAAATACTAATTCATCCACATAAGGACGATAAGGTTCCATTATATCATCAGCCAAACAATAAGCATTATATCGATTGTGATGATGGATGCCCAAAGTAGGAAGCAAACCACTTATTACCAACCCACGAGCCACTACTGCACGAAGAATAGCATATCCGTAATTCAATAGGTTATTAGGAGAAACACCCTCACGATCTCGCGTAAAACAGTCAATGCCAGCAAATAAGAATTTCCAATAATACGCTGCAGCACGCGCTTCCAAGTTATCAGGATCACCGCTACGCACGTCAGCCGCCCACACACGCATACACTTTACTTCTTCGTTCATACAATCTTTGAGTACAGATGCCTGGTTGTTGATCTTCGCTTGAATAGTTTGCTGCCAGAGTTGCTTTTTCAATGGAAGTGAAGCATCCAATTGTTTACGAAAACGCTCATTCTGCGTGGTATTTCCATAAAGAGGAAGCATTAGTCCGACCGGCATACTCTTACTATTACAAGTGATTACCGAGCAATTATTTTCAAGCAAAGCCTCCAACACACCGGAAGTAATGGTAATTTGTTTGTTATCCAACACAATTATTCCAATATCCTCTATAGGCTTCGTCACTTCCGCCTGTTTTTTCAAGACTTCAGGCAAAGCTATTGTCTTTTCAACATCAGGCAGTTTAATGATTAACTGTGCATTTCGTAACGATAGATAAACCGGATTCCCGAAATAAAGTGTTTTCTTAATCATAATTCATTCTTTTATTAAAGTGTTTCAAAATCAGATTTGTAATCATAAAATCATTTAGTATGAAATCGATCATATTTCTGTTCCATAATGGCATGACCACTTCGTAACTCACTCTTCCAGTGTATACAACACAACCTTTCCATTGAATTATCAAAATAAATCCTACTTTTCACCTCATCTTTCACATACAAACATGTTCTTTTTAGCCGGATTTTTTACATAATCTAAAGATATTGAAAGAATGCGACTCAAATCATACAACTCTGTATTATTCAGATTTTTTTTGCAATAGGAAAAAACTTCCGGTTTATACATCACCTCGTTAGATACATTTTTCCAAGCAGTTTCTATTTATTAAACCTCTTCATCACATCACCATTCGCTCCACAGTCAGCATCACTTTGCAAATAAATACCGATTATTCTCTTATGGAAACAACGTTCGCTACTACGAATGTCACAAATACAAACAAATTATTACTTAAAATAATTTTCTCTAAACAGTTTCTGCGAATTCTTTAATCGTCTGTCATTCATACCCAAGTACCTCAATCAAACATTTTTTCAGTACGCTGTTTACCCATATTCAAAATATGTAGTTTGAATTTCATCAATGCAGTAACCCACAGATAGAATGATGCCCAGATGATATAACCTCATCTGATACATTTTACCATCAGTGGCAGCTAATTCCAAAAATCTTCAATTGGCTCACTGTCTACAAAGATATTCTTGAAATGTTTTGCAACTGCGGAGCACAGTACTCTAAACAGTCAAGTAATTTTGCCTTGCGCCAACCCAAACATTTCGTCAAAAATATAGATTTCAACTTTCACCTATCTATCTCTATATTTGTAATAATAGGAGTCAAAGCATCAAGGATCATCATTGTTTTTACACATATATTATTTATTATGTATTATTCAATTAGTATTCCCCAACCGAAACAATCTGCCCAATGTGATTAACACGTACTTTAACAATAGAGTCTAATCCTTTTGAACTACGAAAATCTATCCAAGTGATACCTCTCAAAATAGAACTCGTATCCTTGATCGTTGTTTCCAAATGATGTCTAAAAACATAGTTTTTATGAGTAAATTTCTGTACCCTGAACAAATTTGGGCTTATCAATCCATAATTATCTGCATCAAGTAAATCAATCTCTTTCGGATTAAAGCCAGTCTTTTTATTTGGAAATACAAAATACTCATTTTGCTTCATACTGAAAAGGAATTGCCAGCCCTCACTCGCTTTATAATCCTTATCAATAATCGGTTGACCAAGATTTACCCTTGTTACTGCATCAAAGAAAGTAACTACAACCTCTTCAAGTTCATACTTTAGGTTGCCATTCTCGTCAATTACCATTTGACCGTTCTTATCTATAACGGGCCTACGATAAACTGCTACATGATGATTATTGCCTGTATTAACAAAATCCACAGGAATATTTCTACCATTTCCATCCAATACTGGTTTGCCATCCTTATCCTTTTTCACATGCAATGACTGCGCATTGCTGATTCCCGAAATTGTAACTCGTTTAATGGGTATGCCTTTCTCTTTATTCAACCAAATAGGTTTCTCATCAAGATTGGAGAATGCTTTTTTAGCATCATTCCCATACTCCTTTAATCTGCCTGTTAGCATTTTTCGAACACCTGAATCTATTATCTTATCAACCCTCAAATCTGGAGAAATCTCTTTACGTATAGTATAAATAGTTTCAAATGTTACAGTTTTTACTTTCTCTGGTACCTTCCTTATTTGCTCCTTATCCAGCCAAACGGGCTTTTTATCTAGTGAGTTCCTTCCGGCAAATGCCTTTTTCGGATCATTGTGATGTTCCTGCAAACGTTTTAGCAATGCATCCCTGTAAACAGAGCTACTTACTGTCGCTATTTTCGACACATCAAACGAAGCATTCACCTTCTCTTCTTTTGTCAAATATTGTCTGCAACAACCATAGATTGTTTCCAGATGCAACTGTCCACGTGGGGTTTGTTGCTTCTTTGTATTTACGCCACCTCTTTTCTTCGTTTTATTAATATTGTTCGTAATTACCTTATTTTTCGCTTTTATCGAAATTAGGGTATTTTCCAAATGTTTTTTAGCTTCTGCACGAAACTCATTCAATGGTATAGGTGCTATTGCCCTACCATTTTGAAAATATTTGTTCTTTATTGCATACTCATTTGTGTTGGGATTCAAACTGGCATTTTTGTTATTAAAATACTGAATGAATACCTCCTTTGTAAACGCAACCGTCAAAGCGTCCATCGCATGATGACGATGATCATTCCGTTTCGACCAATCCTTGATTCTGCCTATTTGTTTTCCATCTTTATCTTCAAAATATTCAACCAGTCCTAACGCCTTATATTTTTCCCAATTCAATTCTTTCATCACATCAACCAGTTGCCAATCTTCGCGCAATTTGTCAGTAATTGAGCCACTTGTGGCAACTACACAACGAGAAATTTCATTCAACATAGACAGAGCCTTTTTAGCAATATATTGCGTATTACGAAGGTCACGTTCAATAAAACCACCAGGAATATCCTGCTCTGTCATTTTCAATTTAGTATATTTAGTTTTCGATATTTTCCCTGAGACAAACAATACTTCGATATTATTCAAATAACAATCTAAACTATTATCAGTTCCACTTTCACCAAATTTTTCCTTCACAAAATCGTAAGCTGTCCTATTCCCTTTTTCAATATTTACATTACGTGCTTCAAGTGTCTTATTTGAAAAGCTGTCATCAAAAAGCCGCGCTTGTGGAATAATATGCTCAATATCAAATTCCTTACTAAACAACTTTTCTCTTGGAATATAGGTATTGGAATAAAGAGTCTTATAACCACGTGACTCTAATTCCTTATAAAGTTTGTAACGCAAGATATCCGAGCGGCCTACATTCTTCAAACCGAACTCCTCTTGCAAAAGTTTCTTATGTGCCTCATGTGTCTTTGTAGTTTCAGCTATGGACTTGGTTAACTTCTCCCTCTCTTTGGCATTCTTTTTCAATTCACGTGCCAATTCGACACGGATTTCATCCGGTCTCCCATAAGCCTCAATAATTGCGTTGATTACGTTTACCATCTGATTCAGAATCTTTTCCACCACTGGATTGCGCAAACTATTCCTAGGAAGAACCTCTAGCTTATCTTTCAACACCTTGTTTGCTATTTCTTCTTTGGTTAAAGACGATTTTGAATGCCTATATCCAGCATACTCGCAAGCTACATCATACTGATTGCCTTCTTTCAGATGAGGTAAAATCTTATGAATGGCTTTTGCACTCAGACTGCCATAATCTTCTTGAAAAGTAATATTTGCCAAAATCTTTGCAAACTCCTTCCCAAGACCATAAGAATCCATTATCTTTTGAACTAGGCACCCGTTTCCTGTTGGCGTATTGTCACCTTCAAAAGAATACAATAAATGCCAAAGTTTATAATAAGATTGTTTATCCAACTCTTTATTTGAGTCAAAACTCAAAATGTCGGTATTCCAATTAAGAAGAACAAAAACAGACTTTACCTGCTCAACTATTTTCTCAATGGGTTTCTTGAAGTCAACTGGCTCATGACCAGACATTTCAATCATTTTGCTATATGCTTGAAAAAATAGATATCCCGTCTTATTACCATCAATCGTTTTAAAATTCAAGTCCAATTCTTCTGGATTATCAAATAATAATCTTAAAACATCCAACTTCGTCATTTTATCACGAACAAAAAGCTCTTTGGCAAGCAATTCTTTTTCTTCCTGATACAAATAACGCCTGCCGTTCAACTCCAATTGTTCCGTATCGTCCGGTTCATTTGAACCATTCTGCATTCTTTGTTTATTCTTATTACCAACAGCTGTTACTTCAATATTATTTAGTATTTGCCATATTTTGAATTCTTGGAACAAGGGAGAAGAACGGGGTATCACCCGATTACCTACTGTTCTAATTTTTCTCTTACCATCTATCTTTACTTCTATCTGTCGACTTTCAAACTCACAAAAACTGATTAATCCTTTCTGACTCTTCAACCTGCGCTGATAAAAAATGATAATATCACGGATCTCTTTTTTTAGTTCTCCCGTCAATTCTTTATGAAATTCTGCTTGTTTTTCCCAAAGCACATTAAACTCATCCAAATAATCCTGACGATAAAACACAATATTCCGTAAACTTGCATTGGGATTGTTATCCAAAATATCCATTAGGTATTGACCAACAGTTTGTTTGTTAAAGTACAATTCTTTACTTCTATCACTGATTGTACCTAGATAACCGCTTGAATTATTGATTTGAGTGTTTATTTCTTGTAATATAATAACCAATTGTTCCAATGATAACTTTTCTTTCAAACCACTTACCCTCCATTGCAAATTTTCCTTTTTTGCCTCATCCCTTTTTCGTTTGCTATAAATACCTTCCAACTTATGTTCCTTTTCTATTTGTTCGTTTTTGCTTTCTTCATTATTCCATTCTGTATAGGTTTCTTTCCAAACAAAAGCATTGGCACAAATGGCCCAAACAGCATCACGTTTTTTACCTCTCAACTCTTCTTTCAATGCAGCAGTAAGAATCCCAGGATAATATTCTTTTTGTTTTTCCCAAATCCTGTCAAGTTCATTCTGTAAGTCAGAACGATAAAAATCAGGTAATACCTTTTTCCCTGCAGAAAGAAGTTGCAGACATAATTCACCGGGGGTAAGATTGGCATCATAAAGTTTCCTGGCTATATCCATACCGTCAATCAACGTGTCCTCTTCTGCTCCTCCCGCCTTCCGACTACTTTTATAACCACGTTTTTTATTAATCATTATCAATACACGCGCAAACTCTTCCAACGAAATTTCCTCTGTTAGCGCTTTTACCCTCAAACGATATGTCTCAAAAGTTGTACGATTACCATTTTCCGAAAGTATTGTATCTTCAGTTATAAACTTACATTCCTTCAGCACCTCTATTAAAGCCTCCCGGCGAAGTTTGTAACGATGCAAATTGCGACGCATACTTCTCTTAAGTGTTCTATCTGCATTGGTTGTAATACTCTTCCCTTTTTCAAAGTTGATCGATTCATCTACTGTCAAAGGATTAACTCTCACACCAAGCTTAACAATTGACGACCTTTCATTCTTGCTTTCCGCCTCGTTCACTAATGCCCACCCAATACTACTTGAGCCTAAATCCAATCCTAAAATCCTTTTCATATTTGACCAGTTTTATTACAATACCCCAAATATATTATTTTTTTCTATAAATAAATACTATTATGAAAATAATTTCCTATCTTTGTATCACTAATTTGAAGCAAATCACAATAAGGATTATTCCGTTGTGAAAACATTAAGGGCGGGGCATTTGCCTCGCCTTTTTGTATTACTTATAAAAACAAACAATCCTGCCTATATATAACCGATAGATAGAATAAAGCAGACTAATAATTACATATTGGAGAAAAACACCTATTGACATAGAATTTATAAAAAGGATCGAGTCTATCCTGCTTAGATAAATTATTGAGCCCCTATCATATTAAAAAGGAAAAGCCAAAACGACTGCACACAGTCTGTTTCCCTGTTTTTTTATAAACTAAGATCATTTAATCTATTAAATAAAGTTGATTTACTTTTTTTATACACCTCATCTTAATCGGTATTCTTCTAATCACATTTCACATAATTTTAAGTCCATAAATTTCTAATACTTAGTCAATCTTAACATACCATTTAATATCCTATCCATAATTCCCAATAATTCTATTAACATGATCTGCCCAGACTATTACAACTTTATATACCATATAGAAAAGATACCGAGTAATCCATTATAGGATCCTCTCCGATATCAAAATGCTATTTCGACAAGGATACTCTCTCTTACTCCGAAACTGGCAATAAGTGTCTTTCAAATAAACTATTTCCGTTGGTATTTATATGTATAATTATTTTTATTTATAATAACTCCTACTGATACTATTGGTAGTCTGACAATAATATGTTTCCCCACGGCTCTCCGGGAAATAGTTGCCTTCTCATCCATAAGACATGTTTTTTATAACTGGCATTAATGTAGAGGTTTCATTAAAGGATTGGGATGATTCGGATTCTCCTGAATGGTCAACCGGTCCAGATCTTCCTTTTTCTGCCACATATAAGCCTGATACTCCGGACTGTCCTCTTCTGCCCATTCAAGATTGGAGGAGTTGTAATTCAGGTAATCCTGATCCTTATGCAGTACCCGCGGCCTGCTCATCAGGGAGTTATCACCGGCTACAAATTCGGCTTCCGCCATAAGAGCATCAACACGCGCACGTCTCTCGTCAATAGAGCCATAACGGTTCTTACGATAATAGCATACATAAGGATCCACAGAAACCAGTCGGTCCGTATCGCTGTCACCAATTACCGTGACTACAAACAGTTTTTTCCTTTTATCAAGTATGGTACCATCCGACCGTACCACCAGTCCGTTATCCAGCTTTCTTTCCTTGTCGGTCGGAGAATACTTCAGGACCTGTTTCCATGCAAGATTCAAGGCATGACAATTGCCCGGATCATTATCCTTATGAACCGGTATATATTTCCTGCCATCCCGGGGCATAGGACTGAAACAGATGGCCACAGCTTCATCAAGAGGTATTTCTCCATGGCTTTTCGTGTCCAGGTATTTGCTTCCATCCAGACGGGTATGGATTTGCAAGGCATGGTTCCAGGCTGGGTCTTTATATTCCCTATAAACATATGTACCTTCACGGTTTACCCAGATATTATATATTCCACAATATCTCATTTTTCTGCCGTTGATCTCTTTTTCGAACGGCAGTTTTTTATCGTTTTTATTCATCATTTTCTTTTGATTTTATATAACTATTCATATTAGTATTCAGACAATTTAAAAGATATCTTCCGGATTGGTTTTCAGTTGTTTCTACAAATATTACATATTGCGCATTCCCTCCTGTATAGCGTCCATCGGTATCTGTTTCAATAACCTGTCCGGATTTCCATACTTTTCGTAAATAAGTCATAGGTGGGCTGCACAGACCTGTTTTCAACAACCATTCAATGCAGAGTCCGGTTGAAAACAGAATGACTCCGGGAATAATCCGCTCATGGTTCCCTTTAGCTGAAATAACATAAATCAGGAGATGCCCGGAAACCATAGTTCCCAAATCAGGAAACCACTTTTCTGCTTGCTTTAACATTATAATTATTTCAAACATGATTTATTATTATCTTTCATCATTTATCAGGATGAGGGGTGATGACAACAGCGTTTTTATAAATTTATGACACTAAACCTGTTTATAAAGAGCTCCAGACCTCATATAATGAATGGACATGTACAGTTCAAAACATTTTTCATATGATTGGATATGCAGATCTGGGAGGTGACGAAGGAAGCCGTCAAAGCTTCAAAATGCCTCAAAAGTTATCCGACCTGAGAATACGAATTAGCAATAATTCCTCATCGGGTTCAATACAGTTATGCCCTCTTTTACTCACTATATACATATACAACCGTCAACCCCACAGATAACCTTGACATGTTTATTAAAAAAAAATACCGTCTTGGGAAAACCCTGAAATCCTTATACATGTACGCTAAATAAGGAAGGCATACTAAAACTGAATAAAAATGAAGAACGAAAAAAAAGAATTATTAAAAAAGCAGCGGCAGGTGATGCGGAAACCATGTACCTGCTAGCACAGGATTATGAAAACGAAGGAAACTTTGACAATGCTTTCTTCTGGTATAACAAAGCCGCAATGCAGGGACTGGCGGATGGGATCAACAATGTCGCCATGTACTACCTGGAAGGTCTGGTAGTAACCCCGGATGTTGACAAGACTATTAATCTGCTGGAAAGCATTGCAGACAAGGTACCTGTAGCAAAGATTAATCTGGCGTGTATATATCTGGAAGGGAAAGGTTGCCCTCAGGATAGTGAAAAAGGAATGGAGTTACTACGGCACGCTGTCTCTGGTGAGGGGCCGGCTGCTTTCACAATAGGGAAGATACATCTTGGAGGTATGTATGGAGCTCCTGTAGATTATAAGATAGCCATCAAATGGTTTGAGAAAGCGTATGCATTGGAAATATATGAAAGCGTGGAGATCCTCTGTAATTTGTATGAAGGCCTGTATTCACGTAAAGTAAAGAACAGGGAAAATATCATCATAAATAATAAGAAGGTTTATCCGGACTTCCTGGTTGCAAGAACGTTCCTGCCGAACATGAACCCGGAGCTTTATACGGAAGTGGAACATATTGACGGGGACATGTCCAATAACTCCACCCGGAACCTCAGATGGATAAAAAAGAAATAATGCCGGACAATCATGGATAGTTATATCACATTAGCACATAGAATCAACCATACAAGGTACAATCTGAGCTATCCGACACTCTCACGGGTTACAGGCATGATCCGTGATGGTAACATGGTGCTGTGTGACAGTCAGTACGGTAAATATACCCTGGCACAGGCCATAGAACATATAAGGAAACAACCGGAGAATGAAATGCAGTACTGGAAAGCCAGACTACTGCCTGCCGTAGCCTATAACGGTACATTTTCAGAAATTGACAGTACGCATCTGATATCGTATTCAAATGTGACGGCAATGGACTTTGACCATATAGGGACACAGGATGAAATGACAGATCTGCGAAACTGGCTGATAAGAACTCCATGTGTCTTATGTGTATTCGTAACTCCAGGCGGAAGGGGGTTGAAAGCACTGATACTGCATGATAATACCGACCCGGACAGGCACAGGGACTTATACACACAACTATTGGACAAATTCAACGTGGCCGGTAAGGATAGCGCCTGCAAGGATATGGCAAGGAGAAACTATCTCAGCTATGATCCTGACATATGGATGAATCCTAATCCGGTAACGTTTCATTATATCCCCACCGTAAGGGCGCAGGGCAAAGTGATACAACCCCATGCAGAAAGAAAGGTGTCGGACAAAAGCATTATCAATATTATAAACTCTCTCTGGAAGAAGAATAACCCGGAATACTGGAAAGAGGGGAACAGGGCGGAGAGCATCTTTAAGCTGGCCTGTCTGATGTGCAAATGGGGAGTGGATGAGAGCCTGGCTATCGGGTATTTCACTGAAGGATGGAAAAGTCCTACGATGAGCGAAGAGGAAATACTAGGGCATGTGAGAAACGCATACAGGGCTGAGAAGAATAACTTCGGGACATTGGAGTTCAATGTATATTAAGGACTGAAGGGGATTCGAAGGAAATGCTGCAGAAGGATAATTTACAGGTTAACCGAAGGCAGGATATATGATAACTATTATAAATGATATGATAACTATATTATAATCACTCACACGGCGTTTGCCTACAGCTAACGAATAACACTATTTTAGTGCAACTTTTTTCCCTAAAATCGGTATTATTACTTATAAATAGTATGTTTTAGAGTAAAAAAAAATGTTGCGTTCCGTTTACCCTTCAACGATTAAATGGAGGGTAGGAAAATATTGCAAACCTTTTATAAACAAAGTATAAATATGAATATGATACAAATTGATATGCCTGAGAAATGCAGGTATATGAGTGACTACGACAGGCTCCTGAAGGGGATTCTACCCATAGACAGAAAATTTATTCTCAATAAGACGATAACAGGTTGCGGAGGGACATCAATGTTCATCAATTCCAGTCTGCCGGTAGTGATTATTTCGCCACGGATTCAGGTGCTCAAGGAAAAGCATAAACAGCATCCCGACACTTTTCTCTTCCATATCCCCCTGTGCAACGACAGGGCGGAAGCAATAAGAGAGAAAATGCAGGATTTAGGCGTATACCTGGACTGTCACCAGGGAAATTTGCCTTTCGGGCAGTTATCAAGGCCACCCAGAATACTAGTCACACTGGATTCATCGGACAAGGTACTTTCCGTACTCAAGTCGAGGGGAATGACAGATACATTCCTGTTTGTGGTCGATGAGTTTCAGTGCCTTATGGGAGATGCGACGTTCAAAGGAAGTACGGACATGAATTTCCTGGTATACCTTGACAGGGAAGCACGGCGAATCTGTTACCTCTCCGCAACACCCATTCCCGACATATTCCTGGATAATATACCACAATTCGCAGGTATTCCCTATTATAAGCTGGAATGGGACCCGGAGGTCATTGAGGAGCCTACACTAAAGGAGGTAAGGATGAAGAGTGGTGAAAGTGCGGAGAAACTATGCGCCCGCTTAATACAACGATACAGGGAGAACGGATATTTTGAAAGGAAGGTCCTGCAGGGAAATGTCGTATATTCCCGTGAAGCCTGTATATTCCTCAATGAAGTAAGGTCCATCAGGAACATCATCGGGCAGAACAACCTGAAACCGGATGAAGTGACCATACTGTGTTCGGAGAGCAAGGCTTCAGAACTGCCGAAAGGTTTCGTGGCAGGCGGATTATGTGCCGACAGGAATAATCCGGTAAACAAGACTTTTACATTCTGTACAAAAGCCTCATTCGAAGGTGTGGACTTCTACTCGACCAATGCCAGCACCTATATCTTTATCAATGCGGGCAAGGAATGGCAGACACTCGATATCATGCTGGACATACCCCAGATACTGGGAAGGCAGAGGCTTGACATGAACCCGTTCCGTTACGATGCAACCATATATTACAAGACGATGCCGGAGAGGGTAACCAAGGAGGAGTTTGAACGGAAACAGAGCGAGATGGAGAGAAAGTCACAAATGATCCTCGATACATATAACAATGCGCCGGACAATGCCAGAGAAATGTTTATCGAGCTTTACCGGGACAAAGCAACGGACAGGAGGTTTGTGGATGATTATATTGATCTTATCCGGGAGAACGGGCACACCACAATCGGTTTCAATTATCTGGTTATGGTAGCCCGGTGGAACAGGTGGCACCAGAGAAACTACTATTACAATAATTCCTGCCGGCTCTTAACAAGTATTCAGGATGCGGTCAGGATGTGCCAGAAACCGGAGGAACTGAAACAGTTTGAGAGTTGGTACTACAATGCGCCTCAAAAAGACAGACTGGCCGGGTATGCCCGTTTTAGAAAACAATACCCCCAGTATGACAGCCTGGTCCTGCAAAACCCGTTCATTAAGATGGAATTTCATCACTGGTATGATACCCTGGGCTATGAGGAGTTATCAAAGCTTGGTTTTCAGGAAACCGATATGGAAAGGGCTTACAATACGGTATGCGCGCAAGAGACGATAAGGGATGCCTGCAGGCGGACATTCAAGGCGGGTGTTTCATACTCCAGGCAGGAGGTAAAGGGAATGCTCCAGAAGATATATGACAGCATCGGGCTGACCGGGAAAACAGCCAAGGCTAAAGAGCTGGCACAATATCTCCCCGTCATAGAGAGGCAGAGGACGAATGAGAAAGGCAAGAGGGGGTATTTTATAGAAATCCGGGAAATCTAAAGAAGCAGTGCGTTCAGTTCATAACAGGGCGATACTGTCCTCTTTTTTTCTTCTTGACAGGTATAAGATTATCAAAGCTTAAGGTGAGACAGTCAGCAGAGATAGTAATCGCGTATCAACAGTTATTCATCGGAAAGTAATTATTCCGAAGAAAAAAATGACTCTCACAGGTATACAGCCTGCTATCATAAAAATGGGAATAATTATTTCCATGCACGAACATCTAATATCATATATTACACAGATAATTTCGTATATAATGATAAAGGATTCAGTTTTGCTAAAGGGAAGTAATGGACAGACTTATCTACCATAGACGCTTCCCGATTGCAAGTATATCCCGCATCAGGAAGGTACTTAGGAGAATATTACCCATGAATTACAATGATTCAATCTTTAAGAATGATAACTTACAGGTTAACCGAAGGCAAGATATATAGTAAATATACTACAACCATTATTATAATAATCACTCACACGGCGTTTGCCTACAACTAACGAAGACAATATTTTAGTGCATTTTTTTTTCATAAAATCAGCAATATTACTTAAATAGGATATGTTTTAGAGTAAAAAAAATTGCATCCTGTAGACTGGTTAAAGGGTAGTTTGAATGCAGAGAAATATTGCAGAGTCCAGTTGCTCATAATACAAAAGGGAGTTGATGAAGATGAGATCTCAGTGAGTATCAGGGGGGAAATTAGTTTCGATAGTTATCTTAGGTGTTTTCAAGAAAACACAGTAGGACTAATGAGATCTGGTACTTATGAAATCGAGGCTGTGTCATTGACAATGTACTAAAAATCGGTTAGTGTACCTTAATATACACTTGAGCAAGAACCTTTAGTGCTGTTTCGAAACAAGTAAAGATATATAAGTTTATTATTGAACTACACTAGTGTGGAAATCAGATTAAGAAGACTTTACTCGACGAAAGACAAACTCTATTTTGACTACTAGATTAAGAGCGTATGAGCTATTGTCATCACATCCATTATCATATTCAGGGTGCAACGTTTTACACCCTCTAAGGATAGAAAGTTTTTTTTTATGTATAAATAGCTGGATTTCAACACAATTCGTTATAATATGCAGAATTAATCAAATACTCATACATTCAGCATTTACACCCCTATGAAACGGCATTTACACCCCTAAAAAAAAGGAGAACACCGGTGTGTAGCGTCCTCCTTATCTGTATTAACTCAATCCGATTTCTTTTTCATGCTTTCTAAAAGCATTTCTCACATCATTCTTACTCACTCCAATCAGTTTGGCTATCCTTCCATAACCCAGCTGATTGCCATTTTCATCGAGAGTTTTCCACAAAGGATACCAGCATTCAATTTCCTCGTCTGTTAATCTCCGTCCCAACCGTGGTTCGGTTGGTATATCCATCTTCGGATACACTCCCTTGTAATACTGGCAGAGAAAACGCTCCATGCAGTGGTTGGCAAGATATTCGGTCAACTTACAAATCGCCCTACGTGTCTTCGGGACGTCTTTCCCGGGTTCACCGGCGAGCATATGCAGCACTATGGCACCATGGAAGGCGACAGTGGCCATGCGAAGGGAAACTTCTTTTCTTGTCTCGTCACCCATCTCCTTCTGTTTCTCGATCCAGTGCTTCAGAGTACCGAATACATAAGAGAGATCTGTCCGGTGTTCGTTGGCAGGAATATCAATACCCTCTTTTGTTCTTCTGAAGCAATACTGTTCACGCCACTTGTCAATCTGGTCACGCATTTTCTCCAGTTCTTCACCCTCCGGTAAGTCAAACTCCGGAATTGAATGACCCAGTTCGGGAATTGCACAAAAACAAACACGCGAGGCGGTTCCATCTTCATACTCCTCCTCTTTAAAGAAACGTCTGACAGCCTTGGGAGTCCCGGTAAAGGTGTAATTGAAATACACGAGAAATGTACCGCGACATTCATTAGGGGTATGCTTGTTGTCCAAAGAAATACTCTCGTTGGAGAATGCTTTACGTAACAAGTCACTAGAAAGTCCGCCACCTTTGGTGAAAGATTGACGCACGGTATCGATCTCTGTCTCCATCGAATAGAAGTATACATCATGATTACCAGCTATAAGCTCCAATAATCTCGCTTTTGAGATCTCGCTGCCTATCGTTTGGATAATCTGGTCAGGCTTGTTACTCCTGGCCTTCTCTCGGTCCTCCATAACCACTCGATGAAAGAGATCCTGTTCATACACATTTTTAAAGATACTCTTTCCCGAACCCTGCGCTCCTACAATCACAACCTGCAAACTGGGAGAATGAGACCGTCCGTCCATATATTGCGCACGCACATTCGAGAAACAAAGTGCACCATAAGTCCCAAGCAGATGTAGAAGCATGGCAGGCCTGAAGCCACCAGGACAACCGTTCAGAATAGTGCTGATGTGAGGAATAGCGGAGTAACCCGGCATGGGGAACTGAGTATCGAACCATTGTAACCACTCACCAAGAGCAGGTTCTTTATCTATCGTTTGTTCGCCAACCGTTTTTTTTCCCATGAGACCAAAATCCTGACGAATCGTAATAACTCTAGATATCTCATCAGTCTTTACCTGACTGATCTCTTTCGCTTTTTTGATATCCAGATCACACTGATGATCTTTTTCTTCCATTTTAAGTCTGCTCACTTCCCTTGCCTTGTCATTTTCAAGTTCGTTTTTCTTTTTCTTTTCGTCAATCTTAACCTGTCCAAGCTTTCTCTTTATTTCGGGTAAAACGTATATTCCAATTACACCTATACCAATAAGGCAACCACCAATTTTCCAAAGAGTTGAAGCAGTACCTTTGTAGCGTCCACTAACTCCCCCTAGTCCAATTTTACCTCCTACATCGATTATAGAGTGGGACATTGCCTTTACTTTATTACTCATAACTCATGTTTATTAATTAATAATCTGTTATTTTTAACTTCACTGTTAATCATCGGGACTGTAGAATAGGCCTTATCGGTTTTGGCGGTCTTCTTTCTACCTGACCTGGCCAAATGCCTGTCTACACTAACCAATGACACACCATACCCGGCGGCAATCTGTTTATGGGACATTCCCTTTTTCGCCATCATATTCCATTTCCTGATCATACCGGACGTAATCCTGGCTCTCGTACGTTTTTGAGAAATAGGCGTTTGCAACGGCATAACTGTTTCGGTATCATTCACCACATCGTTAAATACGATAGACATCTTTTTTGTCTGCTTACGTCTCTTGACAAATCGGTCACAGACCCATACACTAATAAAACCTGCGGCTGTTATGCCAAGTCCAAATACTGATACGATTGTTGTTGTTTTATATTTCATAATTGATTCCTTCTAAAAGTATTTCTAATCTTATCAATTCGGTTGTCTGTTACGATCACAACCCGGACCTTCTTCGATAAGTGGGAACCTCCGGTCGTTTTTTGAAAGATTCCCCACGAGTATCTTAAATCTGTTATTACCGCTGGACTTCCCCTATTCCGTTTTATACAGTTATCGCTCTTCATATTCTGTCAGTTTGTACCTGTTGACATCCGCTTATGCTCTTCCTGCATACGATGAATGTGAAGTTGTTCGTTCTCCTGCATTTTACATAAAGAAGCAATTTCAATCTCCCTCTGCTTGTTTGCGAATACATCATTCTGCTCCTTTATCCTACCGTGGGATTTAATCGCCGTTATAAGATAACAAACAGAACCTAAAGCAACCAATGCGAAACCTGTCCCTATAAAAAAGTATTCGGTTGTCTTCTTAACTCCCAGTATCCCAGTGATTCGAGCAATGTTGTTTGAATTAGGTATTAATTTCATTTTTGTAATTTACTTTTATTTATTAGACTATTTATATGAACATTATTAAGTTTCAATCTGCTTTGAAGTGCCGCATTGTTCGCACGAACCTCCTCATCTAATTCAATTTGCTTCTTGTACCTATGATAAAGGCAACAAAGACCAAAGTTTGCAACACTTAGAATTAAGCATGCACCACCCAATTTTAGGATACTAGGGAGCGCGGATAAACCTTTGCATTTGCCTCCAGTATCATAGAGTTTCTTGATGTCTATATTGTTTAACATATAATTTAATCTTATGGAGTGCTTTCATATACTACCAGCAATCACTCCGGGTTAATTATAATATTTTTTTTTCAGCCTCCTTATCAGCTTTTGGAAACTCTACTAAAGCGTTCTTATCATTTTGAAGTACTGCGCCATTTACAGATTCCAATTTCTGTCCATCTACTAAGATTTTAGTGGTTACTTTCTAAATTTTCGAGAGCAAATATAAGCAATAAAACAAAGGAATAATCCTTTTGAAGTCAAGCTGTTATACAAAGACACACCTGACAGTAGGCTATCTTTTACATCCATAAATTTATACCTATTAAACTACATATGAACTTCATTGAAGGTCAATAGACTTTTCATAGATTCCTTCTTGATTTATGAACAGACAGCTCCACCGTTGAAAACAGCCGGCATATTTCTCAGCGAAACTGTCTATTCCGATTAATTACCTGAGACTACTTGCGTCCCCATTTTTTATTAGAAACTCTCAATATGTCCAAAGCCCGCTCAACATCAATTACAACGACCTTACCGTTTTGGGAAATGGCTGCATCAATGACACCGCTACTCTTTATGCGTTGAGCAGTCGAAATAGAGCAATGAAGAGCTTTTGCCAGTTCTTTCATGCCCCGGACATAATGTTTACCACCAGATGGGAAGATGTTGTCCTTTTCATCGTTACCACTCTCGCTTGCAAAGCCTAACTCTTCTTTCAAGACCTCCACCAAATCACCCAAAGTAGACTGAAAAAGAGGTTTTTCTTTTAATAAGGTATCTTTCATATTTTCTTCTAATTTTTAATTGTTGAACATCTATTCTGAATTCAGAGCGCTCAGAATTCGGTTGTGAAGATAGAGAGTAGCTATTAATATTTAAATTATTTCTTCACACTACAACCCAATTTCAACCGGATAAAAACAAAAAAGGACATATCGCACTTACGATACATCCTTCCTTTATCAAAATCAATTGCAATTGATTAGTCTACAGCTTTTTCTATCAATTTTTTAAAATAAATATAAGGTTTGCGATCCTTCTTTATTTTGGAAAACTCGGTAGAAATTGATTTATTATCTATCGTTATACCATCAATTACAAAAACTTTTTGGGTTATACTCCATATTCCATAAGTATCCTTCCCTTTCCTCTTTTTACATAACAATCCAATAAAACAACTTAAATCCTGCATAGTGCCAAGCCATTTTATCGATGGATGATCAACTCCTTTGACCTTTTCTCGTTTCCCCGTTAAAATATAAGCAAACTGCTCTATGGGAATATCAAAGACATACCTGTCAATAAGTTCTTTATATAAGTATTCTATTGATTTTCTATTCAAATCCAATCGGAAATCATATTTTTCTTTCTCTACGCCGATCTGTCTTAATGTGTCAAAACTCTCAGGTAGATTAAAAATACGAGGTGCTTTATAATTGTCTGGACAAATTATAATATCTATTGCTTTGGGATTTTTTTGCTTATATCCATTATAAATTTCTTGCAACTTAAATGCATAAGCAGAATTCGACATTTTATTGAAAAAACGCGTTACATATTGTGCAGGGAAAGACTGAATCATATCAAATATCTCAGACAATCCATGTAAATATTCCTCCAATAGAGACATTATATATTCTTCATTTTCTTTATCAGAAGAAGAGTCTTTTAGCAACTTAGGTAATAATTTTAATTGATTGCCCATATTTCGGATTTTTGTATCCGTGGAATGATCAACTAAAGGAATATTAACACAAGAAGCCTCTTCTACTAATGAACTAACCACTGGATATAATTGCTCAAAAATTGATTTACGACAATCTACATTTTTGAAAGCATTAATTATAATTGTAAGGGTTCTACTATTATTGGATAGTATTTCTTTAAAACAATCAAAATAAAATATTCCTGCTTTTATATAAAGAAATAAATCTCCCCTTTTATCTATCTGACAGAATGAAGCATAATCGTCGTCTCTTAATGCATTTATCATCTTATTTCTACGAACATTTGATAGAGAAAGATATGAACATATCGATTCTATATCATTTTTTGATAACTGTTTCAATCTTACAAATAACTTTTCATCACTAATATTCAAAGTAGGATCACTCCTTAAATCATTTTCGCTAATACGAATATCTGAATCAACGACCTCTAACATTTTTTGGTGATTTAAGAATTCATATAACTCTAAAGGATTTAGAATATCAATGAGACTATTCATAAACTCAAACTTTTCAATTATCTGCTCTAACATTTCAGCGTTTTTAGTGAATAAATAAAAAAGCAGCACCCAGTTCTCCCGAATACTGCCTCAAATATAAAGAAAATATTAAACTATACTCCTGATATACTCATAAACTTCTTTCAATTATGTCAGATTCATCGCACCAACCCCTTGGTAATATTTATTATACCTATCAATCCTTTGTTTTACTCTTTACCACAGTTATTATAGCTTTCAATTCATCAGGAGTAAGTGAATTTAATATTTTAGTAATCGAAGTCATTTCCTCATAGGCTAAATTTAACAATTTATTATTATATAGCACTTGCTGTTCATGTGGAAAAATATCTATATAGCGCGCAGTAATATTTTCATCACGAGAATGCCCCATACTATCACTTATATAATTAATAGGAACTCCTGCATGAGTTAAATTTGTTGCAAAAGAATGCCTGCACCAAGTACTGCTAGGGAAAATCTCCCAATTTAAAGCCATAGTCAACTTTTTCATCCGATCTTGAATATTACTATTTTCTAATGCTATCAGTTTCCTTACCTGTACTTCATTTGTTTCCCCCTTCAATATAGAAGGAAATACCAATCCCCCTCTTTCCTCCGGTGCAGCAATTTCCGACAAAATTATTCTCAAAGGTTCAATAATCGGAATTACCACCTCACTATTATTTTCACTTCTATCCTTAGTTTTATAACGCATAAACTGAAAAGACTGTTTACCACTAATATAATAATAATCATTGTATCGAAGCCGTGCAGCATCTGCTAAGTTAAAACCATTACATAAATATTGTACCAAAAACAATCCTAAAGAAAAATGAACCTTTTCTATATAACTCTTTCGCCATGATTCTGGATATTTTTTGTTGATAAACACTTGATACAATTCCGTCATTTGCTCTACATTCAGGTATTCCTTTTTTCGTGTACTACCTACAGGAATCGTGATCAAACTTTTATCTTTACCAAACGGATATTCTTTTTTACTTAAAAATCCCCTTTGTGTACACTCATTCCACACAACCCGACATGCCCTTAAATATATTCCAATAGTCGTTTTAGTAAATCCATCATTCTCCATTCCTTTAATCCATTTCTCAATTGTACTCTTGGATACATTAAAACCAGATATTACTCCCACATACTTAATAAATGATTTTTTTGCCGTAGTATAACTATCTGCAGTTCCCACAGACCTATTATTAATAATATCTTCCCATACTAACAAAAATGAATCCTCTTCATTTTTTCCAGTTAACCGAGTCATGATCATATTCAAACTAAGTTTAGAAGTTTTATCCAAATCCTGTACTATATCAACATAAGATTTAAATGTTTGTTCTAAAAGCATCTTACACTCAAAGTTTGTTTCCTTCTCACTCTTAATATTGGATCTTCGACCTGTATTTTTTGCTCTACAAATAGCATCAAATTCTTTTTCTGTATATTTATCTCCCAACGGATAATACAATCTTTTTCGATCTATAGTAAAACGTAATGCTATAGGATATTTACCTCCATTCCTCACATGCCTTTTGTCTAGAACAAGACTTATTGCGCAAACACCAACTTTGTCATTAACCAAACAACTTATATACTTTTTATCCATAAATCATCATATTTAAAAACATAAAACAAAACACTTTAATAAGCTATTTGGGAACACAATGGGAACACAGCGGGAACACAAAAAGCTTTATTTTCTAAGAATCAGTCATTATCAGACAATGTCACAAAAGTATTAAATCACTGATAAATAAGCAAATATATCATCCAATAAAAATCGCAAAAAATCATTCTAAATGATTCATAATCATGAGGTCCCCGGTTCAATCCCGGGTCCCGCTACTTGATAAGAATAAGGCATTTGAGAGGCTTCCACTCTTGGGTGCCT
Organism: Bacteroides sp. B1-V-101; assembly: GCF_023656585.1. Lineage (NCBI taxonomy): Bacteria > Pseudomonadati > Bacteroidota > Bacteroidia > Bacteroidales > Bacteroidaceae > Bacteroides > Bacteroides sp. B1-V-101. The sequence goes on along the minus strand of NZ_JAMOKH010000005.1, from coordinate 10,459 downwards.
TTTTCTTTTATACATCAATTGGTGGCAGGTGACGCCATAGGTGACGCTAAATGCAAAAAATTAGCCCCCGAAAGTTTATATTCAGCTTCCGGGGGCTATTCTATTTAATGCTCTATACTCTTATTCCCATTCAATAGTCGCATTAGGTTTCGGCGACATATCATAGCAAACACGATTCACATTCTTCACTTCTTTCAGAATACGGTCTGTGATTTTCATCAGGATAGGCCAGTCTACCGGTTCAATAGTAGCTGTCATAGCATCTACCGTATTGACAGCGCGGATAATCACCGGCCAATCGAAAGAACGGGCATTATCGCGTACACCAACAGATTTAAAGTCAGGCACTACGGTAAAGTATTGCCATACCTTTTTATCCAGGCCGGCAATCTGGAATTCTTCACGCAAAATGGCGTCAGACTCACGTACTGCTTCCAGACGATCGCGTGTGATAGCACCCAGACAACGTACACCTAAACCAGGACCGGGGAACGGCTGACGGTAAACCATCTCATAAGGCAACCCCAACTCCAGACCACAAGCACGCACTTCATCCTTGAACAACTGGCGCAAGGGCTCTACAAGCTGGAACTTAAGATCTTCAGGCAGACCGCCTACATTATGATGAGATTTCACCATCTTGGCAGTCTTCGTTCCGCTCTCTACAATATCCGGATAAATAGTACCCTGACCTAAGAAATCGATACCATCCAGTTTACGTGCTTCTTCTTCGAACACACGGATAAACTCACCACCGATAATCTTACGTTTCTGTTCGGGATCTTCCACACCTGCCAATTTATCCAGGAAGCGGTCTGTTACATCTACATAAACCAGATTTGCTTTCAATTGGTTGCTGAATACTTCAACAACATCTTCAGACTCACCTTTACGCATCAAGCCGTGATTTACGTGCACGCATACCAAATTTTCACCGATTGCCTTCAAAAGTAAAGCAGCTACCACTGAGCTGTCAACACCACCCGACAATGCCAGCAATACTTTCTTATCACCCACCTGACGTCTGATCAGCTCGATCTGGTCATTGACAAAGTTCGCCATATTCCAGTTAGCTTCAGCCTGACAAGTATCAAATACGAAAGACTTTATAGCAGCCTTAATAGCCTCGATATCATCTGTAAATGCCGGAAGCTTCACTGCGCAAGTCGCTTTATCGTGACCGGCAGCCATAACAGGAATCCCCATCGTATAAATAGACGGATTCACGTCAATAGCAACACCGTCGATCACGTTGTTCAGTCCACCATTGATAATAATACCCTTTACGTTGGGCAATGCTTTCAGTTCTTCTACTGTGATGTCGTGAGGATAAATCTCACTATAAACTCCTAATGCACGGATGGCGCGCGCCAATACCGTATTCTCGTGACTACCCAAGTCAAGGATAACAATCATGTCCTGTTTCATCTGATTTTGGTTCTTTTAAGTTATTATATTGTATAAATTTGACTTTAACTTCAATTAGTCTGCAAATATAAAGATTTTAAAAGACGCTGCAATGTCTTGATTCCCAAAGTTTCATTTCAAATTAAATCAGCTACCACATTTATTTATCACAGCAACCGCCTCGGACACTTTCCGAACATTCTCTTTTATGCTTTCAGTCGCATCACAAACCGACTTCCTTTTCCCAGTTCACTTTCTACTGTCAGCGTACCGCCATGCGCTTCCACAAAGTCTCTCGAAATAGACAAACCGAGTCCGCTGCCCTGAACTTTTGTTCCGGGAACACGGAAGTAACGGTCGAAAATACTCTTGTGGTAACGGGGATCGATGCCTTTACCGAAATCCTGAACGTACAGGTCGATCATATCTCCTTCCTGCCTGGCACCAATCACGACACGCCCGTTTTCTTTAGAATAACGAATCGCATTGCTGAGCAAATTAGTCAATACCCAAGCTATCTTTTCACTATCGACAAAGAGCTTGCCGATTTTCTCTTCCGGGTACTCTACTTCTATCTGAATATTGAACTTATCCGCTTGTACCTGATTAGCTTTAATCGCATATTCTATCAGTTCAATGGGCTTCGTTATCTTCGGCATTAATTGCAGCTTGCCTGCCTCTACCTGAGTCATATTCAGCAATTCGCCCGTAATGCTCAACAGGCGTTCGCTATTTTCCTTGATGCTTTTGGACAACTGTTCCTGTTCATCATTCAGCTCACCGACACGTTTATCTTCCAATAGCTGCAGACTCATCATGATAGCCGCAATCGGAGTTTTCAATTCGTGTGAAATGGTCGAAATAAATGTAGTCTTGGCAGAATCCAGTTCCTTGAATTCCGTTATATTCTTCAGCAGAATGACATCCCCTAATTTGCTGGGTTCATCCTTCCCTGCATCCGTATTTATGATAGGAATATAGGAAGCCTTGAAATAACTCTCTTTATCATCGGCATATATCTTTAACGGCTCTTTCTGATCTCCCGGCGTCACCAGTTCACGAATCAGCCGGCGAAGCAGATCATTCTTCAAAGACAATTCTTCCGCAGATTTACGTATGACATTACCTCTTTTCAGATTCAGCACGTTCAGTGCTTCCTCATTAATAAACAAAATCTCACGATCCATATTCAGACCGATTATCGGATCGTCGATACTGTTCACGATGGCCTCAATGAATTTCTTGGCAGAAAGAATATCCGCTAACGTACTTGCCCGATACTCGGCCAGACGTTCCGCCATACGGTTGAAACTCTCGGCGACTTCCCGAAACTCCTGATTATTTCTCATATCCAGCCGTTCTTCATAATTATGATTGGCTATTTCAAGAATCCCTTGTTTCAGTTCCTTGATGGGTTTACTGATTGTTCGGGGCAACCAATACAGCAATGTCAATCCGGTCAATATACAAATACCGCCGGTAACGGAAATCCACAACAGAGCGCGTTCCAATGCCGGCATAGCGGCAGGACTGTCAGGTTCTGTGGCAGTCAGCAACTGAAGGTTCACAACAGAAAGTGTTACCAGCAAAATAATCATTCCCGCCAGCATCCCGATGCCGAGAATCAGTTTTGTTTTAATATTCATATCGTTCATACGGTTAATATTATGCAAGTATAATCAAATCTACATTAGCTTGTGACAAATTATTCAAAAACTTTCGATATCCGAGTATGGAGCAAATGGCATGAGGAAATCTCAGATTAGGAGTTCCCATGCAAACAGAAGATATTTGCTTGTCCCGACAAACTTTGACAATACTCCCCAGAATATCCTTCGACTGCACCTGGATGACCTCTCCGCCCAGTTCTGCTACCAGCTTAAAATGATTCAGCAAATAACGCTGACTGGCCAGATCAATCCGGTCCATACTCTCCCTCGGAGTCTGCACATAGAGAGCAACGAAAGTCGTATTATATCGTGTTGCCAGACGTGCCGCCTTCCGGATAATCCTCCTGGGTGTTTTCTCATGACTACTGATACAAGCCATGAACTTCTCATGCCTGATTCCGACCGAGACACCCATCACAACCTCATTCTCCACCTTCTTCTCCACCCGGAGCGCCACTTCCTTCAGAGCCAGTTCCCGCAGTTGAAGGATATTCTCGGTCCGGAAGAAATTATCCAGCGCTGTCTGAATCTTTTCCGGACGGTATATCTTTCCTGCTTTCAGACGCGAGATCAGTTCTTCCGCTGTCAAGTCGATATTCACCACTTCATCCGCTTCCTGAAGCACACTGTCCGGCACCCGTTCTTTCACCTCGATCCCTGTAATCTCCTGCACTTCTTCATTCACACTCTCGATATGCTGGATATTGATTGCGGAAATCACATTAATCCCCTCATCCAACAGAGTCATCACATCCTGCCAACGTTTCTCGTTCAAACTGCCTTCCACATTGGTGTGTGCCAGTTCGTCCACAATCACAATCTCGGGATGAAGGCGGATAATGGCGTCCACATCCATTTCCTCCAACTCTTTTCCTTTATAGAAAATTTTACGTCGGGGGATCACAGGCAGCCCCTGCATCAGAGCCTCCGTTCCGGCACGCCCGTGAGTTTCAATATAGCCGACTTGTACATCCACCCCATTCTCCAGTAGTTCATGAGCCTCCTGAAGCATACGGTAAGACTTCCCTACACCGGCTATCATGCCGATATAGATTTTAAACTTGCCTCGATGAGACTTCTTGATCAGATCCAAAAAATGTTGTACACTCTGTTCTCTATCCATATCCATTTCATTAATTGCTGTTTATAAACTATTTCAACCCGTAGTAATCATCACGATCACCACGGGTTTCTGCATAATAAAAATTCATGAGTTTATATCTATGGTCTTAAAGTTACGCCAAAAACCAAAAAAGCATCTTCAACACATGGATTCCATATAGCCTGTGCAAATATCGGCAATGAAAACTTATCATTAATTTTTATCTCTGTCATTCCTTTTAAAGCTACATTAGTCACGGCGAAGCCACTATTCGTGTACATACCCTCCGCCTTATACGGTACTGCGCCGCAAGTTACATTTAAATCGACATTTTTCACACTGAAAGGATAGTTCAGTTCCAGATAGGAGGAATAATTCTGTTTCAGTTCTCCGCTATCATTCAGCTTCTTGTCTTTTCCGGCAAACATCGTATACCACGCTACGGACAGGGGAAACTTCTCTACGGGCAACGTATAAGCCAATCCCGCCTCAAAATGATGTCCCGTCTCGTGGCTCTTAAAATTAAAATATTTATATGCCCCTTCACCTTCCCACCACAAATCGGCAACCGTCAGCGTAGGTCCCGCCTTACCAAACTTATAGGCAAGAGTCAGATCCAGTTCTTTATTCCCTCCACTGAAATTAGTAGATCCCCATGCGGTAACAGAAAAATTATCGAACCCAAACCCCAGCGTGGGTTGAAAAGCCGCACCTCCACCCTGGTACATTCCCCGCCAGACATAGGAACTGACAATATCTCCCTGCACAGCAAATTCCTGTGCTTTTGCATCCGTTATACCCGATACGCATACAGTTGCCGTAACCAATGCTCCTACAACAATCTTCTTACTAAAAAAACTCTTCATATTTATCTTTTTATTTTATGTTTCTAAAAAAGAGCAGCGCCCTGTCCAGCCCTGTTTATTTGAACCGCAATAAATAACTAAAACGATTCGGACAGGCACGCCGCCCAGTGTTTGGTTATTTATTCTCTTCAAGTGCTATATTCAGCTTCAGCACATTTATTTTCTCCGTTCCGAAAATTCCGAGTAAAGGCTTCTCCACACTTTGATCAACGATTTCTTTCACTTGGTTTTCAGTCAGGCCACGTGCCTGTGCCACTCTCTTTATCTGCACGTATGCACATTGCGGAGTAATATTGGGGTCGAGGCCGGAGGCACTCGCCGTTACCATCTCCGCCGGAACATCTTTACGGCTCAGATAAGGATGATGTACAAGGAACGTATCGATACGCGCTTCCACTTCAGCCAGATATTCGGGATTCGTGGGTCCTTTGTTGCTACCGGACGAACTAGAAGCATCATAACCGTCTCCGGCACACGAAGGACGTCCCCAGAAATAAATATCTTTTGTAAACATCTGACCGACATTGGCCGCACCCACCACTTTTCCATCCAGTGTGGCAACTTCAGCATTTCCCTTATTAGGTCCTGCCACTTGTGCAAACAACCACAAAATAAGAATATAGAATACGGAGAAAAAGACACAGAAAACAAGAGTTATCTTTAGTGATTTAAATAAAGTTTTCATCGCTATTGTTTTTTAATTAAAAGAATAAACCTACTAATAAATCAATCAGTTTAATTCCGATAAACGGAGCAATCACACCACCTACACCGTAAATCAGCAGATTCCGGCGAAGCAAAGCACTTGCACCTATCGGCTTGTACTGAACGCCACGCAAAGCCAACGGAATCAAGATCGGAATAATAATCGCATTGAAGATGACTGCCGAAAGGATCGCACTCTCAGGACTATGCAACTGCATGATATTCAACGCCGCCAGTTCGGGGATAGCCACCATAAACAAGGCGGGGACAATGGCAAAATATTTAGCCACATCGTTGGCGATAGAGAAAGTAGTCAGTGTTCCACGGGTCATCAGCAACTGCTTACCGATTTCCACAATCTCGATCAGTTTGGTAGGATCATTATCCAGATCTACCATATTGCCGGCTTCCTTTGCAGCCTGCGTACCACTGTTCATTGCCACTCCGACATTCGCCTGAGCCAAAGCGGGAGCATCATTCGTACCGTCCCCCATCATTGCCACCAGTTTGCCGGACTGTTGTTCCTTCTTGATATATTCCATTTTATCTTCCGGCTTCGCTTCGGCAATAAAATCATCGACACCTGCCTTTTCTGCAATATATTTGGCAGTCAGCGGGTTATCACCGGTCACCATCACTGTCTTCACTCCCATTTTGCGCAAGCGTTCGAAACGTTCCTGAATACCCGGCTTGATGATATCCTGCAATTCGATAACACCCGTCACTTTCCGATTAACACATACCACCAACGGCGTACCACCATTGCTTGAAATAGCAGCGATCACCTTTTCCACTTCTTCGGGGAATTTGTTTCCGGCAGTTTCCACAATCTTACGGATAGCATCAAAAGCCCCTTTACGAATCTGAGTTCCGTCCGGCAAATCGACACCCGAGCATTTGGTTTCGGCTGTAAACTTAATCATTCGTGCGCCTGTCGTATTCAAGCTGCGCATACGGATACCTGATTCACGTCCCAGTTCTACGATTGATTTGCCTTCCGGAGTTTCATCGGACAGAGAAGAAAGCAGACAGTTTTCTACAAAAGCGTGCAGATCAATGCCCGGCGCAGTGTGAAAATGGGTAGCTTTACGATTACCGATGGTGATAGTTCCGGTCTTATCCAGCAACAAGGTATCAATATCGCCGGCAGTTTCCACTGCCTTACCCGATTTTGTTATCACATTCGCACGTAGTGCACGGTCCATACCGGCAATACCGATAGCGGAAAGAAGTCCTCCGATTGTTGTCGGAATCAGACACACAAACAAAGAAATAAGTGAAGCAATGGTAATGACAGTATTGCTGTAATCGGCAAACGGTTTTAACGTCACACACACAATGACAAAGACAAGTGTAAAACCAGCCAGCAGAATAGTCAGTGCTATCTCATTCGGAGTTTTCTGACGAGACGCACCTTCCACCAGTGCAATCATTTTATCCAGAAAACTTTCTCCCGGTTGGGTGGTCACCATTACTTTTATATGATCGGACAATACTTTCGTACCTCCCGTCACTGAGCTTTTATCGCCGCCCGCCTCCCGGATCACCGGAGCAGACTCACCTGTAATCGCACTTTCATCGATAGAGGCCAATCCTTCGATTATTTCCCCATCGGACGGAATCACGTCTCCGGCTTCACAGACAAACACATCTCCTTTCTTTAGTTGTGAAGAACTTACAGTCACTATTTGATTACCTTCCACCTTTTTGGCAGGTGTCTCTTCCCGTGTTTTACGCAGGCTGTCGGCTTGCGCTTTTCCCCGTGCTTCGGCAATCGCTTCGGCAAAATTGGCAAACAGCAGTGTAATAAACAGAATGATAAACACAGCTATGTTGTAGGCAAACGAACCCTGAGAGGGATTGATGATGGAGTAAAGTGTCACAAACAACATGACCACTGTAGCCACCTCTACCGTATACATGATCGGGTTCTTTATCATCAGTCGCGGGTTTAGTTTCACGAATGATTGTTTCAGGCTTTCTATAACTTGCTCCTTTTGAAACAAAGAAGCTGATTTCATATTTTTCATATCTTCTCTAATTCAGAATTACAAACTTAAATGTTCGGCAATTGTACTCAAAGCGTGTACCGGGAAGAAGGACAGAGCAGCCACAATGAAGATAACGACAAACGTCATTATTCCGAAAGTCAGCGTATCAGTCTTCAGCGTTCCGGCACTCTCGGGAATGAACTTCTTCTGAGCCAGCAGGCCGGCAATGGCAACTTGTCCGATAATAGGCAGGAATCGGCTAAGAATAAGTACAATGCCACAGGTCCAGTTCCAGAAATAAGTATTATCTCCCAGTCCTTCAAAGCCGGAACCATTGTTAGCGGCACAAGATGTATACTCATAAAGCTGCTCACTCAAGCCGTGGAATCCAAGATTGTTCAGCCAACCGCCCTCGCTTTCCACAAAGTCAGGATGATGTACATATATATAACTTGAGATTGCTGTGAACACTAATATGACAAATGGATGAAGCAGTGCTACTATCGTAGCTATTTTCATTTCACGGGCTTCTACTTTCTTTCCGAGAAATTCCGGGGTACGACCTACCATCAAACCGCTGATAAATACCGCGATAATAATGAACGTATAATAATTCATCCAACCTACGCCTACACCGCCGAACCAAGTATTAATCTGCATATTCAGCATCTCCATCATACCTGACAACGGCATAGTAGAATCATGCATACCATTCACCGAACCATTGGAAGTAACAGTAGTCACAATACTCCAAAGTGCTGTAGCTCCGGCACCCAAACGAACTTCCTTACCTTCCATCGCACCGTTATCCTGCGCAATTCCCAGTTCATCGATACGGGGATTTCCACCCATTTCCTGACTGACATTGATACAGACGCCTACCAGGAAAGCAAAGAGCATCACTCCGAAAATACTATAAGCCAGTTTCTTTCTACGAGTATAAAACCCTAATGCAAGTACCATTGCCATCGGAATAATCAAGATAGACCAGCACTCCACCATATTGGTAAGATAAGTCGGATTTTCCAACGGATGAGAAGAGTTCACACCAAAGTAACCGCCTCCATTCGTTCCTAATTGTTTAATGGGCACAATGGCAGCCGCAGGTCCTTGCGAAACCATCTGTTCCTGTCCTTCGAGGGTAGTTACCTTCATTTTTCCGTCGAATCCCATCGGGGTTCCCTGAAGAATCAGGATGAAACCTACAATCAAAGAAAGCGGTAACAGGATACGTGTACAGCTCACTACCAAAAAATGCCAGAAGTTACCGATTGTTTTTGTTGTCTTGGCAGCCATACTCTTCATAATACCAGCCATAGCAGCCATACCGGTTGCAGCGGTAATAAACTGGAAGAGCATAATGACAAACAGCTGTGTGAAGTAAGTCAATCCGCTTTCGCCACTATAGTGCTGCAAGTTACAGTTGACCATAAAACTGATACAGGTATTAAAAGCCTGATCCGGCGTTTGGGGTCCGTTGCCATCCGGATTTAAAGGTAACCATCCTTGCGAAACCAGCAATACCATTCCCCATACGAACCAAAAAGCATTCAATATCAATAATGCTTTCAGAAACTGTTTCCAGTTCATTTCTTCTTTAGGGTCAATTCCGCATACTTTATAAATGACTCTTTCAATAGGAGCCATGAAATCCGACCAGGTTTTCTCTCCTTTATAAACCTTGGCAATGTATCTTCCTAGTGGATAAGCCAAAATCACCATCAAGGCAACTTGTGCGACCACACCTAAAATTTCTGTATTCATACTTTTACCTTAAACTGTATAACTTTAAAACTTTTCGGGTCTGATGAGTACATACATCAAATAACCGAAGATTGCAATACCTAATACAAATAGTGTTGTGTACATAATTAATTCTCCTTTCCTCTTCTAGATCTTTTCAAACCAGTCTACGCATTTCCAAAATAGCCAGAAGCAGGCAAAGCCGCTCAAGAGGCAAAAAACAAATGATAGTGTTATCTCCATGTCTTTAATCTTTTAAATATTTATTATTATAATACTTGCAATGTATTATGCCAAATGCGTGCCAAAACTCTAAAAGAAATGGCAATAAATTGATTATCAAACATATATAAAGAAGAAGGAAATATATAATAACAGAGTCGACCTTTCCATTTTGAAAAAGTAGTTCAATTTTGAAAGGGTATTTAGTCTTGGCAGAATATGGGATTTTAAATAAAACAGAAGGAAAAAGAATGAAATTGAAGGAAAAAGAGGCTGAAAAGGATACTGAAAAATAGTATTATAAAAGATTGTCCGGTCGTTTATTTTTTAGCAGAACAGGAGATTTGAAGTATGTGGATGATGTGTACTTAAATTCCGAAAGTATCAAACACAATAAAGCCCTTCTGGTATTTCTACCTGAAGGGCTTCTCTAAAAACGGCGGCTACCTACTCTCCCACTGTTACGCAGTACCATCGGCGTGACGAGGCTTAACTTCTCTGTTCGGAATGGGAAGAGGTGGAACCCTCGTGCTATAACCACCTGAATAAATTCAATAAGGTTATGACATGATGAAAAGTAAAACTTAAGTAAGATATCAGAGTCAAATGAATGAACTTACTGATACGCTCGCTAAACGTATATATCGCGATCCGCACCGTCCGAAAGAAAGTGAACGGGCAATTAGTAATGCTCGGCTTTGATGTTACCACCTTTACACCTGCATCCTATCAACGTCATCGTCTTTAACGACC
>NZ_JAMOKH010000049.1:0-42956 GCF_023656585.1 Bacteroides sp. B1-V-101 | reverse complement strand
GTAAACCGGAGGCAGGAATAATAAATAATAAAGTAAACAGCTGCCAGGGTTAGTAATATTTCTAGTCAACACATAGCAGCTATTAGAGATAAACAAGTCAACCATTATTAGGGAAGTACAGTTTCAGAAAGTTTCAAACGCTTGAAACTAATAGTTTCATGCCTTGGAACAAAAGGTTTCATGCCTTGAAACTAATAGTTTCAAAGGTTGAAACACTTTGTTCCAACGGTTGAAACTGACATTGGAATTACAGGAATAAAACGAAGATACTACAAAGGTTAGAGATTGGATTTGGAAAAGTGAGAGCAAGCATTTGCTCTCATACCTGCTACCACAGTTGCTACCACACCGAAAACCACGATGAATAAAGGGATACAGACAGTTTGTTAGAGCATGAGAGCAAAAGTGATGCTAAATTACTATTGAGCAATCCTTGATAATTCTCTGCACAACAAAAGTGCAGAAATATGCATAATACTGCACTTTTGTTGTGCAATTATCGCATCATTGCAGATAAATGCACTTCAGCTATGAATTGCTTATACGAAAACTTCAACAAGTTATTTAAAGAGTACGAGCACGAATATAGCACCCATTCGATCTATCCCATTTTGGTATTTTGGAATGAATTATTAGTAAACTAAGCAAAAGCCTTTTTCATCTTTTAGTCCACACTATTTTTATAAAAGGCACTAATTTTATTGAATTACCTCACTAACAGAGCGCTAGATTTCAAAAAGAAACTTAACTTTGCACCCGAGTTTTATATAAAGAGACTGAATTAGTAACTAAAAAGATTAAACCGCATGAAAATTAAGACTTTAATAGCCTGTTTCATACTAGCTTGTGCTGCAACTTCCTGCATACAGGATGAAGCACTGAACTCAGAAGCAGCCATTGATGCTTGTACAGGTGATGATGTACAATTAGCAAACATCAATGCTGATTCAAAGCTGATCAATGTATATGTAAACAAGGGAGCTGACTTGTCCAAACAAAAGTTAGAATTTGTAATTCCGGAAGGAGCCACTATAAAAATAAATGATCAAGTTGCTGGAGATACAGAAGCCACATATGACTTTAGTGAAGAGCTACATTCCCGGAAATTCACTGTCACATCAGAAGACGGTCAATGGAAACCTGTTTATACCGTCAAGGTTGTTTTAGCAGAATTACCTACTTCTTTCAACTTTGAAGAGTTATTACCTTCCAATGACTACGATATCTTTTATGAATTCCAGCCGGGCACTTCACAAGGAATATCTAAAGTATTACAATGGTCAAGTGGTAATCCGGGTTTTAAATTGACAGGTATGGCAAACTCCAAAACAGATTACCCAACTGTACAGGTAGCCAATGGTTTCAGAGGTAAAGGAGTTAAATTGGAAACTCGTGATACCGGTAGTTTTGGAGCAATGGTAAAGATGTATATTGCTGCCGGTAACTTATTTATCGGAACATTTGAGGTAGGAAATGCATTAACAGATCCTAGAAAAGCCACTAATTTCGGTTTCCAGTTCTATAAACGCCCTAAAACGCTCAAAGGACATTATAAATTTAAAGCAGGAGATGTATATTCCGTAGAAGGAAAACCACAAGAGGGTGTAAGAGACAAATGTGATATTTATGCTGTTATGTATGAAGCTGAGAACAATTCTGTCATGCTTAATGGTGATGATGTATTTACTTCAGATAAGTTAGTATCATTAGCGCGAATTAAACCGGAAGATGTTGTTGAATCAGATCAATGGACTGATTTTGAAATTCCTTTCGAACCGGTAAAAGGACGAGTAATTGATGATACCAAATTAAAGAATGGAAAATACAAATTAGGTATAGTGCTTTCGTCCAGTGTAGACGGTGCTTATTTTAAGGGAGCAGTAGGCAGTACACTGTATGTCGATGAAGTAGAACTTATTTGCGAAGACTAAAAAAACAAGAAAATGAAAAGATATAAATTACTCAATATTATAGCTGTACTACTATTAGTAAGTACACTTTCAGCGCAGGCGCAAGAAGAAAGAAATCAAGGTATCATCTGGTCGTACTTACACGGATGGGAATATGGAATCAAGGCAGGTTTCAGTATTGGAGGAACTTCTCCATTGCCTCTACCTGAAGAAATTCGTAAAATAGATAGCTATGCCCCTGGTGGCCTCGCCATTTCAATTGAAGGAAACGCAACTAAATGGTTTGACACGAAATGGGGAATGACTGTAGGGGTACGACTTGAAAATAAGAATATGACCACAGAAGCTACAGTAAAGAACTATGGAATGAAGATTATCAACACCAACGGCGGAGAGTTACAAGGCTTATGGACCGGTGGCGTAAAGACTAAAGTCAAAAACTCTTATCTGACTATCCCAGTAGTTGCCAACTATAAAGTAAGCAAACGTTGGAAAGTCTCAGCAGGTCCGTATGTATCTTATCTTATTGAAAGAAATTTCTCCGGACATGTATATGAAGGTCACTTGCGTACTCCGGATCAGACAGGTTCGCGAGTAGATTTTACTGGTGAAAGCATTGCTACTTATGATTTCTCTGACAATCTGCGTAAATTCCAATGGGGATTGCAATTAGGCGGTGAGTGGAGAGCATTCAAACATTTAAATGTGTATGCTGATTTAACATGGGGATTGAACGATATCTTTAAGAAGGATTTTGATACGATTTCATTTGCTATGTATCCTATTTATTTAAATGTAGGATTCGGGTATGCATTCTAATAAAAAACAATCTTTACATTAATTTCATTATAGCTATTAAAAAAGGCGAGAAACTTTTAGTTTCTCGCCTTTTTTAATCATTGATAAATTATTCTCCCATAACTTCTAGTTCATCAAGAATTAAGGTACTTCCGCCAGCACCTTTAAACAAATCACCTTCTTTACTTGAAGAACAAACAATGGCCAATTTATATTTTGCTCCTTCTTCATAATCTTTCAAAAATTCAAAAGGTATTTCGAAGTAAGTATAATCTACTTTAGCAGTTTTATCAGATAAAGCAGCCACAGCGACACGTTTCTCTGAAGTGTTGATATCAAAACCAGTCAGAACTTCATCATCAGTATCAACTTTATATAATACAGCTTGAATAGCACACTCATCTATCCGATCCTTAACCTCTACAATATTATTAACATCTGTACCATCAATAAACTTCTCCCCAGGAGTATACTTATACCATCCCTTGAAAACGACTGGTTTTTTATCATATAAAACACCAAATCTTGTGCAATATAATTTCCCCTGTTCAAGAAAATCCATATCGAATTTACCAGTAAATACAGATCCTGAAGTAATCGCCGGAACTAAAGCATTAGCTTTAGCACTTGTATCCATAGTCACTAGCTTTATGGCATACTCACCTTCTTTCTTATCATCTGTCTTGTAAACAGGCATAGTTGTAACTCCCATAAGTTTCAGCATGGCAGCGCCCTCAGCACTAGTTGCAAGCACATCTGTAGGAAGAGGTTTATCATATTCATTAGCCAAAAGACTACCTGGAACATTTTCCCATTCTTCAAATGAAAACTTCAAAACACTTGTCTTAGCAGCGATAGAAACAGTATATTGATTAGTAGTTCCATCTTCAGCAACAACTGTATAAACAACATTTCCTGCAAAATTTTGAGCTACACCAGAGCCGGGAGTAACAGTTGCTTTATCAGAAACTGTAATAGTAGGAGCTAAAGTTTTCAGTTCTTCAGGAGTAGCATCCTCACTAACCTTAAATGTTATAGTTTTATTCTCCTCATCAATCACTGGTTGGCTTGTTACCAATTCACTATCAAAGGTAAAACTGGTTATTTTAGCTTCTACACTTTCATTACCAGATAATCTACTACCCCTATAATTAACTTTCACTTTCATTCCTCCGCCAGCTACATCAACATTAATAACCATATCAATGGTTCCATTACCGATCGTACCTGAAACAGAAGTATTACATGAACCAACAACCAATTCTAAAGTTTGACTTCCTGAAAACTGGAAAGCTTCACCATCCTGTTTTAAAGCGCAATTATCCACAGCAATATCACCGATAGTAATATCAGTACCTGCTACATTTATAACAAAATTCTTTAATTCCAACTTAATTGCAGTATCAGAAGCTTTTGATATATAAACTTTCTGAACCATATCAGAAGCAATAGGAGTACTTACACCTACATAATATACATCCATCTTTCCTTTATATGCACCAGCTAACTCACTATCAACAGGGTATTTAACATCATCGTCATCACCACAACTTGAAAACAAGCTGACTGAACAAACAAGCATAAACAAATACAACAAACTCTTTTTCATAATTCTCTTATTTAGTTAATAATCTATTTGATCGCAAAATCGGGTACAAAGTAACATATTTATATTAATTATCACAAGGTCCATTCTTTGTATTTTATGATCTATTTTTAAGATCATATTGCAAAAAAGCTGTTTTTATCTACTTTTTAAGGTTCATATTTACAGCATACTCAACAAATATATACCAAAAAAGGAGGGATTTCAAGTCCCCCCTTTTTCGATATTCAAAATATTATAGTTTTCAAATTTTCATATAACTAACCTATTATTCTAGCTATACATCTCATTACTCGCCAATAACCTCCAATTCATCAACGATCAGCGTACTGTTAGCTGCGCCTTTGAACTTATCACCTTCCTTACTGGAAGAACATATAATGGCTAACTTATACTCTTTAGTACTA
The DNA here is from genome assembly GCF_023656585.1 of Bacteroides sp. B1-V-101. NCBI lineage: Bacteria > Pseudomonadati > Bacteroidota > Bacteroidia > Bacteroidales > Bacteroidaceae > Bacteroides > Bacteroides sp. B1-V-101. The sequence continues at coordinate 38,235 of NZ_JAMOKH010000049.1, read as the reverse complement.
TCATAAGATTTCTCCGGCAAATACTCAAATGCAAGTTCAAATGTAGTCCATTCATCTTTATCCGTACCATCTTTCAAGCGAGCTTCTGCCACACGATATTCTGAAGTATTAATATCTACTCCTGTGAGTGTCACATCTTTGCCGGCTGCATCTTTTGCCTCGTACAATACCGCAGCAATAGAACATTCGTCGATAATGTTAAGCCCCTCCTGCGCTGGTTTGACAGAACCATCTATATAGTTCGTTCCTGCTTTATATTTATATACGCCTTTTAATAATTTAGGCTCCTTGTCATAAGCAATACCAAATTTGGTTGATTTCAAAGGAGCAAGCATATTAAGACTGAACGTACCCGTAAATAAAGAGCCGGAAGTGATAGGTGCCATACTGCCTAAAGCATGTGCTCTAGAATCCAATGTCACCAATTTGGCAGCCTTACCACTAAATCCTTCAGATTCTTCCATCACAGGATAGCCTACTTTTACTGCCGAAGATGATCCATTCAACATTTTGGCACCACCATTGGAAGTAGCCAGGAATCCTGCTGGCTCCGGAGTCCAATAATTTTCATAACTATTACCTGCATCAAATTCAGACCATTCATCCAAAGAATATTTCATGATATTCTGAACACCTTCAATAGAAGCTGTATACTTTCTTGATGTTCCATCTTCAGCAACTACAGTATAAACAACACTTTTTCCTCCGGAGAAGTCCTGAGCAACACCACTTGCCGGAGTTACGGTAGCCTTTTCTGAAATAGCAATGACTGGCACCAAGGCTTTCAAGTCTTCCTCAGTAGCCTCATCATTAACTTTAAACGTAATGGCACTCTTTGCATCATCAATAACCGGTGCTACTGTTATAACTTCGTCATCAATAGTAAAATCGGTTATTTTAGCCTCCGTGTTTTCACTTCCTGACAGTTTAGTACCTTTATAATTGACCTTAACTTTCATTCCGCCTTCTACATCTACATCAATAACCATATCTACAGCATTCTTACCAACTGTACCCGAAACGGATGTATTGCATGATCCCACAACAAGACTTAATGTCTGATTGCCGGAAAACTTATAAGCATCACCACTTTTTGTCAAAGCACAATTATCCACAGTAATGTCACCAATAAGAAGCTCAGCACCTGCTACGGTAATAGTAAAGTTTCTCAGTTCCAGTTTTACAGCAGTATCCGAAGCCTTTGAGATATAAACCTTCTGAACCATATCAGAAGCTATAGGAGTAGATACTCCCACATAATATACATCCATCGTTCCTTTATATGCACCTGCAAGTTCACTGTCAACCGGATATTTCACATCGTCATCGTCACTACAACTCATAAATAGACTCACCGAACTAATAAGCATAAACAAATACAACAATCTTTTCTTCATAATCTTCATAGTTAATTATAAATTCTTTTTTATCACATAAAATCACGCAAAGTAAAAGATTTAAAATAACTACCACAAGTGCCATTCTTGGCATTCTATGTTCTATTTTTAATATATCATTTATTCACACCCCAAAAATAAGAAAAATAAAAGTTCTAATATTAATATTCAAGTTATAAAAGGGAAGAGTAAGCAGATATATAGTTCTGCACCAAGGCAATCATCTTTTCACACAAATCCCTATCACAATCCATATACCTATAAATCATCACATCTATCAACGATAGAAACTTTTCCCGATTTTATATCCGCTCAACAGCCTCCCCCTTACGAATGACGGAAGTGAATTTACGACATTATAATTATTGCATATTTATTAAAAAAGCTGTATCTTTGCAGTCTTAGTCATAATTGAAAGTTTGTCAAAGTACAAAGTTAGACATGTTTAATATTGAATTTATTACAAATGTCGTTTCGTTGTGATGGCGGAACCATTTGAAATTACTACTGATTTAATATCATTTTACTCAGAATATTCAGTCGTGATGATGCGATATTCTTTCTTAATCTATAAATATATATATGCAAATGTTGACAGCCCATAATGGGCAGTTAGCGTCGTTTGTATGCGTGATGTCTTACGTGTTTAAATTTAGTATTGCTTATATACATGTTTATAATGATGAAAAAAAGCCCTGGACCGTGATGGTTCGGGGCTTTTCTTGTACTTGCAATAAGCAAGAAGGAAAAAGATTTCAGATTACATCGGTAACTGTGCTATTATCTCTTTCGAACATACCGGCAATTTGCCATTCTTTCCCATATCCACAAAAACCGTTGCACACAACACCGTCCATTGGTCACCATATGTCATCGTACTGCTATGGCTATACCCAAGGCAATGCCCGTATTCATGAAACATGGCCTGACGGGGATAATTATGCGGATGGGCATCCGGAGGAGTCGCATCAAAATAAACACCGGTATAACAATAATTAGCCAAGCCGTACGTATTGCCTCCACCTAATCCGCCGACACCGGCAACACACCCCAGCACAAGCCCGCCATGATTACGGATTCTTTGACGCAACGCATCCAGATTGATCGGATTTCCTCCATTGTCTTTCAACAAACCTTCGTATTTGTTCATTTCCATATTAAACTCTTCGGAAGAGAACATGAAAGCCATATTGACAGCCAACGCCACTCCGTGACGGCACAATAACGGATTCATATGACGCCAATACGCATGACCATTGTCAGCCGAATAAGAAGAAAAACGTATAAACCAGCGACTGTCTATCTGTTCTATTTTCTTCATAAACGGATCTTCTGTACGAATAACAAGCGTCACATCATCATTGGAAAGTCCGGGCTGTGCAGGCACCACTATCTTCCGTCCACTACTTGTAGTGAATGTCCGTTCCGAATCTACAACCGGCAAGGGGAATGACGCTTCCATAAACGGATAAATCTGTTCAAAATGTGCCAGTTCGAAGAACTCCATGCTAAATTTATTAAAACGGCACATAATCTTCACATCCTGAATACCTACAGGAGAAAAGAACTTGACAAGCAACTGATGTTCGTCTGAAATGGAAACCTGCAACGGAGCATTCGCATAAAAAGAACGACGGCGACTGTCATAAAAGACCTCACGTGGCTCACTGGCCAAAAACATCGTATCCGTGCGAAACCGAAAGAAGTCCTCCTTGCGAACATAAAGTGAACCATCCTGATTTTCCGGATGCAGATAATCAATACTAATATGAGATACACGGCCTGCCTCAATCTTACAATCCGTGAAACGGTATTTACGGACAAACTGAGTTCCATCACTGCGATCGGACTCAATCGTCACAAATCCGGATAATGCTTTTGTGCCGGGCAATGAGTAAAACGAGTATTTCCCGGTAATGTCATAAGATTCTATCTTTCTGGTTCCGGAATATTTCCCGTCTGCACCAAGAGTCGCATATATTCCTTCGGCATCGTCGAAAGTTATATCGATTTTACGAATGAATCTCCACATATAATCGGACGATACATTCAAATCGACATCCACTCGCCCTACAGAACGCTCCAAGACCACTGTATGCGACACCGAAGCCTGATCTCTGCCGATATGCAATTCTATTTTCTTATAAAAGTAAACCGCATCTAACGGCGCATTTTCCGCATGATTTATCAACCAGTCATCGGACAGTTTTTCGGGTTCTTTAACAGCCTCATCTTCTTCCTCGCTCGTAGTAGCCAGAAAAACGACTGTATAATCCCCCATACTCAATCCTTCGATAGTCAATTTTGAGAAGTTTTCTTCCAGCTTCTGATATAAGGGCTTAATAATCTCTCCACGTTCATTGGCAATAGCATACCACATACGAGTGATCTGCTCCGGTTTGCTTCCGCGTGTCTGCACCACGGACGCATCGTCTTGCTGCAACCCAAACAAAAACGACACTTGTCCGGAATGGGAAGGAACAATGCCGGTCTCCTGTTCAAAATCACCCGAACAGTTGGTAAGCAATAATGCGCCCAGTAATATCATTATGATTCTTAGCATCTTCATAAACAGCCTCCTCTATTTCTTTACACAACGTACGGATGCAAATGCTTCCATCTGTAACCGCTGTTTCTTAATAACGGCTGTCTCGGCTCCTTCGAACGGCAACCAGTAAGCCCATGCATAACCGCCCGGAAGACCGTTACGTTCGTTTGTCCACAACACAGCTCTTTTCCCGAAAGCCGGATTATTGGATGACGACTTATCTCCCTTCGAGCCAGCCAAAGGAATAATAAGGCTGCGACCGGTGTCTTCCGAAGTAAACTTCACATAATGCTGTGTTCCCGTCACACCACTGGACGGAGTTATCAGTGTTCCTTCTCCAATGTGAAGTGTAGCGGCAATTGTTTCTCCATTTCCTGCCTTATATCTACCCGGAATCTCTTGGTCTGCAGGAAGCAGAGACTGCCATTCGTTACCAGTCGGTATCCGGTATCCTTCAGGGCAAGGCATATGTGTATCATTCACCCAAGGTGCATCAGCTGTCTGGTTACCTAAATTGTTGGAAGGATTATACCCCTGCCAAGGCACGTACATATATAAACGTCCAAATTGGAACAGACCACCCACCGTGTTAATCCAACTTTTATGATACATATCTTCGACCGTAGCCCCGTCCAACGGATAAATCTGATCTTCCAGATCGTGGCTACGCGCATTAAATGCCATCCATACATTTCCTGCGATTTCCACAGTTTCAATCTGTTTGTCACTCGGAGCCACACGTATCTCCACGTAATCATATGTTCCACTCAACAAGGCATTTTTCAAATGCACCAAAACCGTATAGCCCAGGCGACCGCTGCCTTGCGCTGCAACCGATACATTAAATGACGACACGATACCTTCCGCCTCTTCCGACACGGACATATTGCCTACACTTGTTCCACTACCGGCACCTTCTGTAGAAGAAATATCGATACGAGTGTCTGTAACGAACGCCAGCGTCATGTCATCAGCACCTGTAGCAGGCACTTCCAGTATATTATTCTCATAGTCTACCTTCACCCCTTCCGGAATCCTGGATTTCGACGCATTAAGCAAAAGACGTTGGTTCGTATCAGGCTTTCCGACAATCGTTTCCCCTTCTTCCCACGGTTTGATCTCAAAAACGCCTGTCACTTCAGCTCCCACATTGAGCACTGCCAATTCATATACTTTATTGCGTTCGACAACTGGTAATTCGACTTTTAACCTGATAGGGACTTCACCATAGGTTCCACGCAAGATGATATTGACAGGACGTGTGCTCTCGAACAGACGGAATACCCCCTCTTGCTTGCCATCGAATGCAGAAGAGAACTCCTTCCGATAGCTCACCGTTTTATCCGACGCCCGGACATTTTCGAGGAATGGTAAAGTCTCGGCAGGAGCATTCTCTACGATGACTTCCTTTATCTGCGTTTTGCTGTCGGCTGTTGTGTTCAAATCAATGCGCGCCACACCGCGTTTCATAATTACATTGACCTCCGCATTGCTGCGTGTCACTACTCCGCTCTCCAATTCGACTACAGCCGCCATGAAATCCGGCGCAGAATTATCATGCAATCCTTCACCGATAATCGTATTACGAAATTCTTCTTCACTTTTAGCTTTCTCTCCGGCAGGAATCTCCAGTCCGGTCAGAAAATAAAGTCGAGATCCGCTGACCGCAGAAATCTCCGACTGTCCGCCTTGCCCGGGAGTCAGCTGTTCCTCTTTATATAAATTCCCGTCACTAAACTGGAAAACCGATACATCTTTGAGCTCTTCAGAAGATTCTTCTCCTGCTACCGTAATTCCTTTTAATACCACTGAATAAGTTTGTTGATGGCCTTTTCCCCCGGTTGGTTCATCGTTCGAGCAGGCGCCTGAAAGTAATGTTCCTATTATAATAGGAACGATGGTTTTTCTGCAAGAATAATTCATGTTTTTTTGATTAAAATAATACTGAATATTGGAAACTTTATAAATGCATTTTCCAAAAGCGGCGGCAAAAATACTACTTTTTTCAATACAGCAAGTCATCTGCATAAAATTTTAATAAATATGTTGAATAAAAGAAATCTTTAACGTCAGACTAACTAAATACAAAATAAAAAGTTATTTTTGCAAACGTTTTTTAATTTTATCTCATTCTAATATTATGTACAAGATTTTTCACGGCTTCCACCTAGTAGAAGCTTATCAGGACTTAAAGAAAGCTAAACGGTTAGCAAAGAATCAGACAGTGGCCCGATGTATAAAGTTAACCATAGCTATTACCCTCTCTCTTATTTTATGGTTCCTTCCCATTGATACTTTTGGAATAGAAGGGTTGACCGTTATAGAACAAAGACTTATTTCCATTTTCATTTTCGCCACACTCATGTGGGTGTTCGAAGCTGTCCCGGCATGGACCACTTCCGTTCTTATTGTTGTACTATTATTACTTACCGTTTCCGACAGTAGTTTATGGTTCTTAACCCAAAATACTCCTGCGGAGGAATTGGGACAGACAGTCAAATATAAGTCTATCCTGCATTGCTTTGCCGATCCTATCATCATGCTGTTTATAGGTGGATTTATTCTTGCCATCGCAGCAACCAAAAGTGGACTGGATGTATTGTTGGCACGAGTTATGCTGAGACCTTTCGGAACACAATCACGATATGTGCTATTGGGATTCATCCTCGTTACAGCTGTCTTTTCCATGTTTCTTAGTAATACGGCTACGGCGGCCATGATGCTTACCTTCCTTACTCCCGTATTAAAAGCACTCCCGGCAGATGGAAAAGGGAAAATCGGATTGGCTATGGCCATTCCCGTTGCTGCCAATGTAGGTGGTATGGGAACTCCTATCGGTACACCACCTAACGCCATTGCTTTAAAGTATTTGAATGATCCGGAAGGATTAAATCTGAATATCGGTTTTGGAGAATGGATGAGCTTTATGTTGCCTTACACTATTATTGTACTGTTTATAGCCTGGTTTATCCTCTTACGACTGTTTCCATTCAAACAAAAGAGCATCGAACTGCAAATTGAAGGTGAAGCAAAGAAAGACTGGCGCTCCATTGTGGTTTATATCACCTTTGCTATAACGGTTCTATTGTGGATGTTCGACAAATTTACAGGAGTAAACTCCAATGTAGTGGCAATGATTCCGGTAGCTGTTTTTTGTATAACAGGCGTTATTACCAAACGTGACCTGGAAGAGATCAGCTGGAGTGTACTCTGGATGGTAGCCGGCGGCTTCGCATTGGGCGTAGCCTTGCAAGAGACCGGACTGGCAAAGCATATGATCGAAGCCATCCCATTCAGCACATGGCCCCCTGTACTGATGATTGTCGGTTCCGGACTGATTTGCTATGCTATGGCCAACTTTATTTCACACACAGCCACCGCAGCATTACTCGTCCCTATTCTCGCCATTGCCGGAATCAGCATGCGTGAAAACCTGTCATCGTTGGGAGGTGTAGAGACTTTATTAATTGGAGTCGCCATCGGATCATCGCTGGCAATGATATTACCAATTAGTACACCACCTAATGCCCTGGCACATGCCACAGGAATGATTCAGCAAAAAGATATGGAAAAGGTAGGTATCATTATGGGAATTATAGGACTTATCTTGGGATATACAATGCTGATCATACTCGGCTCCAACAAGTTATTATAAATAATCTATTAAAAAAAGAAGATGTCAAAAGCAGGATGATACATTTATCTTGCTTTTGACATCTTCTTCTTTTTCGAATTTAGCGTCCTATAATCCTCTCCAAAAGTTTATAAGAAACAACAATGGTATAAAACGATATCTCGTCTACTCTATTCCTGATCCGAATTCACAAACTTACTTGGACTGACATTATAATACTTCTTAAATACCTCCCTGAAATACTTCGCATCCGAAAACCCGACAATTTCAGCAATCTCCGTTATTGTATATTCTTTCTGCTTTAATAATTGTGCTGCACGTTGCAAACGGATCATCCGGATGTAGTCAGCCGGAGCATAACCGGTCAGCGCTTTCAGTTTATTATAGAAACTTGTTCGACTCATATGATGCTGATTACTGAGTACATCTACCCCAAAGTCCAAATCTCCCATATTCTTCTCTATACATTCCTTGACTGAAGCTATGAATTTCCAGTCCAAAGTATTAGTACAATTGACAGGTAAATGCTTTTCTTTATTTTCGATACTATTATAGACCTGACGGAGCAATTCACGATTTGCCAATATGTTTTTAATAATAACCTTTAGTATACCCACACTGAATGGCTTGGTTATATAGGCATCTGCTCCGATTTCCAGTCCTCCGAGTATATTTTTCTCATCCCCTAACGCAGTCAGCAATATGACTGGAATGTGAGACATTTCCACACTCGTTTTGATAGCTGAGCACAGTTCGTCTCCACTCATCTCAGGCATCATTATATCGGATATAACAAGATCTGGATTAAACTCCTTTATAATGACAAGCGCATCTTTGCCATTGGAACAGGACTGGATATTATACCCTGCCATAAGCATATCCACAAGATAATTACGCAAATCATCATTATCTTCCACTACCAGAATACGCTGTAAAGAGGTTTTTATCTGAGGTGCCTCCAAGACCGGCAAGTCAGAAGTTCCCCCCAGTACAACAGCATCCATACGTTCATTCGGCGTTTTTGGAGAGATAAACTTTGCTTTATGCAAATGGGTATTTCCCTTCGGGAAAGTAATTTGCACGCATGTTCCCTGATGTTCAACACTTTGAATATGGATCTTTCCTTTATGCAACTTAACCAGTTTATATACCAGCATCAATCCAATCCCACTTCCGGTCACTTTCAAATTGACTACATTACTACCCCGGAAACAATTTCTGAATAATTTCTTCTGTTCAGATGAAGGAATACCAATTCCTGTATCCTTTACCTCAATACTCCAAGTATTCCCTTCCTCGCAAGCACAAATACACACGCTACCATTCTCTGGCGTGTACTTCAACGCATTTGACAAAATATTCTTCAAGATAGACCCCATTTTGTCACTATCAAACCACACATTCAAATAATCAAAATTACTCTCATAAACAAATCTGACACGCTTCATCTCAGCATATTTGCGGAAAGTAGCACAAACATCATTCATATAAGAATTCAATTCATACTCAGAAACATAAAGAGTAGACGAATATACGTCGATCCGTTCAAAGTTTATCAAGTTGGTTGTCAGCTGAAGCAATGTATTCACATTCTTTAGGGCCATATTCATATGGGGTAATGCCTTCTCTGCCACCATATGGTTTTCAACAACTTCTTCCAGCGGTGCTTTTATCAATGTCAGCGGCGTACGTATATCATGAGCAGTATTAATAAAAAAACGTGTCTTCTCATCAGAAATCTTCTTTTGTTTATGCAACATGATAACACGGAATATGATAATCATAATCAAGACCACCAGAATTGCATACCCCACCATTGCCCACATACTGGCCCACACCGGAGGGGTAATAATGATCTGAATACTCCTTGTTTCATAAGTTTTATACTTCTCCTCATTAGATACAGTACGAATTTGTAACGTATAACTGCCAGGAGGCAGATTTCTAACAACAATCCGATTATCTTGACTCGGACGGGTCCACTCTTTATGATAACCGTCGATTTTCCATGAATAAAGAATATTAGAAGGATAATCATAATTTATGGAAGCCACATCAAGCGAAAAAGTATTTTGACCGTAGGCCAATTCCAGACAATCAGTCTCGTTAATATCCTTCTTCAAGGGAGATCCGTCATCACCAGGATAGACAGGATGATAAGCTATCATAAAATCCCGTAATAACAAACGCGAATAATATGGCTCAGGTATTTCTATGTCTGTCGGAAACTTAACAGCACCATCATTGCCACCAAAGACAAGCGTACTGTTACTGTAAGTTGTGGCAGAACCGGCATTAAAATTTACGCTCATCAGTCCCTGCTCCCGTGTCCAGTTACGGAAAAAATGATCTTTAGGTGAATAAATCGTAATACCATTTTCCGTACCCATCAGGAGATTTTCATCCTGACGCGGAATAATCGTATAAATATTATCAGAAATCAGTGCACAATTATCAGTTCGGTACTGATGAATAAACTTCTTTTTATTGATATCATAAACAAGAAGACCTGCTCCACGAGTACCAATATACAGGATACCATCTTCTCTCTGGTATAATGCACATATATAAGGAGATTCAACAGGCAAGTCAATATACCGGTAAACACCGGATTGCTTGTCAAGCTGATAGAGTCCCATTCTTGTACCAATCCACATTTGACGGGCATTTTTCTCCAGAATGGTGGTGATGGAACTTACTCCCGGATACAAACGAACATTTTTAGTCTCAAGATTAATGCGTTTCAAATGATAATATCCACCGGACCATACATCACCGCCCGAATCCTTTTTAATGTCATAAATATATTGGTCAGGACGTATTCCTGCAATGGCCGCAGGCGAAAGATAGCTTATTTTAAACCCTTTCTTCTTTTCTATCTTATAAATTCCAGACGTAAAACCACCAGCCCATATCACACCAGGAGAGACTTCACACAACGCCAAGAAGATATGATTCTCATCATCCGGCACCGGATCAAAAGAACTAAAAAAAGAACGCCATTCTCTTGTATCGGTCTGATAAAAACTAATTCCATTACTAGTTGCAAACCAAAGGTCACCGTCACTATCTTCTATCACATCATGCACCTGATCATTCACTAACGACCGGTTATTGCCAAGAGAATGCTTTATCAAATCATATCTTCCATAACGATTGTTACGAATGGTAATACCTGTAGGATAATTGGCAAGCCAAATACGCTCTTCCTCATCCACATAGATATCATTGATATTGTTTCCGTTCATCCCATTATAACTGCTATAGTCAGCTGTTATATAAGGTTCACTCTTGCAAGAATTTACATCCAGCTTATATACTCCTTTTCCACCCGTAGCTATCAACAACTCATCAGCATTCAGAGCAACAATCTGATTAATTTCTACATTATTAGGTGAATAACAGGAAGTGATTTTTGAACTTTGACCTATATCATATATAAGTATTCCCTCTTTATAACTGCCCACAAACAGCTGTTTTGAAATAGCATGGTAATAAAGTTCATGCACAGGTGTAGTTATACTTTTCACCACTTCATCAGGAATAAGCTTCAGTTCCCCTTTTTCCACGCCAACACGAAACAGGCCGCTTCCCGTACCTATAAAAAAATGATTGCCATCCGTCTGCTCAATAGTAGCTATTTCACCGTCGACTGGTGTTGGCATATGCGATGTTGTGCCTGTACGAACATTATACCAAGTAATTGTATCCTTATAACACAGCCAAATATGATCATTCTTATCCAGATAACCATAATTAAGGAATGCTTGGGATTTATTTCTAATTAACTCCGGATGTACATAAGCCAATTCAAATTTATCATGTTGAGAATCATACCTGAAAATACGACCTTTCTGACCGATTACCCATAATACATCCCCTCTATCCATATAAAACCAGTTCAAAGCAATACGTGAGTCCAGTTTCATACTGTCATCTGAAAAGGTGTAATGTTTGATATGCTTCCCATCGTAACGATCAACCCCTTCCTGAGTCAAAAACCACATATACCCTCGTCGGTCTTTCTGAATATTGTATATTTTCTGGTTATTCAGACCGTCCTCCAGTCCTATATACTTATAAATTTGCCCCTTACCTAAAGTTCCGTAAACGAGAAGAACTAGAAGTAACAAAGGCTTTCTGAATTTCATAAATATTCTCATGATTGTCGTAAAATATTCCAAAAACACATTTGTAAAAATATGAAAATATTAATCAAATAACAACTGAATAAATTAATAATTATATGTTAATACAAATAATCATGTATCTTTCCAATTTCCGTTTTGGTATACATAAACAGCTTAATTCGCATAAACTCTTGGTTTAACTCTTGGTTTAACTCTCAGTTTAACTCTCAGTTTAACTCTCAGTTTAATTTAGTAGTATAAATCCAACTTTAATCAGCACTAGAGACAAGATAGCCCCATGACAGGTATATAAAAAAAGCTCCGCAAATCAATGATTTACAGAGCTTTTAATCAAGAATACTCGTACTCGAAGCGGGACTTGAACCCGCACAGCCGCAATGGCCAAAGGATTTTAAGTCCTTCGTGTCTACCATTCCACCATTCGAGCATCCTTTCAAAGAGAGCGGAAAACGAGACTCGAACTCGCGACCCTAACCTTGGCAAGGTTATGCTCTACCAACTGAGCTATTTCCGCATTTTTTCAACGGGTGCAAAGATAAGGAGTTTCCTTGTTTCTGCCAAACTTTCGATTAAAAAAGTTTGGCAGAAAATATTTTATCGCCCTAATAATGCTTTCTCGGCCTGCTCCATTCCACAGAAATTGAAGCCATCGACCACTTGTTGCATTAATGCGGAGATTTCATCATTACAAAGATTACCGATACTTCCTTCGTGTGTATGATGCACCTGTTTGTCATGAGTAAATTTTCCGGCTTCTATATCAAGACCTACTTTCTTATACGCATCACGGAAAGGCATGCCTTCACGAGCCAGCCTATTCACTTCCTCGACACTGAAAATAAACAGATATTTATCATCATCAAGGATATGTTCATTCACCTTAATCTCATTCATGATATAAGTCGTCATCTGCAAGCAGTCCTTTAGTTCCTGGAAAGCGGGAAGGAAAACCTCTTTTATAATCTGCAGGTCACGGAAGTAACCGGATGGCAGATTGTTTGCTATCATCATTATCTGCTGAGGAAGAGACTGCAGTTTATTACATTTGGCACGTGTCAGTTCGAAAACATCCGGATTCTTCTTATGAGGCATGATGCTCGAACCAGTAGTACAATCATCCGGCAGTTTCACAAAACCGAAGTTCTGACTATTGAACATACAAGCATCAAAAGCCAGCTTAGAAATCGTTCCGGCAATGGTAGCCAATGCAAAAGCAACATTACGCTCCAATTTGCCACGTCCCATCTGCGCATAAACGACATTATAATTCAGTGAATCGAAACCTAACAAATCGGTTGTCATCATCCGGTTCAACGGGAAAGAGGAGCCATATCCTGCCGCAGAACCCAACGGATTGCGATTGCACATCTTGAAAGCCGCCTGCAGGAACTGCATATCATCCACCAAGCTTTCGGCATAAGCACCGAACCACAATCCAAAGGATGAAGGCATCGCAATCTGCAAATGGGTATATCCCGGCATCAGGACATTTTTATATCGCTCACTCTGAAGAATCAGCACATGAAAGAGTTGTTCCACCGCTTCCGCGATCTCGCGAATCTGCGTACGGGTAAAGAGTTTGAGGTCCAGCAAAACCTGGTCATTCCGCGAACGACCACTGTGAATCTTCTTACCGATATCTCCCAAACGGCGGGTCAGCATCAATTCTACCTGCGAATGCACATCCTCTACTCCTTCTTCTATTACAAACTCACCTCTTTCGGCCGAAGCATAAATATTCTTCAACTCAGCCAACAACTGTTCCAGTTCTTCCTTGGTCAACAGACCGATACTTTCGAGCATCGTAATATGAGCCATAGAACCGAGTACATCATGTTTAGCCAGATAAAGATCCATCTCACGGTCACGTCCCACCGTGAAACGTTCGATGTCTTTATTTACCTGCACGGATTTTTCCCAAAGTTTCTGCGCCATAATATTTAAGTATTAGGTATTAAGTATTAGGTATTACCATAAGTATCAACGTAGCTACGGTTAATACTTAATACCTAATACTTAATACTTATTTAATATTGAATCATCGACAGCATCTCAACCATCTTCTCCAGACCATCCTGAAGAGGTTTCTGTACCATTGCTTTCATAAACGGATTGATATCCATACCGATAGTCACTTTCAACTTGCACTCTTCCTCTGCTGTTGAAACTAGCTGAATCCACATATTAAAAGGTAGCGGAGAGTTGGTAGTTGCCAGTTTAATACATTTGCAAGGTTCACGCTCAACAATCTGCAAGGTCAGCTGGCCGATAGGCGAAACGCTAAAGCTCAGTGTATCCGAATCAAAACTCAAGTCCTGTATTTTATCTTCCGGTAAACGGTCTTTTACCGATTCCAGATTGCTCAAGTCCGATAGCTTGGCATACACACGTTCCTGACTGTAAGGTATTACCTTTACACTACTTTCAAAATTAGCCATAATTCTTTATTCGTATAAAATCAAAGAAAGAACTATCCGAACAGATATTGTCCGAATGGTTCTTTCTTACTAAAATTTCCGATCAAATAATACAATATTATTTCCCTGCATCCCAATGAGCCGGGTCTTTACGCCAATCGTTCAATGTCGCAATATCTTCTTCTTCGATATAACCGGTACGAAGTGCTACATCAAGCACTGCTTCGTAATTGGTCAACGTCACCAAAGGTACTTTGGCATTCTTGAATGCTTCCTCAGCAACGGGAAAACCATACGTATAAGCAGCTACCATACCGATCACTTCACAACCATCGCGACGAATTGCTTCCACAGCCTTCAAACTACTACCACCTGTAGAAATCAAATCTTCAACCACTACGACTTTCATACCCGGACGAAGTTCTCCTTCAATCAGGTTTTCCAATCCGTGGTCTTTCGGGGTAGAACGAACATACACGAACGGCAGATTCAACGCGTCAGCCACTAATGCTCCCTGCGGGATAGCACCTGTAGCCACACCTGCAATCGCATCCACCTGTCCGAATCGTTCCAATATCAGACGTGTAATTTCAATCTTCACAAAATTACGAAGAGAAGGATAGGACAGAGTTTTACGGTTGTCACAGTAAAAGGGGGATTTCCATCCAGAAGCCCATGTAAAAGGGTTAGCGGGTTGAAGTTTAATAGCCTTAATCTTCAAAAGTTTCTCCGCAAATAGTCTCTCTAAGTTTTTCATAACTAAACTAACTATTAATTATTTGCCGCAAAAGTACAGAAATTGAACGAGAATAGAAAGAAGAATCCGTTTATTTTTTAACTGAATTGTTCCTCTTCCTCCGGAATTTCGATACAACGGCGTATATCTTTGAGTTCAAAACCACGGCTCATCGCAAATCGCATCAGTTTTCCGTTCAGTTCATAATCATCTTTCGCATGAATGCTTTTCCGTTTGGAAGCCAGCAAGTCACGCAGGATGGAGAGATATTCCTCTTCATCAATTTCGTTCAGATGACGCCATGCCACATCGGAAGGAATCTTCTTCATGTAGAGTCCCTGTACGATTTTCATCTTACCCCATTTGGCAAAACGAAACTTATCGTTCACAAAAGCACGGCAATAGCGCTCGTCATCAATATACTTTTCGGTTTCTAGCCGTTCAAGGATACGCGCTATGGTCTCATAGGCTATTCCCCAACGCTGTAATTTCTCATTTACTTCTGCCCGGCAATGTTCTGCAGCGGAGCAATAAGAGGCAACACGATTCAACGCCTCTTCATCTGTTAATTGTGCACTCATCGGTTAGCTGTAAGTATTCTATCTTTTCCAAATATGTCTTTTATAACACGAACGTCCCGATATTGGTTCATTTCTATCATGCGTATCATGTCTTGTCCGTATGCCTGATTGATTTCAAAATAGAGTTTGCCGCCCGGACGGAGTAGTTCTCGTCCCAATTCCGCAATCCGGCGATAGAAACACAGAGGGTCTTCATCGGGAACAAACAGGGCGAGTCCCGGCTCCCAGTCAAGTACATTGGCTTCCATCTCTGTTTTTTCAGTTTCCGTCACGTAGGGCGGATTACTGACAATTATATCGTAAGATGTCCCTTGCATTCCGTCAGCAGAAAAAACATCCTGTCGACGGAAGGTAACCTGAGCATCCAACTCTTCATTATTCTTACGGGCAATAGCCAGTGCTTCTTCTGAAATATCCCAGGCATCCACTTTCGCATCCGGCAGATTTTTATCCAGAGAGATGGCGATGCATCCGCTTCCCGTACCTATATCTAATAGGCGACGGGCATCCGGATTCTCCTTCACAATCAGGTCCACCAGTTCGGCCGTCTCCGGACGAGGGATCAGCACGCCGGGAGCTACCCGGAAGTTCCTTCCACAGAACTCAGCATATCCCCGAATGTACTGTATTGGCTCATTTTTCTGCAAACGGAATATAATGTTTTCTAATTCACGCTGTTTGCATGCAGATAAAATTATATCTTTGCCCATGTAAATATCAAGCGCATCCACCCCCAACATGTCGCAACAGATCAACATCGAAAGAGCTTTGACCTCTTCCGGCGGATAAATATCCTGTAGTGACTGACGAATGTAAGCAGTGATGCGGTTCATATTTTACGATTTCGGAGTGCAAAAGTAAGAATAATATAGCGAAGAGCACCAAAATGGAAGAAGAAAAATACATGAGACGTTGCATTGAACTGGCAAAAAACGGACTGTGCAATGTCGCTCCAAACCCGATGGTAGGGGCTGTTATCGTATGTGACGGACTTATTATCGGCGAAGGATATCACATCCGCTGCGGAGAGGCGCATGCCGAAGTAAACGCGATTCGTTCCGTCAAAGACAAGTCTTTATTGAGCCGTTCCACCATTTATGTCAGCCTGGAACCTTGCTCACACTACGGAAAGACGCCTCCTTGTGCCGACTTGATTATCGAGAAGCAGATTCCCCGTATTGTAATTGGCTGTCAAGACCCGTTCTCACAGGTCGCCGGACGAGGAATTCAGAAGTTGCGGGACGCCGGAAGAGAAGTGACAGTAGGCGTACTGGAGAAAGAATGCAGGTATCTGATCCGGCGCTTCATTACTTTCAATACGCTGCACCGCCCCTTTATCACACTAAAATGGGCAGAATCGGCTGATCATTTCATTGATGTAGAACGAACAGACGGCAATCCCGTAGTACTGTCCTCCCCTCTTACTTCCATGCTTGTACATAAAAAGAGAGCGGAAACTGATGCAATCATGGTAGGCAGGCGGACAGCATTGTTGGACAATCCGTCGCTGACAGTCCGCAACTGGTACGGCCGGAATCCGGTACGCATCGTTTTGGACCGTGCATTGTCTCTTCCCCACAGCCTGCGTCTGTTTGACGGAGAAGTACCCACCATCGTATTTACAGCAGAAAAACATCCGGACAAGAAGAACGTCACATACCGCACGATTGAATTCACACAGGATATTCTGCCACAGATCATGAAAGTGCTATATCAACAAAAAATACAGTCCTTACTGGTAGAGGGAGGAAGTCAGCTGCTCCAATCATTTATTGATGCCGAACTATGGGATGAAGTATATATTGAGAAATGTCCGTGCAAGCTGAATTCCGGTGTTAAAGCACCTGAAATAAGCGATAATTTTAGTTATTCGACTGAAAAACACTTCGACAGACAGATTTGGCATTATGTTTTCGAGAAATAGCTAAAATAGTTCTATTCAAGGGGTTCTACGTCGATAAAAACAGCGTTATTATCTATAATTTTATATAAAACTTCCCCTTAATGTTCTATATCGGAAAAAATGTTCCTATTTTTGCAACTTGTAAATAAACACAATCTTTCAAATGAGAATAAAGTTTTTATCAATCATTGCGAGTTTTTTCATGGTGTCATTCGTTATTACGTCTTGCCTTGACAATGATAACGAAGTCAATTATAGTCCGGATGCGACTATACGCGCATTTGAACTTGACACTATAGGTTATGGGGTAAACTATAAATTCACAATTGACCAAGTTAGTCGTTTAATATATAATGTGGATTCACTGCCTGTCAATGCTGACACGATCATTAATAGTATTCTGATCAAGACGCTGACAACAGCATCCGGTATCGTGACGATGAAAGATCAGAACGATCAGGATTCAATCGTTAATATTAACGACTCTATTGACCTGACTAAGTATGTAAATGCAACCGAGAAAAACAACTTTCTGGTACTGAAGGTATGGGCACCGAATATGGAGGTTCAGAATGAGTATAAAGTTAATATACGGATGCATACGATGGTTCCCGATTCACTCAGTTGGGGAAAAGACCCTATAGCGAACAATCCCGTGAGGAACACTGCTGAAAAACAAAAGGTAGTAACGCTTGGGGACAAGATATTATTATTCGCTCAAAACAATGAAATTTACAGTACAGCAATACCGGCAGGCTCTCCTACTGATCGTTTAAACTATGGTCAAAAATGGGATAAAGAAACTACTGGCAAACTTCCTGATGGTGCTGATGTTACCTCCATTATCCGATTCGTTGACAAGTTATATTTACTTACTAAGAATAAGGAAGTATATAATTCCAATGACGGTTTGACTTGGACAAAAGATGAAGTACTCAATTCCGATGGCGTTTCCGTTACTAATCTGATAACCAGTTTTTCTGACAGTGATGGCAGTAACCATAAAAAGATAAATGGAATAGCAGGTATAGTAGAAATCAATGGAGAGAAATATTTCAGTTTTGCAGAGAAAGATGTAACATGGGAGAAAGATATAGACAAATTAACAGTTGTTCCTGCAGAGTTCCCGATAAACAACCTGTCAGCCGATGTATATGCAACTGAAAGCGGAACGTTGAATGCAATCGTTGTGGGTAATACAGAAGACGGTTTAGACAATGACACAGCTACAGTCGTTTGGGCTTCAGAAGATGGTAAAGCCTGGATTCCAATGGAGATTCCATCAAATAACAACTGTCCGAAATTAGTAGACCCGTCTATTATACATTATAACGACGCATTTTACATTTGTGGAAAAGAAACTAAAGATGATGCTAAGGGATTCCAGAAATTCTATACCTCCCCGACATTACTTGTATGGAAAGGGGTAGACAGAATGTTCATGCTTCCCGGAATTCTTCCTCCGGTGAAACTTGAAGGAGGAGTAACACAACATCCTTCTCTTCACGAATCCAGCTTCAAGGGAAAAGAAGTAAACTACACAATGGTAGTTGACAGAAACCATTATATATGGATGGTAGGTGGTCAAGGTATTGACAAAATCTGGCGTGGTAGAGTTAATAAACTCGGATTTCTAATACAGTAATAAGAAGTAGTTAAATACGAACCTTATAATCAAAACATGTCCTATATAGAGAAAATAGACAAAAATCGGATTCCCCAGCACATAGCCATCATTATGGATGGGAATGGGAGATGGGCTAAACAGCGGGGAAAAGAACGAACTTACGGTCACCAGGCAGGCGCAGAAACGGTACATAAAATTATCGAGGATGCTGCACGTCTGGGGGTTAAATATCTGACTTTATATACTTTCTCCACCGAGAATTGGAATCGTCCGCAGGAAGAAGTAGCAGCTTTAATGAATCTATTGGTGGATTCTATCGAAGAAGAAACGTTGATGAAGAACAATATTCGTTTCCGCATTATTGGTGATATTAAGAAATTACCTGCAGAAGTGCAGGAAGGTCTGTCAAGATGTATAGAACACACAGCTAATAATACAGGAACCTGCCTGGTACTGGCACTCAGCTACTCTTCCCGCTGGGAAATGACTGAAGCAGTCCGACAGATTGCAACGCTTGCAAAAACGGGAGAAATATCTCCCGAACAAATAACAGATGAATACATAACTGCTCATCTGACCACAAACTTTATGCCCGATCCGGATTTACTGATCCGCACGGGAGGAGAAATCCGACTAAGCAACTACCTGCTATGGCAATGTGCTTATTCGGAGCTTTATTTTTGTGATACATTCTGGCCGGACTTCGATAAAGAAGAATTCTGTAAAGCCATTTATGAGTATCAGCAAAGAGAGCGCCGGTTCGGCAAAACGAGTGAACAAATCAGCTAACATAATTCGAAACTTCAAATTATAACATAAATGCATTATCGTATTTCCTTTATATTCGTAACGTTTATCTGCCTGTTCTGCTTTGCAGCCACGGGCTTTACGCAGAATACCAACACTGACGAAGACTCTAAGCCAGTCATCTTATACTCAGGAACGCCTAAAAAGTATGAGATAGCAGACATCAAGGTTGAAGGCGTGAAGAATTATGAAGACTATGTGTTAATCGGATTATCCGGACTGTCCGTTGGACAGACGATTACCGTGCCGGGTGATGAGATTACCGGAGCAATCAAGCGCTACTGGAAACATGGTTTGTTCTCTAACGTACAGATTACTGCCGAAAAGATAGAAGGCAACAAGATTTGGTTAAAAATCAGTCTGACACAACGTCCCCGTATTGCGGATGTACGCTATCATGGTGTGAAGAAGTCAGAACGTACAGACCTTGAAAGCAAACTGGGTATGGTAAAAGGTATGCAGATCACTCCGAATACCGTTGACCGTGCAAAGACATTGATCAAACGTTATTTTGACGATAAAGGCTTTAAGAATGCAGAAGTGATTATCGCGCAAAAGGACGATCCATCTAACGAAAATCAGGTGATTGTTGACATTGATATCGACAAGAAGGAAAAGATTAAAGTGCACGCTATCCATATCACCGGAAACTCGGCCATCAAAACATCCAAGCTGAAGAAAGTAATGAAGAAGACCAATGAAAAAGGCAAACTTCTGAATCTGTTCCGCACCAAGAAATTTGTTCCGGAAAACTTTGAAGCAGATAAGCAGCTGATCATAGATAAGTATAACGAGCTGGGATATCGTGATGCAATGATCGTAAAGGACAGTGTAGCACAATACGACGAAAAGACGGTAGATGTATATATGGATATAGACGAAGGTCAGAAATATTACCTTCGTAATGTAACATGGGTAGGTAACACACTGTATCCTTCGGAACAGCTGAACTTCCTGCTCCGCATGAAGAAGGGTGATGTTTACAACCAGAAGTTGCTGGGAGAACGTACCTCTACAGATGACGACGCAATCGGTAACTTATATTACAATAACGGTTATTTGTTCTACAATCTTGATCCGGTAGAAGTAAATATCGTCGGTGACTCCATCGACCTCGAAATGAGAATCTATGAAGGCCGTCAGGCTACGATTAACAAGATCAACATCAGCGGTAACGACCGTCTGTATGAAAACGTAGTTCGTCGTGAGCTTCGTATTCGTCCGGGACAGTTGTTCAGCAAGGATGACCTGATGCGTTCATTACGTGAAATCCAGCAGATGGGACACTTTGACCCTGAAAAACTGCAACCGGATATTCAGCCGGACCCTGTAAACGGAACAGTTGATATAGGTCTGCCTTTGACATCTAAAGCCAATGACCAGGTAGAATTCTCTGCCGGTTGGGGACAAACAGGTATCATCGGTAAGCTGAGTCTGAAATTTACCAACTTCTCTGTTGCCAACTTGCTGCGTCCGGGTGAAAACTACCGTGGTATCCTGCCGCAAGGTGACGGACAGACATTGACCATCAGCGGTCAGACGAATGCTAAATACTATCAGTCATATAGTATCTCATTCTTCGATCCCTGGTTTGGAGGAAAACGTCCGAACTCACTTTCCGTATCGGCTTTCTTCTCAGTTCAGACTGACATCAGCAGCCGTTACTACAACTCAAGCTATTTCAACAACTATTACAATAGTTATTATGCAGGCTATGGTGGCTACGGCTCATACAACTACGGTAACTACAACAACTATGAGAACTACTATGACCCCGACAAGTCTATCAAGATGTGGGGACTTTCTCTGGGTTGGGGTAAGCGTCTGAAATGGCCGGATGACTACTTTACTTTGTCTGCAGAGCTGGCTTACCAACGCTACAACCTGAAAGACTGGCAGTATTTCCCGGTAACCAACGGTAAATGTAATGACCTCAGCCTTTCACTAACTTTGGCACGTAACTCTATTGACAACCCGATCTTCCCACGTACAGGTTCGGACTTCTCGCTGTCAGTTCAGCTTACTCCTCCGTACTCATTGTTTGATGGTAAAGACTATAAAGGTTATTTCTACGATCCAACAGATGATAGGGGTATTACCCAAGATAATATGAATAAACTTCATAGATGGGTTGAATACCACAAATGGAAATTTAAAGCCAAAACATATACTCCGTTGATGGATTATATCGCACATCCTAAGTGTCTGGTATTGATGACACGTACAGAATTTGGGTTGTTAGGGCACTATAACAAATATAAGAAATCGCCATTCGGTACATTCGACGTAGGTGGTGACGGTATGACTGGTTACTCAAGTTATGCAACAGAAAGTATTGCATTGCGTGGTTATGAAAACAGTTCATTGACACCATATGGAAAAGAAGGGTATGCTTATGCACGCCTCGGCATCGAATTAAGATATCCGTTGATGCTGGAAACAAGTACTAACATTTATGTGTTAGGTTTCTTGGAGGCTGGTAACGCATGGCATGATATCTCAAAATTCAATCCGTTTGATTTGAAACGTTCTGCCGGTATCGGTGTTCGTATCTTCTTGCCGATGATTGGTATGATGGGTATCGACTGGGGTTACGGTTTCGACAAGATAAATGGTAGTAAGGAATACGGCGGCAGCCAGTTCCACTTTATCTTAGGACAAGAATTCTAATATAAAACTAAAAACTAAACGTCATGAGAAAGTCTGTTCTATCCATTATGTTACTGTTTGCCATCAGTATGGCAGCTAGTGCACAAAAATTTGCATTGATCGATACGGAATATATTCTGAAAAATATTCCGGCATATCAAAGCGCTAATGAGCAATTGCAGGAAGCTACGAAGAAATATCAAAGCGAAGTGGAGGTAATTGCCAAGGAAGCACAGAAGATGTTCCAGGACTATCAAGCTCAGTCCTCTACTCTCTCTGCGGCTCAGAAGACTAAGAAGGAAGATGAAATTGTAGCGAAAGAGAAATCCGCTGCCGAACTGAAGCGCAAATACTTCGGTCCGGAAGGCGAATTGGCTAAGATGCAGGAGAAGCTGATTAATCCTATTCAGGATGAAATATATGGTGCTGTAAAGGAACTGTCGCAACTACACGGATACGACCTTGTACTCGACAGAGCCTCTGCTGCAGGCATCATTTTTGCCAATCCACGTATTGATATTAGTGATGAAGTGCTGAGAAAATTAGGATATTCAAATTAATTTCATACATTTGCATCGAAAATAACTAAAAATCATTCAAATAAATTATAGAACTATGCTAAAAAAAATTGCACTTGTATTGATGCTTGCACTCCCAATGGGTGTATTTGCACAAAATCTGAAATTCGGTCATATTAATGCCCAAGAAATCGTTTCAGCAATGCCTGAATTTGCTAAGGCACAATCTGATATTGAAGCACTAGACAAACAACTGACCAGCGAATTACAAAGAACTCAGGAAGAATTCAACAAGAAATATCAGGAATTCCAGCAAGCTATCGCTAAGGACTCTCTTCCTGCTAACATCGCTGAGAGAAGACAAAAAGAACTGCAGGATATGATGCAAAGACAAGAGCAGTTCCAACAGGAAGCTCAACAGCAGATGCAAAAAGCTCAGGCTGACGCAATGGCTCCTATCTACAAAAAGTTGGACGACGCAATTAAAGCTGTAGGTGCTGCCGAAGGCGTAATCTACATCTTCGACCTTGCAAGAACACCGGTTGCTTACGTTAATGAGTCACAAAGTATTAATCTGACTCCTAAGGTAAAGACACAGCTCGGCATCAAATAAGAAGCTATAAGCTATAAAATACCGAAAGGGAAAGAGAAAAGAAGATCATACTTCTTTCTCTTTCCCTTTTTTCATGTAACTTTGCGTATATAAAATCGCACTCGTCATGAAGCAACATCTATCTCATACACCCGGGCCAATCGGAGTTTTCGATTCCGGATACGGTGGGCTGACTATCCTCAACAAGATA
Organism: Bacteroides sp. B1-V-101; assembly: GCF_023656585.1. NCBI lineage: Bacteria > Pseudomonadati > Bacteroidota > Bacteroidia > Bacteroidales > Bacteroidaceae > Bacteroides > Bacteroides sp. B1-V-101. The sequence continues at coordinate 14,464 of NZ_JAMOKH010000049.1, read as the reverse complement.
AGAGAGGCGCTGCCGGAATATGATTATATCTATCTGGGAGACAATGCACGCACTCCTTACGGCACACGTTCTTTTGAAATCGTATACGAATTCACTTTGCAGGCAGTCAATAAACTGTTTGAAATGGGATGTCATCTCGTTATCTTGGCCTGCAATACAGCCTCTGCCAAAGCATTGCGCAGCATACAAATGAATGACTTGCCCGGCATTGACCCTGAACGCCGTGTACTCGGAGTTATCCGCCCTACCGTTGAGTGTATAGGCGACATTACTCAAAGCCGTCATATCGGAGTACTGGCAACAGCAGGTACCATCAAGTCCGAATCGTATCCATTAGAGATACATAAGCTATTCCCGGATATTCAAGTGAGCGGAATAGCATGCCCCATGTGGGTACCGCTAGTGGAAAATAATGAATCACAGAACGAAGGGGCCGATTATTTCATCCGGAAATACATTGACCAGTTGCTATCCAAAGATCCTGAAATTGACACGATGATTCTGGGCTGTACGCATTATCCTATCTTGCTCCCTAAGATACAAAAATACACTCCGAAGCATATCCGCATTGTCGCACAAGGAGAATATGTAGCCGAAAGTCTGAAGGACTACCTGAGCAGACATCCGGAGATGAATGCTAAATGTACCCAAAACGGCAGTTGTCTGTTTTACACCACAGAAGCGGAAGAGAAGTTTGTCGAATCGGCCTCTTCCTTCCTGAACCAGCAAATCGACGTAAAAAGAATTTCTCTCGAATAAATATGGGAAAGCAGATCAATCTTTCCTTCTTTTTTGTTATATTTGTATACATAACCTCAAATAGCATAAGATTATGAAAGAAGAAGATTATAGCAGGGCCATAGAAGTATTCTCCGGTTCTCCATGGGAAGCAGAAATTATCAAGGGATTGTTGGAAAGTAATGACATCCGCTGCGTCATTAAAGATGGTATCATGGGGACATTAGCCCCCTATATTGCTCCATCTGTATCTGTTCTGGTCACTGAAGACCAGTACGAAGCCGCTACTGAACTGATCAGAAGCCGCAACGAGAAAGATACTGACTGATACGGTCCAGTCCTTCCCGGATACTCTCCAGCGAATTCGCATAGGAGAAACGGACATATCCTTCGCCTCCCGTTCCAAAGTCTATACCGGGAGTGATGCCGACATGCGCATTTTCGAGAACATCGAATGCAAAGCGATAAGAGTCGGTAGTGAATTTACGTGCATCAGCGAAAATATAAAAGGCACCCTGAGGCTCAACTTTGATCTCGAATCCCATTTCCCGAAGACGACTGATCATATACCGGCGGCGTTCATCATAGATCTGCTTCATCCGTTCCACATCCGAGTCAGCCTGTCGTAATGCGGCAATCCCCGCTTGCTGGGCGATGCTGGACGCACAGATAAACAGATTCTGCTGCAACTTCTGCAAAGAACGCATACAGGATTTCGGTGCTATCAGATAACCTAAACGCAACCCTGTCATCGCAAATCGTTTGGAAAATCCGTTCAGGACAAAAGCCTTATCCGTATATTCCAGAATACTATGCGCACGTCCTTCGTATACAAGTCCGTGATAAATCTCATCCGAAATAATAGGAACACCTAAAGATGCCACACTTTTCAGGAAACTCTCATCCAGCAACATACCCGTCGGATTCATCGGCGAATTAATAAAAATACCAGCCGTATGCGGAGTAACGCACTTACGGATCGCTTCTATATCATATTGCAAACCATTCTCTTCGGACAGAGGCACCAAGACAGGTTTTGCCTGAGCGGCCAAAACGAAGTTACGATAACACGCATACCCCGGATTGGAGAGAATCACTTCACTGTCCGAGTTACAAAGCAACATCAAGACCAGAAGGATAGACGGAGAAGAGCCGGAAGTGACGACAATACAATCCGGATCGACAGTGACTCCATATTCACGCTGATAAAAAGCGGCTATTTCACGACGCAACTCCGGATCCCCCAAAGAGTGAGTATAATGTGTGAGGTGCCGGTCGTAGGCAGCCTTAGCAGCTTCCGCCACACAAGCCGGAACGTCAAAGTCCGGCTCACCGACTTCCAGGTGGATAACGTCCACACCTTGTTTCTGTAATTCATTTGCACGCTCCAATACATCCATCACGATAAAGGAGGTCATTTGTTCTACTTGGGGATTCGTATGTTTCATTGTTTTTCTTTTATCTGTCAGGCTGCAAAGATAATTCTTTTCAGCCTGTTTTTGTAACATATCGACAAAAAGCTCTATATTTGTGCTTTCAAATCGTTAGTAAGGATGAAACAGGAGTTTACACGAATAGCAGTAAAAGTAGGCAGTAACGTATTGGCACGCCGTGACGGTACATTGGACGTCACCCGTATGTCGGCACTCGTTGACCAGATAGCAGAATTAAATAAATCCGGAGTAGAGATCATTCTTATTTCTTCGGGAGCTGTTGCTTCGGGACGCAGCGAGATACACCCGCAGAAAAAGCTCGACAGTGTAGACCAGCGCCAGTTATTCTCCGCTGTAGGACAAGCTAAATTAATAAACCGCTACTACGAACTTTTCCGTGAACACGGCATTGCGGTAGGTCAGGTACTGACTACCAAAGAGAACTTCAGTACCCGCCGCCATTATCTGAATCAGAAGAACTGCATGACGGTGATGCTCGAAAACGGCGTCATCCCCATCGTCAATGAGAATGATACGATTTCGGTCAGCGAGCTTATGTTCACGGACAATGACGAACTTTCCGGGCTAATCGCTTCCATGATGGACGCGCAGGCACTGATTATCCTGAGTAACATAGACGGAATCTACAACGGTTCACCCTCCGATCCTGCCTCCGCTGTCATTCGTGAAATCGAGCACGGAAAGGATTTATCCAACTATATCCAGGCTACCAAATCGAGCTTCGGTCGTGGCGGTATGCTGACAAAAACGAATATCGCCCGCAAGGTAGCCGACGAAGGGATTACAGTCATTATCGCCAACGGAAAACGGGATAATATTCTCGTAGACTTGTTGCAACAACCGGACGATACGGTTTGCACGCGCTTTATCCCTTCCACCGAGGCGGTATCCAGTGTAAAGAAATGGATTGCCCACAGCGAAGGATTCGCCAAAGGGGAAATCCATATTAACGAATGTGCCACGGATATACTCAGCTCGGAGAAGGCAGCCAGCATTCTTCCGGTCGGAATCACCCACATCGAAGGCGAATTTGAGAAAGACGATATTGTACGCATCATGGACTTCCAGGGCAATCAGGTTGGTGTAGGAAAAGCGAACTGCGACTCCGCACAGGCCAGGGAAGCAATGGGCAAACATGGCAAAAAGCCTGTAGTACATTACGACTATCTGTATATCGAATAAAAAACATAAAACGTAAAAAGGAGCAAATGACTACAAATTTAAACGGAACTTTCGCTGCTGTACAAGCTGCCAGCCGGGAATTGGCATTGCTGAGCGACGACACCATCAATCAGATACTGAACGCGGTCGCTGATGCTGCCATTGCCGAAACACCCTTTATCCTGTCAGAAAATGAAAAGGACCTGGCACGGATGGACAAGAGTAACCCGAAGTACGACCGGTTAAAACTGACGGAAGAGAGGCTGAAAGGCATCGCTGCCGACACACGTAATGTAGCCACTCTCCCCTCCCCGCTGGGAAGGATTTTAAAGGAAACCTCCCGCCCCAATGGAATGAAGCTGACCAAAGTCAGTGTCCCCTTCGGAGTAATAGGCATCATCTATGAAGCGCGTCCTAATGTCAGCTTCGACGTTTTTTCCCTTTGCTTGAAAAGCGGAAATGCCTGTATCCTGAAAGGTGGAAGTGATGCGGACGATTCCAACCGTGCCATCATCAGTGTCATTCACAAGGTACTCGAAAAGTTTCATGTCAATCCGCATATAGTAGAACTGCTCCCGGCTGACAGAGAGGCTACGGCAGCATTACTGAATGCGACAGGCTATGTAGACCTGATTATTCCGAGAGGAAGCAGCAATCTGATAAATTTCGTGCGCGAGAATGCGCGGATTCCTGTCATTGAAACAGGAGCAGGTATCTGTCACACTTATTTTGATGAGTTCGGAGATACCCGGAAAGGAGCGGATATTATCCATAATGCCAAGACACGCCGTGTCAGTGTCTGCAATGCGCTCGACTGCACCATCATTCATGAAAAACGTCTGGGAGATTTGCCTGCGCTCTGCGATCAACTGAAAAAAAGCAAGGTTACTATCTATGCAGATACACAGGCTTATCAGGCACTGGAAGGACATTATCCGGCTGAGTTGCTGCAACCTGCCACCCCGGAAAGCTTCGGAAGAGAGTTTCTGGATTACAAAATGGCTGTCAAAACGGTGAAAAGTTTTGAAGACGCACTGGGGCATATACAGGAAAACAGTTCAAGGCACAGCGAATGTATCGTGACCGAAAACAAAGAGCGTGCCGCCTTGTTTACTAAGATAGTAGATGCGGCATGCGTATATACCAACGTATCTACCGCTTTCACCGACGGTGCACAATTCGGCCTGGGAGCCGAAATCGGCATCAGTACTCAAAAGCTGCATGCCCGCGGTCCGATGGGACTGGAGGAAATCACTTCCTACAAATGGGTGATCGAAGGCGACGGACAGACCAGATGGTAAAGTGAGGAAACGACAAATGATCAATTGGACAATAACGATTAATGATAGATAAAATGAAGAAATTTACTTGTGTACAGGACATCGGCGATTTAAAATCAGCCCTTGCAGAAGCATTTGAAATTCAAAAAGACCGCTTCAAATATGTAGAGTTGGGACGAAACAAGACATTGATGATGATCTTCTTTAATTCCAGCCTCCGTACCCGCCTCAGCACACAGAAAGCTGCTCTTAATCTGGGAATGAATGTAATGGTGCTGGACATCAACCAAGGTGCATGGAAACTGGAAACAGAACGTGGCGTCATCATGGATGGTGACAAACCGGAACATCTGCTGGAAGCGATTCCTGTGATGGGTTGTTATTGTGACATCATCGGAGTACGTTCCTTTGCCCGTTTCGAAGATCGTGATTTTGACTATCAGGAGACTATTCTGAATCAATTTATCCAATATTCCGGACGTCCTGTCTTCTCGATGGAGGCAGCTACCCGCCACCCATTGCAGAGCTTTGCCGATTTAATCACCATTGAGGAATATAAAAAGACGGCACGTCCCAAAGTCGTAATGACTTGGGCGCCACATCCCCGTCCATTGCCACAGGCTGTTCCCAACTCCTTTGCAGAGTGGATGAATGCCACTGACTATGATTTCGTTATCACTCACCCGGAAGGATATGAGCTGGCACCTCAATTCGTAGGAAATGCCAAGGTAGAATATGATCAGATGAAGGCTTTCGAAGGAGCAGACTTTATATACGCCAAGAACTGGGCTGCCTATACAGGCGACAATTACGGCCAGATATTAAGCAAAGACCGTGAATGGACAGTCAGCGACCGACAGATGGCAGTAACCAACAATGCTTTCTTTATGCACTGCCTGCCTGTTCGCAGAAATATGATCGTTACGGATGATGTAATCGAAAGTCCCCAGTCTATCGTTATCCCCGAAGCTGCCAACCGTGAAATCTCGGCTACAGTGGTTTTGAAGAGATTGATTGAGGGATTGGAATAAACCGTAGTACAGCTGTTTATTCAGAAGATTTTTTATCATTATGAGTTATAAAAAAGTGTAAACAGTGAATAATTCATAATTGAACAAAAATGAATCAAACAGTAGTATCACCATTGGGGGGTGATTAAAAAGTCGATTCTATCTCGAATCTCCTCCTTCGAGAAGGAGGAGTGGTCGCAGACCGAGGTGGTAGGAGAAATAATGTTTATACCTATTTCTTTGTAAATAACAGGATTATGCATTCACCTACCACCTCCCCCTACGGGTACTCCTCCTTCTCGAAGGAGGAGATTTAAGATACTATTGATTATCATTTAGTTCAAATCCATGCGGAAAGGAACAAAATTCAACTATTGATTTGCATAAATAACAGATATAAAGCAATCTGATAGTAATTGAAAAAACGTATAAGAATGAACTTTCAGTAAAGAAGACGAGACTTCCACCGCTCACAGTTTAGTATTCTATCTCCTTTCCTGCCGCCTGCCAGGCATTGAATCCTTTACCAAGCTCCACAACCTTATATCCTTTTTCACTAAGGATCGCCGCAGCTTTCTTGCTCCGTTTACCGCTACGGCAATACAATGCAACCGGTTTGCTCTTTTGCAACAATGAATCCGCCATCGAGACAAAAGAGTCATCCATCACATTTATATTGATCGTTTTTGCAATATGTCCTTCTGAATATTCAGCCAGTGTACGAACATCCAGACGCTGCACTTCTTCATCCTGAATGATAGAATCGAAATCCTCTACATTCACCGTTTTAAAGTCTCCTTTCTGCTGACAGGAGAAAAGAGAAGAGAGAAATAAAAATAATCCCACGACTAATTGATTCATTTTAAACATATGTACTATCTTAATCAGTTCACGCCCGGAACATATTCAAATCCCGGATCACAATACTTGCTTGATTCTACCACCACACCACTTTTATCTGTGGTATGATACTTGAATTTTATCCTTATGGTTTGATGAGGATTTTCTTCATCCACATATTTCGTCAGAGGAACAGAAATGTAGGCACGGCGATTATAGTTCTCCTCATCCCCATTCGCATCATGAAACAGAGACAAGGTTACGACTGTCTCATCCCCTTCCGCCTCAACGCTCTCTTCTATCATACCAAACACGTGCTGTTTGCCACTATTGATATTGATCTTCACGTTCAGAATCATATTCAAATAGTCACGCCCCAGCCAAATGCTGGTCACATCTACCGGATCATACTTCAGTCCGCCTTCGAAAGCCGGATCGTCAGCCCCCTTTGGCTCCGGTGTCACCACCGACTGCAATGAGTATATGACAGCCGTAGCATCCTCCGGATTTACTTCATAGTTACTGATCACACGCCTAGCCGAGTTCGGAGAAATGGTTGATCCGGTACGGTCTTTCGCAACAGTCAACAGCTCTCCCTTGTCAGGAAGCAGACTCTGTATCAGACCATCCGCCCCAGCCTTCACTGTGACAAATTCCAACTTCACAGAAGGATAATAGTAATCATCATCCCCGCAGGCAGTCATCAGGAAAAGCATTCCCAAAAGCCAGAGTGTATGTAACTTTACTTTATTCATTGGCAAGCAGCTAAATAGTTCACCAACGGATTGGCATACATTAATAACAATTTTCCACGCAAAAAGTCTTCGTCTTTATTCGGAATCTTTATTTTGCCCAGTTGTTGCTCGATATAGGTAACGAATCGTTGTTTCTCTTCGGGAGTGTAATGACCGGCAAACTCGGATGTACCCTTCAGCAAGTCATAGGCAACGTAATTGCCCGAATAGATCCGATAGTTACTATGAATCCTCTGGTCGATGCAGGCAGATATGCTGGAGAACAGTTCCTGCTTCGGTAACGAACGGTCCAGCTGCGCCAACCTGTCATTGATACAGGGAGCCGTCTGAAAATGCACTTTCCCTTTGTATCCGAAAAGACCGGTCTGCATACTGATCAAATCGTCCTGAGTGGTTTTCTTATATCCTTCTATATCTCTTTTCAACTGAAACTCCTGCGCTTTCAGAAAGTCACAGGGGTCATATTCGTACGAAATGGCAAGAGGAGCGATGTTCATCTCCATCAAACGGTCGATCAAGTCACCTTCACCACCCATCGCCAGCATCTTCAGCACGCTGTCCTGAGTACGGTCGTTCGAGTCTTTGGCACGTCCTTCGCGCTGGGCAATCCAGATGGACTGCTTCTTCTCACTAATGGTATAATGCATATAACGGGACATCCGTGCCGAAGATTCCAGCATCTGCCGCATAGTCAGCGCCCGTTGTACAATAAACGACTTGTTGACACGCACCAGCTTCTTGATCCACGGATAAACCAGCAGATTGTCACCAATCGCTATCTCAACCGTATCCATCCCCTGATCGATCAGCAAGATAGAGAGGAAGCCCGAATCCAATATAATATCCCGATGATTGGAGAGATATGTATAAGCCTTGCTCTTATCCGGCACAGCCGTATGATCCAGAGTCAGCCCATCCGTATGGTCCGCCGCTATTTTCCATAAAATACCATAACAGAATGTTTCCTGAAAATCCAGCTTGCTCTTACAGGCACGTATTTTCTGCGCCAAAAGTTCAAAGGGGACGTTCGGTATCGCATCAGTAGCCGCCTTCTGAAAAGCAGGATCAGCAATCAGCTCCTCAAAGATTTGAGGAAGTTCCTCATCATTATAAGGACGAATCTCATCAAACTCTGTAGTATCCATAAGCTATGAAGTTTATAAATAAGTATTAGGTATTAAGTATTAAGTATTAGGCTGCGCTGTAAACCGCATGGAATTAATACTTATTACCTAATACTTAATACCTAAAATTTATTTTCTATTATATCAGTCATCACATCCTTTATATCCAGTCCGGCAGCACGCACTTGCTGGGGAATAAAGCTTGTAGTGGTCATCCCCGGAGTTGTATTCACTTCCAGCAGATTGATCTTTTCGCCGGCAGTCACAATATAATCCACACGGATGATACCGGAACAGCCCAATATGTCATAAATGGCCGAGGTCAGCATTTGCACGCGATTCGTCAGTTCGTCCGAGATGCGTGCAGGAGTAATCTCGTCTACCTGACCATTGTATTTTGCATCATAATCAAAGAACTCATTATGTGTCACCACTTCCGTAGGCGGGAAGATGACGGTCTTGTCTTTGGTTTTATAGCAGCCGCAGGTTAGCTCCGTTCCTTCCATGAATGCTTCTACGAGCACTTCCTGGGCTTCTTCAAAGGCCTTAACAATGGCCGGCTGTATTTGTTCTTTCGTCTTAACCTTTGTTACGCCGAAGCTCGAACCGCCCAGACTCGGCTTGATGAAACAAGGCAAACCGATCTTTTCCATCACATCTTCGTCGGAAACCGATTGTCCCTGACGCAATAGCAACGATTCTGCAATACGCACTCCGAAGGCTTTCAGGTATTGGTTGCAGGTAAACTTGTCATAGGTGATCGCCGCAGCCAGCACCCCGCAACAAGAGTATGGTATGTGCATCATGTCAAAGTATCCCTGAAGACGGCCGTCTTCGCCCGGAGTACCGTGAATGGTAATATAGGCAAAGTCAAACCTGATCTTTTCCGTTCCCAGCATAAAGCTGAAATCATTGCGGTCTACCGGTGCTTTTGCACCATCCGGCAATTGTACTTCCCAACGGGTCCCCTGCATCTCGACAATGTACAGTGTGTACTTTTCCTTATCTATGAAGGAATATATTCCCTGTGCACTACGCAGGGATACATGAAATTCGGAGGTGTCACCTCCGGCTACGATAGCAATTGTGCGTTTCATTCTATTTCTCTGTTACTTATATAGCCTCGCCACTTCTCGATAAGCTGGGTCATGTCATCCGGAAGTTCGGAAGTAAAGTACATCTCTTCGCCTGTGACGGGATGTACGAACCCCAATGTCATGGCATGCAGAGCCTGCCGGGGACAAGTGTCAAAGCAATTATTTACAAATTGTTTGTATTTACTAAAGTGAGTACCTTTCAGAATTTCGTGACCGCCATAGCGTTCGTCATTGAAAAGTACATGCCCGATATGTTTCATGTGGACACGAATCTGATGAGTACGTCCGGTTTCGAGTATGCACTCTACCAGCGTGACATATCCCAGCCGTTCAAGCACCCGATAATGAGTGACCGCGTGCTTGCCCATCGACGGGTCGGACATAACCGCCATCTGCATCCGGTCTTTCGGATTACGGGCGATACTGCCTACAATCGTGCCTTCATCCTGTTCCACATTTCCCCAGACAAGGGCACGGTATCTGCGTTTGGTCGTCTTATTAAAGAATTGTATTCCGAGGTTGGTCTTGGCATCCGGCGTCTTGGCAATCACCAGCAGACCGGACGTATCTTTATCAATCCGGTGGACCAGGCCGACGTGCGGGTCATTGGCATCATATTCAGGAATATCTTTCATGTGCCATGCCAACGCATTGACAAGCGTACCGTGATAGTTTCCGTGTCCCGGATGTACTACCAGTCCCGCAGGCTTGTTCACTACCATTACATATGGATCTTCGTAAACGATATTAAGGGGGATATTTTCGGGAATAATCTCGTTCTCATAACGAGGACGGTCCATCATGACGGTAATGACATCGAGCGGCTTAACCTTGTAGCTGCTCTTCACCGGCTTACCGTTAGCCATGACGAATCCATCTTCGGCAGCCTTCTGAATACGGTTGCGCGAAGCATTGACAATACGTTCGAACAGATATTTGTCGACTCTGACCATCGCCTGTCCCTTGTCTACGACCACCCGAAAATGTTCGTAAAGCTGGGATTCGTCACCGACAGGTTCTATATCATCCAAATCATTCTCCAGTTCATCCGGAAGTTCTTCCTCGATCATGTGAATCTGTTTCGTTATTTATCAATTAAAACCAACTATCATCCTGACTTGAAGGGGATTCTGAGGAAACAGGTTCATCTGCCCCTTCAACATTTTCCATGGAGTCGCTTTCCAACGGTTCGTTTTCTCCGTTTCCTACCATCAGTGTCAATGCAGCTCCCAAAGGTACTTTATCTCCCGCATTCAATGAGCGCCCCTGATATTTAATGCCGTACACCCAGTCCTTCTCACCGTTCATCAACTGAATCTCGGTCAGCTTGAATCCGGCAGCAAGCACTTTCGCCTGTGCCTGGCGCAGAGAACTGTTGTCCGCCACATCGGGAACAGCACGTAAAGGAATACTCAGTGTATTGATAGTCAGGTAAATGGTGCGGCCTTCTTTCACTTTTTGTCCGATTCCCGGGTTGACATCAAGTACAATGCCAGCTGCCATATTCTTCACATAATTAGAATCGGAAACGACACATACCAATCCGTGATTGCGGAACATTTTTGAAGCTTCATCCACAGTCATCCCTTTTACATCGGGCACAACCACCGCCTCACCGTGACGAGTATAAACATCCAGCCATTTCATCACGCCGAACACAATCAGCACCACTGCCACAATCATGACAAGGATATTCACCCAGAAATATTTATTTGTTTTAAAAGAAAAGAATTCTTTGATTGTCATACGCTTTGCTGTTAATCCGCGCCAAAGATACTACAAATTAGTTGAATTTCGGAATAGTGGGCAATGAAAATGTCCCTGCATAAATGCAAGGACACCTGTCATCACCACAATTGTTGCAACTATATTCCCCACTCCTATAGATTTCAACAACCTTATATTCTAGGATGCGGCTTCCGGATTCTCTGAGCACAACCGTCTGTCGCATATATTCCGTCTATGATCTGTGACAAAGAAAGCTAAAAAGTGACAAAGAGCATTCCATTAAACATTATTTAATACTCTATTTAACTACTGTGCCAAGAGTCCTGTACTTTTTATCATAAAAAGGAAGTTATAACCAACTTTAATGAAAATAGAAGCAAACAAAAAAGGCGGAGTTTAAAACTCCGCCTTTTTTGTTTCTGAGTGATGATTACCACTTCTGTCCGTTGTACTCATCAGAAACAGTCAGTTTCTTTCTGCCTTTCGCACGGCGAGCAGCTAATACTCTACGACCATTAGCCGATGCCATTCTCTCACGGAAACCGTGTTTGTTCTTTCTCTTTCTGTTAGAGGGTTGAAATGTTCTTTTCATTACTGTATCTTGTTTTTATGTTATTATTCTACGTAATCGGGCTGCAAAAATAGAGACTTTTTTTAAATTAACCAAGCGATAAGTCATTTTTGCTCAAAAGTTTTTGTGTTTTTTACTGATTTAGATTACTTTTGCACTCGAATTACGACGAAGACAATTAAATAACAATAATATAATAAGAAAAACAGCAGTATGATTAATGCTCAAGACATCAAAAACGGAACTTGTATCCGTATGGACGGAAAGCTCTATTTCTGTATAGAATTCCTGCATGTAAAACCAGGTAAAGGTAACACATTTATGCGTACCAAGCTGAAAGACGTAGTAAGCGGTTATGTTCTGGAACGCCGTTTCAATATCGGTGAAAAACTGGAAGATGTACGCGTTGAACGTCGCCCATACCAATTCCTGTATAAAGAAGGAGAAGACTATATCTTCATGAACCAGGAAACTTTTGACCAGCACCCTATCGCTCACGACCTGATCAACGGTGTAGACTTCCTGCTCGAAGGTATGACACTGGAAGTTGTTTCTGACGCTTCTACCGAAACAGTACTTTATGCAGATATGCCGATCAAGGTCCAGATGAAGGTTACTTACACAGAACCGGGAATGAAAGGTGATACAGCTACCAACACACTGAAACCTGCTACCGTAGAATCAGGTGCAACAGTACGTGTGCCTTTGTTCATCAGCGAAGGTGAAACAATTGAAATCGACACTCGTGACGGTTCTTACGTAGGACGCGTGAAAGCATAAATGTCATACAAATGACATAAAGAAACGGTGGATTTGCTTCGGCACTTCCACCGTTTTTTATTACCTTTGTCCATCACTAACCCTAATATTAAGATACAAAAGAATGAAAAAGTTGATTTACACACTGCTCTTTGTCCTTATTTCCGTTGCAGCCAACGGTCAGCAGGCAAAGTATGTATTCTATTTCATCGGAGACGGAATGGGAGTCAATCAGGTAAATGGTACTGAGATGTATCAGGCAGAACTGCAAAACGGGCGCATCGGCGTTGAACCTTTATTGTTCACCCAATTTCCCGTAGCAACGATGGCAACCACTTTCTCCGCGACAAACTCCGTTACCGACTCTGCCGCTGCGGGTACTGCACTGGCAACCGGAAAGAAGACCTACAACAGCGCTATCTCTGTAGGAGAAGACAAAAACCCGATTGAAACCGTAGCCGAAAAAGCCAAGAAGGCCGGAAAGAAAGTGGGTGTCACTACTTCCGTCAGCGTAGACCACGCCACTCCTGCCGCTTTCTACGCTCATCAGGCAGACCGTAATATGAATTATGAAATCGCTGTCGATCTGACAAAAGCGAACTTTGACTTCTATGCAGGCGGTGGTTTTCTGAAACCGGACAAGACGTATGACAAGAAAGACGCTCCCAACATCTTCCCTATTTTCGAAGAAGCAGGCTACACCGTAGCACGTGGTTACAGCGATTATAAAGCCAAAAGCAAGGATGCCGGCAAAATGATCCTGATACAGGAAGAAGGCAAAGATCCTGCCTGCCTGCCTTATGCTATCGATCGTAAAAGCGATGATCTGACTCTCGCCCAAATCACAGAAAGCGCTATCGACTTCCTGACCAAAGGCAAGAACAAAGGGTTCTTCTTAATGGTAGAAGGTGGAAAGATTGACTGGGCTTGCCACGGTAATGACGCCGCTACCGTATTCAATGAAGTAAAGGATATGGATGACGCTATCAAAGTAGCTTACGAATTCTACAAGAAACATCCGAAAGAAACACTGATCGTTGTTACGGCCGACCACGAAACCGGTGGTATCGTACTGGGTACAGGCAAATATGCGTTGAACCTGAAAGCATTGCAATATCAAAAACATTCTGCTGACGGATTGTCCAGACGTATCAGCGAACTAAGAAAATCAAAAGGCAACAAAGTGACTTGGGAAGACATGAAAGAATTCCTGGGTGAAGAAATGGGCTTCTGGAAACAGTTCCCTATTTCCTGGGAACAGGAAAAGAAGCTGCGTGACGAGTTCGAACAATCCTTTGTCAGAAATAAAGTGGTATTTGCCGAAAGCATGTACTCTAAGAGCGAGCCGATGGCTGCACGCGCTAAAGAAGTAATGGATCAAATATCCATGGTAGGCTGGGTAAGCGGCGGTCACTCTGCCGGTTATGTGCCGGTATTTGCCATCGGTGCCGGTTCTCAACTGTTCGGTGAGAAGATTGACAATACGGAAATTCCGAAACGAATAGCTAAAGCTGCCGGATATAAATAAAGAATTGACTACACGAATATGTAATCAAAACACTTTTTAGTTTCATTTAGGCACGGATTTCACGAATTAACACAGTTCTATTCAATTAAAGACCGTGAAATTCGTGCAATCCGTGCCTAAATAATATTATCATTATAATAGATGATTTTCATTGGGTCCCTTCTCTTTATCTGTTTCCCGTTAGGAAACGGGCGTTCCCTCACCGAGAAACGACAGTTACCTTTAAAGGAAACGATCGTTCCCACACCGGGAAACGGCAGTTTCCAAGGCAGGAAATTTATGGAAACTCTAAGCCATTGATGTGTACTGGTTTTAGTTGACAACTTCGTTTGTTATAACTGAATTAGTTTACTCAATATACTTTAATATCTAAATAGGTTTACTTTTGTTATTCTTATTCCTATGTTAGTTGTCTTTTG
>NZ_JAMOKH010000048.1:0-43159 GCF_023656585.1 Bacteroides sp. B1-V-101 | reverse complement strand
TCCCCAGGAATCACCGAAGAGGAAGTAAATGCCGATCAGCAGGAGGGAGACAACCATCCCCGAAACTCCGTAATAGACCAGTTGCTTGCGGCCGACCCTGTCGATGATCACAAGAGCAAGAACGGTGGTCAGAGTGTTGACTAGTCCTACGAGAACTTGGTAAAAAACGCAAGTTTGTCGCTTTGACTGTTAAATATATGCTGAGAAAATCTTATCTTTGCCTTCGTTAAACTAACTAATACCCCCATTTATGAAAAGAAATCATTATTTACTTACCCTTGTTCTCTTGTTAGGGTGCTCTATCTTTGTGAAAGCTTCAGACACCGTTTTTGTACATCAGACGCAAATTCCTATTTTAATTGAGCGGCAGGATAACGTATTGTTCTACTTTCGTTTAGATGCAAAAGAAAGCCGGATGATGGATGAGATCGTTTTGGATTTTGGAAAGAGTGTCAATCTGTCGGATGTACAGGCAGTCAAACTCTATTATGGCGGTACGGAAGCTTTACAAGATAAAGGAAAGAAGAGGTTTGCACCTGTTGACTATATATCCAGTCACCGTCCGGGGAATACATTGGCAGCAATACCGTCTTATTCGATAAAATGTGCGGAAGTCTTGCGGCCTTCTGAAAAAGTAGTTTTGAAGAGTCATTATAAGTTGTTCCCGGGGATTAATTTCTTTTGGATCAGCTTGCAGATGAAGCCGGAGGCTTCTCTTTTCACGAAAATAAGTTCCGAACTTCAATCAGTGAAGATCGATGGTAAAGAAGCCATTTGTGAAGAACGGTCGCCGAAAGACATCATTCATCGAATGGCAGTGGGTGTCCGCCATGCCGGTGATGACGGTTCGGCTTCTTTCCGTATTCCCGGATTGGTAACTTCAAATAAAGGAACCCTGCTTGGCGTATATGATGTCCGTTATAATAGCAGTGTTGATCTGCAGGAATATGTAGATGTCGGTTTGAGCCGGAGCACGGATGGTGGCAAAACATGGGAAAAGATGCGCCTTCCTCTTTCGTTCGGCGAATATGATGGTTTGCCTGCTGCACAGAATGGGGTAGGGGACCCTTCTATTCTGGTAGATACCCAAACGAATACAATATGGGTTGTTGCCGCATGGACACACGGAATGGGTAATCAACGTGCCTGGTGGAGTTCTCATCCCGGAATGGATCTATATCAAACAGCACAACTGGTGATGGCAAAAAGTACGGATGACGGTAAAACCTGGTCGAAACCGATTAATATAACCGAACAAGTAAAAGACCCTTCCTGGTATTTCTTGCTTCAGGGACCGGGACGGGGAATAACAATGAGTGATGGAACTTTAGTATTCCCTACTCAGTTTATTGACTCTACCCGTGTACCTAATGCCGGCATCATGTATAGTAAAGACCGCGGAAAAACATGGAAGATGCACAACATGGCACGCACCAATACAACCGAAGCGCAAGTAGTAGAAACAGAGCCCGGAGTGCTGATGCTGAATATGCGGGATAACCGTGGAGGAAGCCGTGCTGTGGCAATAACAAAAGATCTGGGCAAGACATGGACAGAACATCCTTCCTCCCGGAAAGCCTTGCAGGAACCTGTATGTATGGCCAGTTTGATCCATGTGGAAGCTAAAGATAATGTACTTGATAAAGATATCCTTTTGTTCTCGAATCCGAATACGACCAGAGGACGCAATCATATAACTATTAAAGCCAGCCTGGACGGCGGACTGACCTGGCTTCCCGAACATCAGTTAATGCTGGATGAAGGAGAAGGCTGGGGATATAGCTGTCTGACAATGATTGATCGGGAAACGATTGGCATCTTGTATGAGAGTAGTGCCGCCCACATGACATTTCAAGCAGTAAAACTGAAAGATTTGATTCGATGAAAAGTCTTCGAATCTTTTTGGGGATTGCATTTTTATTCCATACCTTATGTATATTAGGAGCAGGTCATTTGCATCTGCTTCCCCAACCTCAGCAATGTGTGCTTGCAAAAGGATATTTTGTCGTGGATAAAATGCAGCTTTCCACTCCTGTGCTTTCGCAGGAATGGAAGCGTTTTGTGACGGAGATGGGAGGCACTCTGACTGATCAGTCGGTATCCTCTATCAATATAAAATTGGTTGACGCGATTGACAACGTACCTGTCAATCTGGAAGAGGCTTATCGTCTGACTATTACTCCAAAGGCAATTACTGTGGAGGCTGTAGCAGAGCGTGGAGTATATTGGGCGATGCAGACACTATATCAACTAAAAGAAGAAAAGGGAAAGAAAATCCGACTGAAATGTGGTACTATCACTGATTGGCCGGCTTTCCGGATTCGGGGTTTCATGCAGGATGTAGGGCGTAGCTACTTGTCTTTGGAGGAATTGAAACGTGAGATAACCATTTTATCCCGATTTAAAATCAATACCTTTCATTGGCACTTGACGGAAAATCAGGCATGGCGTCTGGAAAGTAAAATCTTTCCGATGTTGAATGATAGTGTGAATATGACTCGTATGGCGGGTAAATATTACACGTTGGAGGAAGCGAGAGAGTTGACCGAGTTCTGTAAAGCTCATCAGGTACTGTTGATTCCGGAGATTGATATGCCCGGACATAGTGCGGCATTTATCCGTACTTTCCGTCATGATATGCAAAGTCCGGAAGGAATGAAGATCCTGAAACTCCTGCTGGATGAGATTTGTGAAACGTTTGATGTTCCATATCTCCATATTGGAACAGACGAAGTGCATTTTACTAATCCGCAGTTTGTGCCCGAAATGGTGGCTTATATCCGTGACAAAGGGAAAAAAGTGATTTCCTGGAATCCCGGATGGAAGTATAAGACGGGTGAGATCGACATGATGCAACTTTGGAGCTATCGTGGCAAAGCCCAACAAGGTATTCCCGCTATTGACTCCCGTTTCCATTATTTGAATCATTTTGATACGTTCGGCGATATAATTGCTCTATATAATAGTCGGATTTATAATGCGGATATGGGAAGTGATGATCTTGCCGGAGTCATTATGGGTATCTGGAATGATCGTTTAATCGACAAAGAGTGGAATATGGTTCTGGAAAATAACTTTTACCCGAATATGCTGGCTATCGCAGAGCGTTCATGGCGGGGAGGAGGAACTGAATATTTTGATAAGCAAGGAACAATTCTTCCTGTAGATGAAAACTCTGAGGTTTTTCGTAATTTTGAGGACTTCGAAAGTCGTATGTTATGGTATAAAGAGCATCTGTTTAAAGGGTATCCATTTGCCTATGTCAAACAGACTCATGTAAAATGGAACATTACAGATGCTTTTCCGAATGAGGGGGATCTGACTAAAGTTTTTCCACCGGAAGAAGAGCTGAAAGATTCATATACCTATGAAGGGAAGCAATATGGAGTGCGTCCTGCCATAGGAGCCGGTATCTATCTCCGGCACGTATGGGGGAAAATTGTGCCGGCTTTTTATAAAGACCCGCAGGAGAATCATACTGCTTATGCCTACACGTATGTCTATTCTTCTAAAGCACAGGAAGTCGGCTTATGGGCTGAATTTCAAAATTATGGACGTTCTGAGAATGACCTGCCGCCATTACCGGGAAAGTGGGATTATAAAGAAAGCCGTATTTGGATTAATGATCAGGAAATACTGCCTCCGGTATGGTCTGCTACTCATCGCGTGAAAAGTTTGGAAACAGCCTTAGGTAATGAAAATTGTGTGGCACGTCTGCCACTACGGGTTCATTTGCATAAAGGCTGGAATAAGGTATTGCTGAAACTGCCTGTCGGCAAATTCTCAACGAATGAAGTACGATTGGTTAAATGGATGTTTACCGCAGTATTTGTTACTCCTGACGGCGATAAGGCCGTAGAAGGGCTGATCTATTCTCCGGAAAAGAAAATGTAATTGACTCTTATATGATGAAAAATGTATTATTGATTGTTGTTGCCATCTTGTTTGTTACAGCAGCGAGTGCACAGGAAAATCGTATTAAAGTTGCCTGCATCGGGAATAGTATCACCTATGGTTATGGATTGCCCGACCGGACTACACAATCGTATCCGGCGCAATTACAGAAGATGTTGGGAGAGTCTTATCAAGTCGAAAACTTCGGCAAATCGGGTGCTACCTTGTTGAATAAAGGGCACCGGCCTTACATGCAGCAAGATGAGTATCGCAGAGCGATCGACTTTGGCGGAGATATTGTGGTTATTCATTTAGGCATCAATGATACAGATCCCCGTGATTGGCCCGATTATCGTGATTCCTTTGTGAAAGATTACATTGAATTGATCGATTCTTTTCGGGCGGCTAATTCTAAAGTCCGGATTATGATTGCCAGACTTACACCTATTGCCGATCGGCATCCTCGTTTCCTGTCAGGGACACGTGACTGGCATGGAGAAATACAATTGGCTATTGAGAATGTGGCACGCTATACCGGAGTACAGTTGATCGACTTTCATGAGCCGTTGTATCCATACCCTTTCATATTGACGGACGCCGTACACCCTGATTCCGAAGGAGCGTTTATTATGGCTCAGACCGTATATTCCGCCATTACCGGAGATTATGGCGGACTGAAAATGTCGTTGCTTTATACAGATAATATGGTATTGCAACGGGATGTTCCGCTGACGGTTCAAGGAATTGCCAATGCCGGGGACCGGGTAACTGTAAGCATAGCCGACCGGCAAATGAAAACAAAAGCAGGTCTGAATGGAAAATGGTCGGTAACGTTGCCTCCTTTAAAGGCGGGTGGTCCTTATACCTTAAAGATCTCAACGGATGAGACAGACCTTCAATATCAAAATGTGTTAGCGGGTGAAGTCTGGCTTTGTTCCGGTCAGTCAAATATGGAGTTTATGCTGAAACAGGCTTCGACTGCCCGAGACGATATTCCACGTGCCGCAGATCAGCAACTTCGTTTGTATGATATGAAAGCACGTTGGCGCACAAATGCCGTCGAATGGGAGGCGTCCGTACTTGACTCGTTGAATCATCTCCAATATTATAAGGATACGGAATGGAAAAATTGTACTCCGGCGACAGCTTCTGATTTCTCGGCAATTGCATACTATTTTGGTAAGATGCTAAGAGATAGTCTGAATGTTCCGGTTGGATTGATTTGCAATGCCATTGGAGGATCACCTACAGAAGCCTGGGTAGATAGAGCTAGTTTGGAATATCAGTTTCCCGCCATTTTAAAAGACTGGACTAAAAATGATTTTATTCAGGAATGGGTGCGCGGACGGGCTGCTTTGAATATAAAAAAGTCAGCAAATAGCCAGCAGAGGCATCCGTATGAGCCTTGTTATTTATATGAGTCGGGGATTCGGCCTTTGGAACAGTATCCGATACGAGGAGTAATCTGGTATCAGGGAGAATCGAATGCGCATAATTGGGAAGCCCATGAAAAATTATTTAAACTGCTCGTGAATAGTTGGCGAAAGAATTGGAATGATGCCTGCCTGCCTTTTTATTATGTACAATTATCCAGTTTGAATCGCCCTTCTTGGCCTTGGTTCCGTGATAGTCAGCGTAGAATGTTGAATGAAATTTCTCATATCGGAATGGCTGTATCCAGCGATCATGGTGATTCTCTGGATGTGCATCCTACCTGTAAGAAACCCGTGGGAGAGCGTTTGGCGCGATGGGCTTTGAATAAAACGTATCAGAAAAATGTCATTCCTTCTGGTCCTTTATTTCGTGGTGCAAACGTTCGCGGTGGGAAAGTCTTTTTGTCTTTTGATTATGGAAAAGGGATGCGGAGCTCGGACGGAAAGCCCTTACAATGCTTTGAAGTAGCGGAATATGATGGTATCTATTATCCGGCAACGGCTGAGGTTGTAGGAGAACAGGTGAAGGTATATAGTAAAGAAGTGCAAAATCCCCGCTATGTACGATATGGCTGGCAACCTTTTACGCGGGCTAATCTGATCAATCGGGAAGGACTGCCTGCTTCGACATTTCGTGCCGAATTTTCGATGAAATGAGATATTTTGTGGCTTCAATAGGAAATATTTAACAAAAAAGCAATATCTTTACTCCGTTAATATCTAATGCCCCCACTATGATCTTAAATTTGACAGGAAAGATAGCCCCGATAGCATGTGGATTGCTATGTTGCTGTAGTATGGTTTATGCTCAAGGTAATGACACTTCGGAAGTCATGCTACTGGATACCGGTTGGGAATTTTCTCAATCAGGGACTGAAAAGTGGATGCCAGCCACAGTTCCTGGTACGGTTCATCAGGACCTGATCAGTCATGAATTACTGCCGAATCCTTTTTATGGGATGAATGAAAAGAAAATTCAATGGGTGGAGAATGAGGACTGGGAATATAGAACCTCCTTTATAGTCTCCGAAGAGCAATTGAATCGTGACGGAATCCAACTTATTTTTGAAGGTCTTGATACCTATGCAGACGTATATCTCAACGGCTCATTATTGCTGAAGGCTGATAATATGTTTGTGGGATATACACTTCCTGTAAAATCAGTGTTGCGGAAGGGCGAGAATCACTTATATATTTATTTCCATTCACCTATCCGGCAAACGTTGCCGCAATATGCTTCCAATGGCTTTAATTATCCAGCGGATAACGATCATCACGAGAAACATCTTAGTGTGTTCAGCCGTAAGGCTCCGTATAGTTACGGTTGGGACTGGGGCATCCGAATGGTGACAAGTGGTGTTTGGCGCCCGGTTACTCTTCGTTTTTACGACATAGCTACCATATCCGACTACCATGTCAGACAATTATCGCTGACAGATGAAAACGCTCGTCTGTCTAATGAACTGATTGTTAATCAGATTGTTCCTCAGAAAACTCCGGCTGAAGTAAGGGTCAATGTATCGTTGAATGGAACTACCATTACAGAAGTAAAACAGCAGGTGACACTGCAACCCGGGATAAATCATATCACTCTTCCTACTGAAGTGACGAATCCTGTACGATGGATGCCTAATGGTTGGGGAACTCCGACTCTGTATGATTTCTCGGCTCAGATAGTTTGTGGAAATCGGATTGTTGCGGAACAATCTCATCGGATTGGTTTACGAACGATTCGTGTGGTAAATGAAAAAGATAAGGACGGAGAATCTTTTTATTTTGAAGTCAATGGCATACCGATGTTTGCCAAAGGAGCTAATTATATTCCTCAGGATGCACTGTTGCCTAATGTTACTACGGAACGCTATCAGACTTTGTTCCGTGACATGAAGGAAGCCAATATGAATATGGTTCGTATATGGGGTGGCGGGACATATGAGAATAATCTTTTCTATGACCTTGCCGATGAGAACGGGATACTTGTCTGGCAGGATTTTATGTTTGCGTGTACCCCTTATCCATCCGATCCTACTTTCCTGAAACGGGTAGAGGCGGAGGCTGTTTACAATATTCGTCGTCTTCGGAATCATGCCTCTTTGGCGATGTGGTGTGGTAATAATGAAATACTGGAAGCTCTGAAATATTGGGGCTTTGAGAAGAAATTTACTCCGGAGGTTTATCAAGGATTAATGCATGGTTATGATAAACTGTTCCGTGAGCTGTTGCCTTCAATGGTTAAAGAATTTGATTCGGATCGTTTTTATGTGCACAGTTCGCCCTATCTCGCTAACTGGGGGCGTCCGGAATCATGGGGGATAGGAGACAGTCATAATTGGGGAGTCTGGTACGGAAAGAAGCCATTTGAGTCTTTAGATACCGATTTGCCGCGTTTTATGAGTGAATTTGGTTTCCAGTCATTTCCGGAAATGAAAACCATTGCTGCTTTTGCTGCTCCTGAAGATTATCAGATTGAGTCTGAAGTGATGAATGCGCATCAGAAGAGTAGTATTGGCAATTCGTTGATCCGTACTTATATGGAACGTGATTATATCATTCCCGAAAGTTTCGAGGATTTTGTGTATGTCGGATTAGTCTTGCAAGGACAGGGGATGCGGCATGGACTGGAAGCTCACAGACGCAATCGTCCTTATTGTATGGGGACATTGTATTGGCAGTTGAACGACAGTTGGCCGGTGGTATCCTGGTCAAGTATTGATTATTATGGTAATTGGAAGGCATTACATTATCAGGCAAAGCGTGCTTTTGCACCGATCTTGATCAATCCTATACAGCAGAATGACAGTTTGAGTGTTTTTCTAATTTCAGACCGGCTTGATACAATGGAGCAAATGACATTGGAAATGAAAGTCGTGGATTTTGATGGAAAAACGCTGGGTAAGAAGATACAAGTACATTCGTTGGAAGCTCCGGCAAATACTTCAAAATGTGTTTATCGTGCAAAACTGGATGGCTGGCTGACTCCCGAAGACTGCCGACGCAGCTTCTTGAAATTGATACTCAAAGATAAATCGGGACATCAGGTGGCTGAAAGCGTCCATTTTTTCAGAAAGACGAAAGATTTGCAACTTCCTCCGGCAGCAGTATCCTATCAAATGAAGCAGACGGATGGTAAATGTGAATTGACTCTCTTTTCATCAATGTTGGCAAAAGATCTTTTTATTGAGACTCCATTGCAGGGAGCCCGTTACAGTGACAACTTCTTTGATCTCTTACCCGGAGAACGTAAGAAAGTAATTATTACTTCTCCCCGGATAAAGAAGGGAGAAGAATTACCTGTCAATATCAAGCATATTCGAGAAACCTATAAATAAAACTAATTTATTAACTACTAACACCTAATTTTTATTTTATGAAACAACTCCTAAAATTAACAGGATGTGTGGCACTGGCAGGACTGATGAGCTCTTGTGACTCGGTACAAGAAGAAGCCAATTATCAGATTATCCCATTGCCACAAGAAATTGTAACATCGCAAGTAAACCCCTTTATTTTGAAAAGCGGTGTGAAAATCCTTTATCCGGAAGGAAATGAGAAGATGCAGCGTAATGCGCAATTTTTGGCTGATTATCTGAAGACTGCAACCGGAAAAGACTTTTCGATTGAAGCCGGAACTGAAGGTAAAAATGCTATAGTGCTGGCGTTAGGCTCAGAAGTAGAAAACCCTGAATCTTATCAGTTGAAAGTCACCGATCAAGGTGTCACGATAACTGCCCCTACAGAAGCCGGAGTTTTCTATGGTATTCAGACTTTGCGTAAATCATTGCCTATTGCTTTGGGTGCTGATGTAGCATTGCCTGCTGTTGAAATTAAGGATGCTCCTCGTTTCGGTTATCGTGGTGCACATTTCGATGTTAGCCGTCATTTCTTCACAATTGATGAAGTGAAGACTTATATTGATATGCTGGCTTTGCATAACATGAACCGTTTGCACTGGCATATTACTGACGACCAGGGATGGCGTCTGGAAATCAAGAAATATCCGAAGTTGACGGAAATAGGTTCTCAAAGATCGGGAACGGTCATCGGACGTAACTCCGGTGAATATGATAACACACCCTATGGTGGATTTTATACACAGGAACAGGCTAAGGAAATTGTAGATTATGCCGCAGAACGTTATATCACTGTTGTTCCTGAGATCGACCTTCCGGGACACATGCTGGCTGCCCTTGCCGCTTATCCGGAATTGGGTTGTACCGGTGGACCGTATGAAGTTTGGAGACAATGGGGAGTGGCCGATGATGTACTTTGTGCTGGCAACGATCAGGTTCTGAAATTCCTGGAAGATGTATATGGTGAATTGATTGAAATCTTCCCTTCAGAGTATATCCATGTAGGTGGTGACGAATGTCCGAAGGTAAGATGGGAGAAATGTCCGAAATGTCAGGCACGTATCAAAGCGTTGGGCTTGAAATCGGATAAGAATCATACTAAGGAAGAACGTTTGCAGAGTTTTGTTATCAATCATATAGAGAAGTTCCTGAACGATCACGGACGTCAGATTATTGGTTGGGATGAGATTCTCGAAGGCGGACTTGCTCCTAATGCAACAGTTATGTCATGGCGTGGCGAAAGTGGAGGTATTGAAGCTGCCAAGCAGAAACATGATGTGATCATGACCCCGAACACTTATCTGTATTTTGATTATTATCAGGCTAAAGATACTGAAAATGAACCTTTCGGTATCGGAGGTTATTTGCCGATGGAAAGAGTGTACAGCTATGAGCCGATGCCGGCTTCCCTTACTCCGGAAGAACAGCAGTATATAAAAGGTGTACAAGCCAATCTTTGGACAGAGTATATTGCTACTTTCTCTCATGCTCAATATATGGTCTTGCCTCGTTGGGCTGCTTTGTGTGAAGTCCAGTGGTCAACACCTGATAAGAAGAACTACGAAGATTTCTTGTCTCGTCTTCCACGACTGATTAAGTGGTATGATGCAGAAGGATATAATTATGCAAAGCACGTATTTGATGTAAAAGCAGAATTTACTCCGAATCCGGCTGATGGTACTTTAGACATTACACTTACTACAATTGATAATGCACCAATCCACTACACGCTAGATGGTACAGAGCCGACGAGTACTTCTCCCGTTTATGATGGTGCTTTGAAGATTAAGGAAAATGCAGACTTCTCGGCTATAGCTATTCGCCCTACTGGCAATAGTCGTGTCGTTTCTGAGAAAATCGATTTCAGTAAATCAAGCATGAAGCCGATTGTTGCTAATCAGCCGGTGAATAAACAATATGAGTTCAAAGGTGTCTCTACGTTGGTAGATGGCTTGAAAGGAAATGGTAACTATAAAACCGGACGCTGGATTGCATTTAGAGGAAATGATATGGATGTGACTATTGATTTCAAACAACCAACAGAGATTTCAAGCGTTGCCATTTCTACTTGCGTAGAGAAGGGAGATTGGGTTTTTGATACAAGAGGACTCTCTGTAGAAGTTTCAGAAGACGGCACAAACTTCACGAAAGTGGCATCTGAAACTTATCCTGCAATGAAGGAAACTGATAAAAATGGTGTTTATGACCATAAACTAACATTTACACCTGTAACTGCACAATATGTGAAAGTTATAGCTTCACCCGAGAAAAGTATTCCGGAATGGCATGGTGGTAAGAGTTATCCAGGCTTTTTATTTGTAGACGAAATCACAATTAATTAATGAATATAAGAAAGAGATACACTAAAGTTTGTCTTTTCTTATGGGTAATCGGGATGTGTCTTTGTACACATCCCATAAATGCACAGTCCGTAATTCCTGTTCCCTTAAAGATGGAACAGGGTACGGGCTCTTTTTTACTCTCTGAAAAAACAAAGCTTTATACAAATCTACAGGGAGAAGAAGCTATTCTTCTGGGTAACTATCTGAAAACTGCATTACCTGTACAATTTAAGGAAGGGAAAAAGAAAGATAAACAGAATGTCTTGTCTTTATTGATAACAGAAAAGAAGCCTCAGTTGGTGTCACCGGAAAGTTATATATTATCCGTTACTCCTGAACATATTCTGATTCAGGCTTCTTCCGGTGCTGGGTTGTTTTATGGAATTCAGACATTGTTGCAGTTATCTCAGCCTTCGGACACGGGCTATTCTATAGCTTCTGTTGAAGTACAGGATACCCCTCGTTTTGCTTATCGTGGTATGATGCTGGATGTCTCCCGCCACTTCTTCTCTAAAGAATTTGTGAAGAAACAGATAGACGCATTGGCATTTTATAAACTAAACCGTTTGCACTTGCATTTGACGGATGCGGCAGGATGGAGACTTGAAATAAAGAAATATCCTTTATTGACGGAATTTGCAGCCTGGCGTACAGATGCAAACTGGAAGAAGTGGTGGAATGGCGGACGGAAATATCTTCGTTTTGATGAGCCCGGTGCTTCCGGTGGTTATTATACTCAGGATGACATGAAGGAGATTATTGCATATGCGCAGCAGCATTATATCACAATCATTCCTGAAATCGAGATGCCTGCCCATTCAGAAGAAGTATTGGCTGCTTATCCGCAACTCTCCTGTTCGGGTGAACCTTATAAAAACGCAGATTTTTGTGTTGGAAATGAAGAAACATTCACTTTCTTAGAAAATGTGCTTACTGAAGTAATGGAGCTTTTTCCATCGGAATATATTCATGTAGGAGGCGATGAGGCTGGTAAGGCGGCTTGGAAGACTTGTCCGAAATGTCAGAAAAGGATGCAGGATGAACATCTTTCTAATGTAGACGAGCTACAAAGCTATCTGATTCATCGTATTGAACTGTTTCTGAATGCACATGGACGTAAGTTGCTGGGTTGGGATGAAATTCTTCAAGGTGGTCTGGCTCCTAATGCTACTGTAATGTCATGGCGTGGCGAAGAGGGAGGTATTGCTGCTGTCCGTTCCGGTCATCAGGCAGTTATGACTCCCGGTCAATATTGTTATTTGGATAGTTATCAGGATGCTCCGTATTCTCAGCCGGAAGCTATCGGAGGATATTTGCCATTGGAGAAGGTTTATTCATATAATCCGGTTTCAGATTCTTTAACTGTAGAACAGGCAAAACTTGTTTATGGTGTGCAGGCAAATCTATGGGCAGAATATATCCCCACTCCGGAGCATATGGAATATATGATATATCCTCGTATCCTTGCTTTGGCAGAAGTGGCTTGGTCGGCTCCCGAACGTAAATCATGGACAGACTTTCATAATCGTGCATTGAAAGCAGTTGATGATTTGCAAGCGAAAGGATATCATACTTTTGATCTTAAAAATGAGATAGGAAGTCGTCCGGAGTCTTTGAAGCCGATAAGTCATCTGGCTGTGGGGAAGAAGGTTATTTATAATGCTCCGTATAGTCCTCACTATCCTGCGCAGGGAAATACAGCTCTTACTGATGGTATTCGTGGCGACTGGACTTATGGAGATGGTTCCTGGCAAGGTTTTATCGATAAAAAGCGATTGGATGTTACCATTGATATGGGTACGGAAACTGTTGTCCATTCTGTCTCTGCTGATTTTATGCAAGTGGTAGGGGCAGAGGTCTTTTTGCCTGAATCTGTCACTATTTCCATTTCTGATGATGGAACAAACTTCACAGAATTGAAACAATATACTTTTGAAGTAAATAGAAAAGAAGCTATTAAATTTATTAGTATTTCATGGGAAGGCAGTGCTGAAGGACGGTATATACGTTATCAAGCTCGTGCCGGAGAAGAATTCGGTGGATGGATATTTACGGATGAAATAGTAGTGAAATAATCAGATGTATAATTTATGACTCTAAATATTAGATACTTATTAGGAATAGCCGTCCTTTTTTCTTTCTCTGTGATCAGTGCACAGGTACGAACCTCGTATACCTTTGAGAAAGGATGGAAATTTACACGTGAAGATAATGCTGATTTTATTCAGCCCGACTATAATGATATCAAGTGGCAATCAGTGGTAGTACCCCATGACTGGGCTATTTATGGGCCTTTTGGTGTAGATAATGATAGGCAAATGACAGCCATTGCACAAGACGGACAAAAAGAAGCGATGGAACATGCCGGACGTACAGGTGGTCTTCCTTTCGTCGGAGTGGGCTGGTATCGGCTGAATTTTGATGCTCCCTCTTTTGCCAAAGGGAAAAAGGCTACATTGATCTTTGACGGAGCTATGAGCCATGCTCGTGTGTATGTCAACGGTCAGGAGGCGGGTTATTGGCCCTATGGGTACAATACCTTTTATCTGGATGTAACTCCCTATCTGAAAGAGGGGACAAAGAATACTTTAGCTGTTCGTCTGGAGAATGAGACAGAATCTTCCCGTTGGTATCCGGGAGCCGGACTTTACAGAAATGTACATCTGGTAGTAACGGAAGATGCTCATATTCCGACATGGGGTACACAGTTGACTACTCCGGTAGTGAAGGATGATTATGCGAAAGTGAATATAAAAACGACTTTGGTCGTACCTTCCGGAAAACAGTTTGATGCATACCGTATAGTGACTGAACTTAAAGATAAGGATGGAAAAGTAGTAACTACTGATGAGAAACAAGGTTCCCGTTTTGATGATAATATCTTCAGTCAGGAACTTGTTGTCAGTCGTCCGGCTTTATGGAGCCCGGAAACACCTGTTCTTTATCAGGCTGTTTCTAAAGTCTATGAAGGTAATACACTGAAGGATGAATATACAACATCTTTCGGTATTCGTACTATTGAAGTCATTCCCAATAAGGGCTTTTTCTTAAATGGAAAGAGAACTCCATTCAAAGGCGTATGCAATCATCATGACCTCGGTCCTTTGGGAGGTGCTGTGAATGATGCTGCTATCCGTCGTCAGATTCGTATTTTGAAAGATATGGGTTGTAATGCGATTCGTACTTCTCATAATATGCCTGCTCCTGAGTTAATCAGAGCTTGTGATGAGATGGGAATGATGGTGATGGCGGAATCGTTTGATGAATGGAAGGCTATGAAAGTTAAGAACGGCTATCGTCATGTCTTTGACGAATGGGCAGTAAAGGATCTGACGAACTTGCTACGTCATTATCGTAATAATCCGAGTGTGGTGATGTGGTGCATCGGAAATGAGGTTCCCGAACAATGGGATGGAAATAAAGGACCTAAGATGTCTTATTTTCTACAGGAACTTTGTCATCGTGAAGATCCGACACGTCCTGTCACACAGGGGATGGATGCGCCGGATGCTGTAGTCAATAATAATATGGCGGCAGTAATGGATATTGCGGGATTTAATTATAGACCACATAAATATCAGGAGAATTATAAAAAACTTCCTCAACAGATAGTCTTGGGTAGTGAGACTGCTTCTACGGTTAGTTCCCGTGGAGTATATAAATTCCCTGTTACCCGCCAATGGATGAAGAAATATGACGATCACCAGTCTTCCTCTTATGATGTGGAGTCTTGTTCATGGTCCAATCTGCCTGAAGATGATTTTATTCAACATGAGGACTTGCCTTATTGTATAGGAGAGTTTGTTTGGACAGGATTCGATTATCTGGGTGAACCGACTCCCTATTATACAGATTGGCCCAGTCATTCTTCACTGTTTGGAATTATCGATTTAGCAGGGCTGCCCAAAGACCGTTATTATCTCTATCGTAGTCACTGGAATAAAGAACAGGAAACACTTCACATTCTTCCTCACTGGAATTGGGAAGGACGAGAGGGAGAGATAACTCCTGTCTTTGTGTATACCAACTATCCTTCAGCCGAATTATTCATCAACGGAAAGAGCCAGGGGAAACGTACCAAAGACCTTTCCGTAACCATTGATAATAGTGCTGACTCTGTTTCCATCATGAACTTGAAACGTCAGAGCCGTTACCGCCTGATGTGGATGGATACAAAATATGAGCCAGGCACGGTGAAAGTCGTGGCTTATGATGCTGACGGGAAAGCTGTAGCTGAAAAAGAACTCCATACAGCCGGTAAACCGGATCATATTGAATTGGTAGCCGATCGTAATGTAATCAAAGCGGATGGAAAAGATCTTTCTTTTGTAACAGTGCGAGTGGTAGACAAAGACGGTAATCTGTGTCCGGATGCCTCACATGAAATCAGTTTCAAAGTGAAGGGGGAGGGTAGTTACCGTGCAGGAGCTAATGGTAATGCAGCTTCCTTGGAATCTTTCCAGCGTCCGAAGATGAAAGTCTTCAGTGGTATGATGACTGCTATTGTATCTTCGACAGAGCAACCGGGCAAAATAACCCTTGAAGCTACGGGCAAAGGCTTGAAAAAAGGAACCTTGATCATTGAAAGCCGTCAGGAAGCTAAGAAGTAAGAAATATCGTTGTAATATATGTAATTCCTCTAAGTGTTTCATTGCGACACACTTAGAGGGATTTTTGTTTAAGCAGACAGGAGTTTAACATCTTTGCAGGCAAAATAAAAGCTGTAAAAGTATGTTCTTTTATTAAATTGTATTACTTTTGCATCGTTTTAGTACTGTATCCGTTTCTCTATGAACCTTGGTTCTTATATGGAGATAAGATAAAAAGGCTAAATCCTTAAGAGATGCGCTACTGCTTCATAAATGGATTTCATTTGTGAAAGTCAGGGCGCTTTTGTCTTTTAAGTAAGTGATGAAATAAAAAACAAGGGGTAATGGGTGATAATGAATGATTTGGACAAAGAACGACAAACAGAGGGAAGGAAGGCATGGTATGCTGTACAAACCTTCTATTGTAAAGAAGAACATTTGGGGAAATATTTGGAAAAAAAAGGGGTAAATTATTTTATTCCGATGCGATATATCGAGCATGAGACGCTTGATGGTAAAAAGCATCGGAAACTGACTCCAGCTGTACACAATCTGCTGTTTATCGAGAAAGAATTTACGGAAAAAGAACTTTTAGAAAGGGTAAAAGATTGTACTATACCTTTTTTGCTTGTTCGTGACCGGAGTACACGGCGGTGTTATGAGATTCCAGACTGTGAGATGTTGGAATTCCGTGCCGTATGCGATCCTAATTATAAAGGAACTCTTTATGTCGATACAGTAACAGCAGAAGCCCGTCCCGGACAAGCAGTTCGGGTGATCCGTGGCCCGTTTGCCGGACTTGAAGGCAAACTCACGCAATACAAGAAGAGCTATTACGTAGTTGTTACGTTAGCTACTATCGGCGTCATGCTACATATTCCCAAGTGGTATTGCGAAAAAATCAACTAATCATAACATTACGATCATCTGCTCAACACCTTGTTGTCGGACACTTCATGTCTGACCTTTAGAACTATTTTTTTTTAATCTCGGAAGGTAATCTATTTTTTTAATAAAATATTCAATTTTTTGAGTGGAAGGATATATACCCTGCCACTCAAATCTTGAGTACTAATAACAAATCAATGAAAGGAATTGTTTTAGCCGGTGGTTCAGGTACTCGTTTGTATCCGATCACAAAAGGAGTGAGCAAACAACTGCTCCCTATCTTTGATAAGCCAATGATTTATTATCCTATTTCGGTATTGATGTTGGCTGGTATACGTGAGATTCTGATAATTTCTACTCCTTATGATCTTCCGGGCTTTAAACGTCTTTTAGGAGATGGCTCTGATTATGGTGTACGTTTTGAATATGCAGAGCAACCTTCTCCGGATGGATTGGCTCAAGCATTTATTATCGGAGAAGAATTTATCGGTAACGATTCTGTTTGTCTGGTACTAGGTGATAATATTTTCTATGGTCAGGGTTTCACCCGTATGCTGCAAGAAGCTGTGTATACTGCAGAAGAAGAGAATAAAGCTACTGTTTTTGGATACTGGGTTGCCGATCCTGAACGTTATGGTGTTGCTGAATTTGATAAAATGGGGAGTGTTCTGAGTATAGAAGAAAAACCTATTCAGCCAAAATCTAATTATGCAGTAGTCGGTCTTTATTTCTATCCTAATAAAGTGGTGGAAGTAGCTAAAAATATCACACCATCTTCGCGTGATGAATTAGAGATTACGACAGTGAATCAGCAATTCCTGAATGATCAGGAACTTAAAGTGCAGCTGCTAGGTCGTGGATTCGCTTGGCTGGATACAGGAACCCATGATTCTTTATCCGAAGCCAGTACTTTTATTGAAGTTATTGAGAAACGTCAAGGCTTGAAGGTAGCATGCTTGGAAGGTATTGCCTTACGTCATGGATGGATTACTGCTGATAAGATGCGTGAGCTGGCCAAGCCTATGCTGAAGAATCAGTATGGGCAATACTTGCTAAAGGTAATTGATGAGCTAACACAGAAATAAATTTAATACTTAATTTTCAAAAGAATCACAGTGGAAGTTATTAAAACAGCTATAGAAGGTGTGTTCATTATTGAACCTCGTTTGTTTAAGGATGATCGTGGCTATTTCTTCGAATCTTTCTCGCAACGGGAATTTAACGAGAAAGTTCGTAAAGTGAATTTTGTACAAGATAATGAGAGTAAGTCTAGTTATGGGGTGCTACGAGGTTTACATTTTCAGAAGCCTCCCTATGCACAAAGTAAATTAGTTCGTGTCATTAAAGGCGCCGTTTTGGATGTTGCGGTAGATATTCGCAAAGGCTCACCAACGTTTGGGAAGTATGTATCTGTAGAACTGACAGAAGATAATCATCGTCAATTTTTTATTCCTCGTGGTTTTGCTCATGGATTCAGTGTGCTGACGGATGAAGTTATTTTTCAATATAAATGTGATAATTTCTATGCTCCGCAAAGTGAAGGGTCTTTGGCATGGGATGATCCTGATTTGGGTATTGATTGGAGAGTTCCGGCAAATGAGATTGTATTGTCTGAGAAGGATAATCATCATGAATTATTGAAAGATGCTTCTTGGTTGTTTAACTATAATGAAAGTCTATATTAAATAATGAATATTCTAGTAACTGGAGCTAATGGTCAGCTTGGTAATGAAATGCGATGCATAGCAGCTACAAGTTTGAATAATTATATATTTACTGATGTTGCAGAGTTGGATATAACAGATTTAGATGCTATTCGTAATATGATACATTTGGATAATATAAAGGTAATTGTTAACTGTGCTGCTTATACGAATGTAGATAAAGCAGAAGATGATTATGATATGGCAGACTTATTGAATAATAAAGCTGTAGAGAATCTGGCTATTGCTGCAAAAGAAGTTAATGCTACTTTAATTCATATTTCGACTGATTATGTATTTCAAGGTGATAAGAATATGCCATGTGGAGAAGACTGTGAAACTAATCCTTTAGGTATTTATGGCAAAACAAAAAGAGCAGGAGAACAAAGCATCCAACGTGTAGGCTGTAATTATTTGATTTTTCGTACAGCTTGGCTGTATTCTCAATTTGGTAAGAATTTTGTTAAAACTATGCGACAGTTAACCGCTGATAAAGATAAATTGAGAGTTGTTTTTGATCAGATTGGTACACCTACATATGCAAAAGATTTGGCTGATATTATTTATAGAGTGATTGAGGGGGATCAATATCACAAACAAGGTATCTATCATTTCAGTAATGAGGGTGTTTGTTCATGGTATGATTTTGCTAAAGAAATCTGTGAATTGAGTGGAAACAGTTGTGATATTCAACCTTGTCATAGTGATGAATTTCCTAGTAAAGTAAAACGTCCTCATTTCTCAGTATTAGATAAAACAAAATTGAAGCTGGCTTTTGGTGTCGAGATTCCTTATTGGAAAGATTCTCTTGTGAAATGTATTAATGAACTTAAAGAAAATAATTAATCATGAAATTCTCAAGAAATATAATGATCACTGGTGGCGCTGGTTTCATTGGTAGTCATGTTGTCCGTCTGTTTGTGAATAAATATCCCAGCTATCGTATTATCAACTTAGATAAACTGACTTATGCTGGAAACTTGGCTAATCTGAAAGATATTGAAGATAAACCTAATTATGTTTTTGTAAAAGCTGATATCTGTGATTTTGAAAAAATGATAGAGTTGTTTAGTGAGTATAAGATAGATGGGGTTATTCACTTGGCAGCTGAAAGTCATGTAGATCGTAGTATTAATGATCCTTTTACTTTTGCTCGTACGAATGTAATGGGAACCCTTTCTCTGCTTCAAGCGGCTAAATTAACTTGGGAGTCTCTTTCTGAAGGTTATGAAGGCAAGCGTTTTTATCATATATCTACAGATGAAGTTTATGGTGCATTGGATTTAACGAATCCTAGTGGCAATAAGGACGGTAGGGGACCTTATGGTCATGATTTTTTTAAGGAAACCACGAGGTATAGTCCACACAGTCCGTATTCTGCTTCTAAAGCAAGTAGTGATCATTTTGTACGTGCTTTTCACGACACTTATAATATGCCTACAATTGTAACGAATTGTTCCAATAATTATGGCCCTTACCAATTTCCTGAAAAACTTATACCATTATTCATCAATAATATTCGCTGTCGTAAACCATTGCCCGTGTATGGCAAAGGAGAAAATGTTCGTGATTGGTTGTATGTAATCGACCATGTTCGGGGCATTGATCTTATTTTTCACAAAGGTAAAATAGCAGAGACATATAATATTGGTGGGTTCAATGAATGGAAGAACATAGATATTATTAAGGTTATTATTAAAACTGTTGATAGGTTACTAGGTTATTCCGAAGGTTATTCCTTAGATTTAATTACATATGTTTCTGATCGAAAGGGACACGATCTACGCTATGCAATTGACTCCGCTAAGCTGAAACAAGAGTTAGGCTGGGAGCCGAGTTTGCAGTTTGAAGAAGGTCTCGAAAGGACTGTGAGATGGTATTTAGATAATGAGGTATGGATGGACAATGTGACAAGTGGTGATTATCAGGAGTATTACGATTCCATATATAGGAATGAATGAATATTCTCTTTTATATAGAGCCTTTTTATTCCCATAATAATTAAAGTATTAATATGAAAAATAGCTTTTGATGTTGTAAACATCTAAAGTTGGAGTTGGATACGAAGTTCCGGATATTTACTGAATAATTGTTTTATATTTGATAACTACTAATTACAATAATAAGCGAATAGCTAAGAATACTTTTCTTCTCTATTTCCGTATGTTATTTACCATGATGGTATCATTGTATACTAGCCGTGTGGTACTAGCTACGTTGGGGGTTGAAGATTTTGGTATTTATAATGTGGTAGGGGGAGTAGTAACTATGTTTGCTATTATATCTACCTCATTGTCTTCTGCCATTAGTCGCTTTATAACTATTGAGTTGGGTAAAGGTGATCTACGAAGACTGAAGACGGTATTTTCTACAGCAGTAGTTATACAGTTTTTAATGGCTTTAGTGGTCGTTATACTTGCTGAGCTTATAGGAGTGTGGTTTCTTAATAATAAAATGAATATACCCGAAGTTCGTATGAATGCGGCAAATTGGGTGCTTCAGTTCTCAATTTTTACCTTTGGAGTCAATTTGATTTGTATTCCCTTTAATGCTTTAATTATTGCACACGAACGAATGTCTGCATTTGCTTATGTTAGTATTCTGGAGGTGTCACTTAAACTCTTAATTGTTTATTTATTAGTATTAATGTCAGTAGATAAATTGATTGTTTATGGGGCTTTGTTGTTGGTGGTAGCAATTGTTATAACCTTCGCTTATTTTATATATTGTAGGCGACATTTTAAGGAATGTAAATGTTTTTGTCGAATCGATAGATTCCTATTGAAAAGAATGTTGAGCTTTTCGGGTTGGAATTTTATAGGGGCATCTTCAGCAATCCTTAGAGACCAAGGCGTAAATATTGCTATAAATCTTTTTTGTGGTCCAACTGTCAATGCTGCAAGAGGGATGGCTGTACAGGTTAATTATGCAATTAATAGTTTCGCTCAAAACTTTATGACAGCATTAAATCCACAGATAACAAAATCATTTGCTGTAGGTGATAGTAAATACATGTTTACTTTGATTTTTCAGGGGGCAAGATTATCTTTTTATATGTTACTATTTTTGTCATTACCAGTACTCATGAGTACAGAATATATATTATCAATATGGTTAAAAAATGTTCCTGATTATACAATCATATTTGTCCGTTTAATCTTGATCTTTGCCATGTGTGAATCAATATCAAATCCTTTGATTACTGCGATGCTAGCAACAGGCAGTATTAGAAATTACCAAATAGTTGTAGGCGGTATGCAAATGATGAATTTTCCTATTTCATATATATTGTTAGAACGAGGTTATGCACCAGAAATTACTCTTTATGTGGCTATTGGTATATCATTATGTTGTTTGGCACTTCGTTTATTTATGCTTCGTAGTATGATACAATTGCCTGTTAAAAGCTATATGAAGAATGTTTTCTTTAATATATGTGCTGTGACGATATTTTCAGTTGCAATTCCCTATTTAATCTCATTACGATTACAATCATCATTTTATTCGTTCTTGATCTTATCTTTCTCATGTATCATATGCTCATTTATGGCTATCTTTTTTGTGGGTTGCAAAGCAAGTGAAAGAGTATTTGTCGTTGGTCAAGTGCGTAAGCTTATAAAAAATAACTTGTAATCATATCAAATAAGCTGTTGAGGATCATGATAAAAATAAAAAAATCAGAGGATTGTTGTGGATGTTCTGCATGCTTGTCAATCTGCAATCATAATGCGATAGTTTTTAAGGAAGATGTGGAAGGTTTTAAATATCCTATGATTGAGGAAGGTAAATGCATCAATTGTGGACTTTGTGAGATGGCTTGTCCTATTCTTTATAGAAAGGTGAAGGATATAAGGCCAACTCCAAAAGCATATTTTGCAGCTCGCCATAAAAATATTGTAACGTTACGGAACAGTTCTAGTGGTGGTGCTTTTACAGCTATTGCAGGATCTGTAATAGAATTGGGAGGGGTTGTTTGTGGTGTAGAATATGATAACGATGGAGTAGTGAGACATAGCTTTTCGGAAACGATGGAAGGTATAGGGAGTTTTATGGGGTCAAAATATGTCCAGAGTGAAATTCAAGGTGTTTACAATCAGATAAAGACTTATTTAAAAAGCGATCGCTGGGTTTTGTTTACAGGTTCTCCTTGTCAAGTAGAAGGGCTTAAGCTTTTTTTACGTAAACCATATGAGAATTTACTAACGGTTGATTTAGTTTGCCATGCTGTTCCTAGTCCACTTATATATAAGCAATATATAAATATGTGCTCGACGAAACTTGGCCAAAAGGTCATGTCTATCAACATGAGGTACAAACAAACTTATGGGTGGAGTCATCGCTTCTCTTATTGTTTTTATTTTGAAAACGGCCAGAAAGCTGTCGATCCTGTTTGGGTAGTTAATTGGGGAAAAATATTTTTTTCTCAAATGATAAATCGTCCTTCTTGTCACTCTTGTAAGTATTCTAACTTGGACCGTCCTGGAGATTTTACAATAGCTGATTTTTGGGACGACAAGAAGAATCGCCCGGATTTGTATTCATGTGAAGGTACTTCATTATTAATGGTGAATACTAATATGGGGTTAGGCTTGGTAAATAAACTTTACGATTCTATTGATTTGTGGAAGATAACGAAAGATGAAGCTATGCAGCCATGCTTAATTCGCCCTACATGTTCTAATCAAAGACGACAAGAGTTTTGGGAATTTTATCTTTTAAGAGGGTTTGATGCTGCATATAAGAAGTATTTTGGTGATAGCAAATATGTTATCACTAAAAAAATAGTGAAACAAATTGTTAAAAGAGTATTAAGAAAACTCCAATAATAGCCAAGCTATTTATGGGTGAACAAAAAATCAAATAAATGTCAGAATTACAAATATTGATATTTAACGCTGCTGTCTTTTCTATATTAGCAGTTTACCACTATTGGAAAAATAGGAAGTTAAATATCGCTTTCTATATATTGGCATATTATTCGATTTGTGCATGGGGAGCATTACTGTATCATGAGCACGAGTTGTTTCATTATATGCGGGGGAGGGAGACGTATTCAATTATACCATTTTTATATCTTATACCTGTTATTCTTCTTTTTGCATATCCTATTATCAGATATGATAATACTAGAATCACTCGAATTGAAACGTTAAATTCTAACTTCTTCATAAATTTGGTTTGGATACTTCTTTTTATTCAGATAGTGTTATATATTATTTTATTTCCTTCATTTTTAAAAGCAATACTTTCTTCAAATATTGGTGATTATCGTAATGATACATATGATGAATCTGAGATTGTACAATTTCCAAATTATTTTTTTAACATATTATGTCGTCTATATATGGGCGCACGCAATGTTGTTATTTTGATTGCCGCTTACGGTTTACTTGTCATAAAAACACATAGAAAACTTCTTAAGATATTTCTCGTCACTTCTTTATGTTTTCCTGTATATATGTTTACAGCATATGCAAGTAGAGCCGTAATGATAATGACATTTTTCTTTTTAGTTTTTATTTTTGTGTTTCTATCTGTTTTTATGAATGTAGGATTGAAAAAAAAGATTGTATCTTATTTAATCTTAATCTTAGTTCCTATTTCTTCAGCCTTTATTCTTATATCCAACTCTCGTTTTGGTAATCTTGCCACTTATATGTTTTATCGGTATTTAGGAGAGTCTTTTAATAATTATAATACACATTTTTTCTATGAGTTAAAAGGTAATACATGGGGAGAGGCATATTTTGTTTTTTTTCGTAAGCTTATGGGAATTTCCTCAAATTTTAAAACAACACGTGAAAAATGGGAGTGGCTTGATAATATTACAGGTGTTGACACCCATGTATTCTATACATTTGTAGGCGGTCTGAATATTGAGTTTGGTTTTGTTGGCACTATTGTTATTGGTTTGCTTTTATCGTTTTTTATGGTAAAGAAAATGCGACCTTACAATATACTGACACTGCCTAAGTTCATAGCTTTGGGAATGTTAGCCTACACACTGATCAATGGTGTTTTTTTCTTTGTTCTTCAAGGGGATTGGGGGAATCTTGAAATTTTGTTTACTCTTTTTTTCTGCTTTTTATTTAGTAAGTATCGGACAAGAAAATATATTAATAAATAATGAAGATCGGAATTCTAACATTTGCTAATGTCCCTAATTTTGGGGCTAATTTACAAGCACTATCTACGATAAGCTATCTACAGAATCACGGATATAATCCTATTTTGATTAAGTGGGAGCCAGAAGATTTTGAAGCTCGTTTCACAAGTATTAAAACTCAGAAGCAACCACAAGAGCATTTTCATTTTGTAGAGAAATATTTTCCGCAGACCAAAATATGTCGTAATGATGATGATATTTGTCAAGTGATAAAGGATGAAAAAATAGAAGGTATAATTATTGGCAGTGATGCAGTTCTTCAGTGTTCGTCTTTTTGGGGTAGATTGGATTTTCCAACCAAAACAGTTGTACGTGTTAATAAAGCTACATCTGAACGTGAGTATCCTAATGCTTTTTGGGGTACATTTTATGATAAACTTGGGTCTAAAATTCCAATGGTAATTATGTCTGCATCATCACAGAATGCGAAATATAGATTGATAGCGCGTTCGGTAAAGCATAAAATGAGTAATAATTTGTCTCACTTCGAATATATTTCGGTTCGAGATATATGGACTCGTGATATGATTACTTATATAACAAAAGGGGCAATAATACCAAATATAACTCCCGATCCAGTATTTGCCTTTAATTATAATTGTGCTAAATTCATTCCTTCAAAAGAAGATATTCTTTTAAAATATCATTTGCCTGAAAATTATGTTCTTGTAAGCATGAAATGTAGAATGCTTGATAATATGCTATGGATGGATAAATTAAAATCAGAAATGAAAAAGCTATATTTAGAATGTGTTGCTCTTCCTATGCCGACTGGTATTGAGTTTAAGCATAATTTTGATTTTTCTATTACTACTCCGCTACCTCCATTAGATTGGTATGCCTTGATAAAATATGCTAAAGGATATATTGGGGAAAATATGCATCCTATTGTTGTGGCTCTACATAATGCAGTACCATGTTTTTGTTTTGATACCTATGGTGTACTTAAATATGCACGTTGTGTATGTGTCGAAGAATCGAGTAAAATTTATGATATTATGTCACGTTTTTCTTTACTTGATAATCGTATCAATGCGTATTCTCGCTTTTGGAAATGTCCACCTGTTGATATTGTGATTAATCAAATATTACATTTTGATGTAATAGCATGTCAAAAAACAGCTTTGAATTATTATAATAACTATGAGCAAATGATGAGTTCTATTTTGGAAGTTTTTAAGTCTAAATAATGTTTTATGAGATATCTTATTACATTGCCATGGATGCCTTATCCTGCTACAGACGGAGGAAAGCAGGGGTCGTTTAATATGTTAATGGAGTTGCAGAATATGATAGATATAACTTTGATCTATCCTGTATTCTTTAAGAAACAAATGGCCTGTCAATATTTGTTGGAAAAACAATTACCAAAGGTTAAAGTTTACCCTTTTGAATATTATAAAAATAAAGATGGCATCAAGTCGCAATACTCATTATTTCGTCTGCACCGTATTATAACCCGGAAATTTTTGAAACAGCCATATTTGGCTACACCTATATATAAAGATGCTTATATTGATTTTGTAAATGAAATTATAAAAAAAGATCGGATTGATATTGTTCAAAATGAATATTTTGAACAGCTATATATGGTTTATGCTATTCCTAATACTGTAAAGAAGGTGTTCATTCAACATGAAATTCAATACATTGCTAAGGAACGTCTGTTTCAGCAGCGTGAATATCCTTCTAGCGTACGCTATTTAGCCACGATGCAACAGATACAGGAAATTAATGCGTTAAATGAATACGACCAAGTAATAACAATGACTGATATTGATAAGAATATCCTGATGTGTGATGGGGTAAGAGCACCTATTTCAGCTTCTCCTTCTTTTATTCCTTTACCTGATAATATAGCATATAAGGAATGTGAACGGAGTAGTATCTGTTTTATTGGTGGTTCTGGTCATAACCCAAACTTAAATGGAGTTACTTGGTTCTTAGATAATGTTTGGTCTTTGATACTCAAAGAAAATCCCAATTTTACTTTTAAAATTATAGGAAAATGGGATGAGAAAATTAAAACAGAATATCAGAAGAAGTATAGAAATTTGTTTTTTTGTGGCTTTGTAGATAACTTGGCTATGGTTATATCTGAATGTATTATGGTAATACCTATTTTAATAGGTAGCGGTATTCGTATGAAAATATTAGAATCGGTCAATTTCTATTCGCCTTTCGTTACTACCACAGTAGGTGTAGAAGGACTTGATTTTATAAATGGAAAAGAGTGTATCATAGCTGATGAGCCTCAAGCTTTTGCTACTGGTGTTTTAAAAATAGCAACAGATAAGGTTTTACAACATAATCTGACAAAAGCTGCTCATGAGAAACTAATGGAGATGTATTCACCGGAAGCTTCTGTACAGCGGCGCCTGAATATTTATAATGAAATGTTGAAACGATAATGAGATTATGAATTTATCGGTTGTTCTGTTTATACTAATAGTTGTATTTATTAAGTATTGGTTACTGCTATTTACTTCTCCTTTACTAATGGCTTATTGTTGGCTGCATCGTCGCAAAAACATGGCTAATCCTGAAGGTGAGGTGAGTGAAATTAGGGATTCTGGCATTACTTCTTCTTCTTGTTCTAAAAAATTGTTCAAACGAATAGATAAAAGAGGATTGATCAATATTGTGGATGGTTATTTTCGTTGGATGATCAAAATAATTTCGGATATTCCTTCACATCATATACGTGATTTCTTTTACAAGTATATTTTCTTGGTAAAAATGGAAAAGAATTCAGTATTATATTATGGAAGTGAAATTCGTGCACCATGGATGTTGATGATAGGAAAAGGCTCTGTCGTTGGAGATAATAGTATTCTGGATGCGAGGCGTGGAGGAATCTATATCGGTGAAAACGTTAATATTGCTTCTAATGTTTCTCTTTGGACAGGTGGTCATGATTATAATGATCCATACTTTCGATCTATGAAAACGAATCGTGGTCCTATTTATATAAAGAACCGTGTATGGATTGGCCCTAATGTAACAATTTTGCATAGTGTTACTATTGGGGAGGGAGCAGTGATAGCAGCTGGTGCCGTAGTTACTAAGGATATTCCGCCTTTTACTATATGTGGAGGAATACCAGCAAAAGTTTTGGCGCAACGTTCTATTGATTTGCGGTATACTTTGGGAGGGACATATCTTCATTTTCTATAAAGTTGATTAATGAAAAAATTGGCAATTGTAATACCTGCCTATAAGGTAGACTTCTTTGAGACTGTATTATTCTCTTTAGCGCAACAGACATGTAAAGATTTCACTGTTTATATTGGTGAGGATTGTAGTAGAGATGATTTTAAGAGTCTTATAGAACAATATTCGAAGCAATTGGATATTGTTTATAGAAGATTTGAAGTGAATTTTGGTGGGCATGATCTCGTTGCACAATGGAACCGTTGTATACAACTGACACAGAATGAGCCTTGGCTGTGGCTGTTTTCTGATGATGATATTATGGGGCCTCGTTGTGTAGAATGTTTTTTTAATACAATAGCAATAGATAATGGAGCTTTTGACATTTATCATTTTGATGTTAAGATTGTTGATTGCGAAAATCAGATAGTGAGAATTCCAACTGTTTATCCATCGGTGATAGATAGTGAGACTTTTTATCGTCGGAAAGCGTCGGCTCGGTTAGATAGTTTTGTAGTAGAGTATATTTTTCTAAGGGATATTTATAATTGTACAGGTGGTTTTCAGCACTTTGATTTAGCATGGGGAAGTGATATAGCTACATGGGTGAAAATAGGAGCTGATAAAGGTATTAAAACTATTTCTGGAGATTATGTATATTGGCGTAAGAGCAAAAAAAATATAACACCTAATATGGATAATAAAATGGTGCTCCGAAAGCTTACTGCTGATATTGAGTTTACTCATTGGATAAATGAGTTCTTTCATAAATCATCTGTCTACCGATTTACAAAGTATGCTTTTTTTCGTTTAGTGGTACATTATTCTCAAGCAATCTCAAAATCTCAAATACGCCTCTTATTAGATAAGGCAGTTGGAAAAAATATTATTTCCTTCAATGATGCATTTATCATTAATTGGACATATCGTTTCATTCAGCTAGCTAAAAGAGTAAAGGATGTTCTATATTTTTGACTATATGAATAATTTATATATTTCAATAAAATGATTGTAAGAAGTAAAGCGCCATTACGTCTGGGATTGGCTGGTGGTGGAAGTGATGTATCACCTTATAGTGATATTTATGGAGGGTTGATTCTCAATGCAACAATTAATTTATATGCTTATTGTACTATTGAAGAGACCAACAGCGGTAGGATTGAGATTAATGCTTATGATGCACAATGTTGCAAAAGTTACCTTTCTATGTCTCAATTAGAGATTGATGGAGAAGCAAGTCTCATAAAAGGTGTGTATAACCGTATTATTCGTGATTATAGGCTTGAGCCTAAGTCATTCAAAATAACAACTTATAATGATGCGCCTGCTGGATCAGGATTAGGAACATCCTCTACTATGGTTGTTTGTATATTAAAGGCTTTTATTGAGTGGTTGTCACTTCCTTTAGGAGATTACGAGACGTCGCGTCTAGCTTATGAAATTGAACGTAAGGATTTGGGATTGAGTGGTGGTAAGCAAGATCAATATGCAGCAGCTTTTGGGGGATTCAATTATATGGAATTCTTGCAAAATGATTTGGTGATTGTTAATCCGCTAAAAATGAAACGTTGGATTGTGGATGAATTAGAGTCAAGTATGGTTCTATATTTTACAGGTCGTTCTCGCTCTTCTGCTGCTATTATTAATGAGCAGAAGAAAAATACGAGCGAAGGTAATCAAACCGCTATAGAGGCGATGCATAAGATTAAACAGAGTGCTATTGATACTAAATTAGCCTTGTTGAAGGGGGATGTTGGGGAGTTTGCTCGTATTTTGGGTGAAGGATGGGAAAATAAGAAGAAGATGGCTGGCGCCATTACTAATCCGATGATTCAAGAAGCTTTTGATGTAGCCACTGGTGCCGGTGCTATGGCCGGTAAGGTTAGTGGAGCAGGTGGGGGAGGATTTATCATGTTTGTGGTTGAGCCGACACGTAAAGAAGAAGTGGTACGGGCTTTAAATAATTTGAATGGTTTTGTTATGCCATTTCAGTTTATTGATGACGGTGCACACGGATGGAAGATTTATTCAACAGATAAAGTTCAGAAATAGATATAGCATAAGTATGGAAAGTATTGATATTGTAAGAAAACAAGTCGCGGAGAGTGAGCGAGTGAAAGCGGAACTTTCTAAAAATGAAGAAGTGATAGCGGCTATTGCTAAAGCGGCTGACGTATGTACTGAGGCCTATCGTCGAGGAAATAAAACGATGTTTGCGGGTAATGGGGGGAGTGCAGCTGATGCTCAGCATTTAGTCGGCGAATTTGTGAGTAAGTTTTATTTTGATCGTCCGGGAATTCCTTCAATAGCTTTAACTACGGATACCAGTGTTATTACAGCTATTGGTAATGATTATGGATATGATAAAATATTTACACGGCAACTCCAGGCACAAGGTGTGGCAGGAGATGTTTTTATTGGTATTTCTACTTCAGGTAATTCGAAAAATATTGTAGATGCCTTGCCTATATGTAAAGAAAAGGGGATTACAACGATTGCTCTTACAGGTATGAAGTCTTGTAAAATGGATGATTTTGATATTGTCATTAAAGTTCCTAGTGCTGAAACCCCTCGTATACAGGAATGTCAAACATTGATAGGACATATTATTTGCTGTATTGTGGAAGAGAATATTTTCGGGGAAGAATATAATAAATAATTTTATGGAAGTTATCATATTAGCTGGTGGATTTGGGACTCGTTTGCGTAGTGTAGTAAATGAAGTACCCAAGTGTATGGCGCCAATAGCAAACAAACCTTTTTTGTGGTATTTACTGAAATATCTTACAAAATTTGATGTATCAAAAGTAATTCTATCTTTGGGTTATTTACGCGGTGTTATTATTGATTGGATTGATGAGTGTAAAGATGAGTTTCCTT
Source organism: Bacteroides sp. B1-V-101 (assembly GCF_023656585.1). Lineage (NCBI taxonomy): Bacteria > Pseudomonadati > Bacteroidota > Bacteroidia > Bacteroidales > Bacteroidaceae > Bacteroides > Bacteroides sp. B1-V-101. The sequence goes on along the minus strand of NZ_JAMOKH010000048.1, from coordinate 12,761 downwards.
TTGCTTTCGAATATGCCGTGGAGGACGAACCATTAGGGACAGGTGGAGGAATAAAACTAGCCTTAAAGAGAACTAGTAAACCTAATATTATTGTTTTGAATGGCGATACATTCTTTGATGTAAATTTGAATGAATTATATGAATGGCATTGTTTATATCCTTCATCAATCACACTGGCATTAAAGCCAATGGAAAACTTTGACCGTTACGGAAATGTACAGATATGTGAAGATACTAATCAGATTAGAAGATTTGATGAGAAAAAATATTGCGAGAAAGGCTTGATTAATGGTGGTATATATATTATCAATACATTAGAACCGATATTCGACAGACTACCGCAGAGATTTTCTTTTGAGACAGGAGTTCTTCAACCCCAATGTTTATTAGGAAAACTTTATGGTGTGGTGCAAAATGGATATTTTATTGATATTGGTATTCCCGAAGATTACGACAAGGCCAATGCGGAATTTTCAGATCTCCTTTTCTAAATAATTCTTTCTATAATGAGACTACAAGATATTGATGTAACTGGTTTTGAAACATTGTTGCTAGATCGTGATGGAGTGGTTAACAGACTTCGTCCAGATGACTATGTGAAAAAATGGGAAGAGTTTGAATTTCTTCCTGGAGTACTTGAAATTTTGAAAGCTTGGAATACCCATTTTAAATATATATTTATAGTGACTAATCAGCGTGGAGTAGGGAAGGAAATTATGAGTGAAGAGGATTTAAAACATATACATGGGCGAATGATTTCTGAAGTTAAGAACTATGGAGGGAGAATAGATAGAATTTATTATTGTACCGCTTTGACGGATTCTGATATTAACCGTAAACCGGGAATAGGTATGTTTCTTCAAATATTGAGAGATTATCCAGATATTGATAAAGCTAAGTGCCTTATGATAGGTGATAGTGATAGTGATATAAAATTTGCTAAGAATTGTGGTATTGTAGGAATTAAAGTTATATGAAAGAGAAAATTTTGTTTTTGACAGCATATGTTCCCAATAAGGCAGCAGCAGGTGAAAAAAACACTATGATAATGCTGAATGATTTAGCTTCATGTTATGATGTTGATTTGATTTATTTTAAATATGATTGGGAAAATGATTATGTGCCCGAAAGAGGAAATGTAAATACGAAACTAACAATTCGTAACTCGATAATGACTAAATTAAAAAATGTTTGCAACTTTCCTTTTGTTCATCCTACTTTTTCTATACGTTTTAATTGGCTGATACTTCGAAGAGTTAGGGATTTGCTTAAAATGAATCATTATAAAGTTGTGATTTTTAATCATAGTAATATGTTCTTGTATGGACGATATATTGATAAACGTATTCCTAAAATATTACTTTGCCATGATGTAATTGCACAACGTGTGCTTCGTTCTTCTTCATATTTAATGCAGAAGATATGTATTTTCTCGGAACGGATGTCCTTGAATCTGCCTAATGCTCATATTTTTTCTTTTTCACAAAAAGATTGTGACCTAATAAAACAGATTTATCATAAGGAAACTAATCTTTGTTTAGACTATATTGATGAACAAATTATTAATAAAAGTCCCGATAAAGTTGAGGATTATTTCACAATGTTTGGCGATTGGCGGCGTAAAGAAAATGCGGAAGGGGCTTTGTGGTTTATTAATACTGTAGGTCCATTATTGAGAAAAAAAGTACATATTAAAATCATAGGACGTGGATTTCCTAATAAAGATGTGAAAAATATAGTTCCGAATTTGAATTTAGATATTCTTGGCTTTGTAGATGATCCATATAAGATTTTATCTCAGAGTAAAGCTTTGATATCCCCATTGTTTACAGGGGCAGGTATTAAAGTCAAGGTTATAGAAGCTTTGGCATGTGGCATTCCTGTTATTGGAACTGATATTGCTTTTGAAGGTCTTCCTCCTTTATTTAATTCCTTTATGCTCATTGCTGAGACGCCAAAGGATTATATTAGATGTATGGAATGTCTCAATTTGAATATAGATGAAAGAATAAAAACGAAAGAAATGTTTATTAAGACATATCAATCGGATTCCATAACAAACTATATTAAAAGGATTTGAGTGATTTATTGTTGATATGTGTGAGTTTATTGTTTAGTCTTTACTGCCAGATTTAATATAACTACAATCATATAGTGAAAGTCTATATATTTAGTTTAATAGATATATTATTTGGAATTAATTTATTCAATTTTCCTTTGTTAATCCTCGATAAATATGATTGATATTTCTATTATTACGGTCGGTATGAACCATCTTTTATACCTTAAAGTATTATTACGTTCTTTATATAAAGAGAATATTCCTCAAGCAAGTATTGAAATGATTTATGTGGATAATTGTTCATCAGATGGTACTGTTGAATATATCCGACAAAATTATCCTCAAGTAAGGATCGTTGAGAATCAAAAACCTTTAGGATTTGGAGAAAATAATAATAAAGGAGTATTAGCCTCAATAGGGAAATATATTGCTATTATTAATCCGGATATTGTTTTGCATAAAGGGAGTTTAGATTTTCTATATGAATATGTTGAAAAGCATCCTATTATAGGCATTACTGTACCAAAACTATTGAATCCAGATGGGACAGTTCAATATTCTGTGAGAAGTTTTATTACATTAAAAGTTCTGTTCTCTCGATTTTTATCTAAAGGTAATGATCAAACAACCAGTAAGATAGTGAATAAGTATCTTTGTAAAAACATGGATACAACAAAGATACAACCTGTAGATTGGGCTATTGGCGCAGCATTATTTATGCGGAGAGATTTTTATGCTTTTTTAGGCGGGTTTGATCAGAATTATTTTTTATATATGGAAGATGAAGATATTTGTCTTCGATCTTGGAAATGTAATCGTCCTGTCATTTATTTTCCTGAATCTATAATGACTCATAACCATCTTCGTGGAAGTTCTAAAATCGGTCGAAAGGCGCTTCTTCATTTACAGAGTATGTTTGTTTTCTTTAAGAAACATGGATGTTCGATTGGAAGCTTTTGTTCTAAAATGCAAGCTTGCTCAAAACTAGAATATTATTAGAAGAATAAATGTGGTTTTATAGAAATAATATTAAAATCTATTATATAACATCGTTCTATGCAGGAGATCCAACGTTTTAATAAAGTTTTAAAATCTTGTGTCCTTTTTGGGGATATAATTTTGTTGAATTCATTGCTATGGGGATTTGAACTGGTTTTGGGCAGTCGCTTTTATTCTGGTAATTTAACTTCTCTTTATCAAGGGATGGTTCTGCTTAGTCTATGCTATCTGGTTTGCAATATTCAATCAGGGGTTATTTTGCATCATCCAGTTGTTCGTCCAGAACAGATTATGATTCGTGTACTTCGTAATATGGTTCCTTTTATTTTATTTTCCATTTGCTTTTTGTCTCTTTTCCATTTTGAATTTTTCCGCTCTCGGTTGTTCGGATTGTTTTATGTTGCTTTACTGATCATCTTGATTTGTTATCGTCTTGCTTTTCGTTATTTTTTGGAGCTTTATCGTGAAAAAGGAGGAAATGTTCGCATGGTTGTATTGGTGGGCAGTCACGAGAATATGCAGGAACTTTACCATTCAATGACAGATGATCCAACTTCAGGCTACCGTGTAATGGGATATTTTGAAGATTCCCCATCCGATTATTATCCGGAAGAAGTTGCATATTTGGGACAGCCGAAAGAGGCGATTGAGTATTTAGAAAGAAATTCAGGTAAAATTGCACAACTCTACTGTAGTCTTCCTTCTGTACGGAGTGCGGAGATTGTTCCGATCATTAATTATTGCGAGAACCACTTGGTGCGTTTTTTTAGTGTTCCCAATGTCCGTAACTATTTAAAGCGCAGGATGTATTTTGATTTATTAGGTAATGTACCAGTATTATCTATTCGTCGTGAACCATTGGAACTTCGTGAGAATCGTGTTTTAAAACGATTTTTTGATATAATATTTTCATTGATATTCTTGTGTACTATTTTCCCTTTTGTTTATATAATAATAGGGATTGCTATTAAAATCAGCTCGCCGGGGCCCATTTTTTTTAAACAGAAACGTAGTGGTGAAGACGGTCGTGAATTTTGGTGTTACAAATTTCGTTCTATGCGAGTAAATGCACAATGTGATGTTCTTCAAGCTACAGCAAATGATCCTCGTAAAACACGTATAGGTGAGTTTATTCGTAAAACGAGTATTGATGAATTGCCTCAGTTTATTAATGTATTGATGGGTGATATGTCTGTTGTTGGTCCTCGCCCCCATATGCTGAAACATACAGAGGAATATGCCCAAGTGATTAATAAATTTATGGTTCGTCATTTTGTGAAGCCTGGTATAACTGGTTGGGCGCAAGTAACAGGCTATCGTGGAGAGACTAAAGAACTTTGGCAAATGGAAGGACGGGTTAGTCGTGATATTTGGTATATTGAGCATTGGACGTTTATGCTTGATTTGTATATTATTTATAAAACAGTATATAATGCTATTCATGGAGAAAAAGAAGCGTATTAATTAGTAATAAAACAACAAAGTATAAAAGAATAGATATCTAATTCATCACAGTTATGAGAATATTGAATAAATTGATTTTTGTAGTGTTACTGCCTTTTCTGTTTACGGCCTGCCAGTCCTACAAGAAAGTACCTTATTTGCAGGATACAGAAGTAGTAAATCAAATAGAACAGAAAGAGAATTTGTATGATGCAAAGATCATGCCTAAAGATTTGTTGACTATCGTAGTTTCCTGTACTAGTCCGGAGTTGGCTGCACCATTTAATTTGACAGTTGCCAGTCCAACAAATTTGTCTGTTACTAATATTTTAGCTACTACACAACCTGTGTTACAAACTTACTTGGTAGATAATGAAGGAAAGATTTTTTTTCCTGTATTGGGAGAGTTAAAACTAGGTGGTTTGACAAAGAAACAGGCAGAACAAATGGTTGTAGAAAAGTTGAAACCCTATATGAAAGAAACGCCTATCGTTACAGTGCGTATGGTAAATTATAAAATCTCAGTGATAGGTGAAGTCACTCGTCCGGGTACTTTTACTATTTCTAATGAAAAAGTCAATTTATTGGAGGCGCTTGCTATGGCAGGGGATATGACGGTGTATGGCTTGCGGGATAATGTAAAACTGATTCGTGAAGATGCCACAGGTAAGCAAGAAATTATAACTCTTGATTTGAATAAATCAGAAACAATTCTTTCTCCATATTATTGGCTACAGCAAAATGATGTCGTTTATGTAACACCTAATAAGGCAAAAGCTCGTAACTCGGATATTGGGAATAGTACGAGTCTATGGTTCTCTGCTACATCTATCCTAGTTTCTCTTGCCAGCTTATTATTTAATATCTTAAAATAACGTTTTGAAAAAATGAAAGAAGAAATAGTAAACGAAAGACAGTGTGAAACTGAGGACGAGAAAATAGATATTCAACAATTACTTTTTAAATATATTATTCATTGGCCGTGGTTTGTCGGTGCCGTTTTAGTTTGTCTTATTGGAGCTTGGATATATTTGCGTATGGCCACTCCTGTTTATAATATATCGGCAACAGTTTTGATAAAGGATGACAAAAAAGGTGGCAATACAGGAAGTATGGTAGGACTGGAAGAATTAGGGTTAAGTGGCTTGATTAGTTCTTCTCAGAATATAGATAATGAACTTGAAGTTTTACGTTCAAAGACTTTAGTGAAAGAAGTAATCAATCTGTTAAACTTATATGTATCATATACAGATGAAGATGGATTTCCTTCAAAGAATATGTATAAAACTTCTCCTGTTTTAGTTAGTTTGACTCCGCAAGAAGCTGAGAAACTAACTGATCCTATGGTTGTTGAGATGGCGTTGTATGGAGAAGGTGGTTTGGAGGTAAATGTTACAGTTGGTGATAAAGAATACCAAAAGCATTTTGAGAAATTGCCAGCTGTATTCCCGATGGATGAGGGAACTTTAGCTTTTTTTCAATCGCCAGATTCCTTATCATTGAAGAAAGATACAATGGAAGCGTCTTCAAATATACGGCATATTACGGCTAAGATTAAATCACCTATGAAAGTAGCACGGGCGTATTGTGAAAATCTAAAAATTGAGCCTACTTCTAAAACGACTTCGGTAGCTGTGATTTCATTGAAGAACTCTAGTTTGCAACGTGGGCAAGATTTTATCAATCAATTATTAGAAATGTATAACCGTAATACGAATAATGATAAAAATGAGATTGCTCAAAAGACTGCTGAATTTATAGATGAACGTATCAATATTATTTCTAAGGAGCTTGGGAGTACAGAGGCAAATCTTGAGAATTTTAAACGTAATGCCGGTATTACCGACTTGACTAGTGAAGCGCAAATTGCCTTGACCGGTAACGCCGAATATGAAAAGAAGAGAGTAGAGAACCGGACACAAATCAGCCTTATTGAAGATTTGCGGAAATATATAAGAGGAAATGAATACGAAGTTCTTCCGGGTAATATAGGCTTGCAAGATCCAGGATTGGTTGCAACGATTGAACGATATAATGAAATGTTAGTTGAACGGAAGCGCTTATTACGTACTTCTACAGAAAATAATCCTACGATTATCAATCTGGATACAAGCATCCGTGCCATGAAGTCGAATGTGCAGGCGACCCTTGACGGATCATTGAAAGGTTTATTAATTACAAAAGCTGATCTTGAACGTGAAGCAAGCCGTTTTTCTCGTCGTATTAGTGATGCTCCCGGACAAGAACGTCAGTTTGTAAGTATTGCCCGTCAACAGGAAATCAAGGCCGGACTGTACTTGATGCTTTTACAAAAGCGTGAGGAGAACGCCATAGCATTGGCAGCTACTGCAAACAATGCAAAGATCATTGATGAAGCTATCGCTGATGATATCCCTGTTTCTCCGAAGCGTAGAATGATTTATCTGATCGCTTTAGTATTAGGCGTTGGCATCCCTGTAGGCATCATCTACCTGATTGGCCTGACCAAGTTCAAACTCGAAGGCCGTGCAGATGTCGAGAAACTGACAACCGTTCCTATCGTCGGTGATATCCCATTAACCGACGAGAAGAACGAAAAAGACGGTTCTATTGCCGTCTTTGAGAATCAGAACAACCTGATGAGCGAGACCTTCCGAAACATCCGTACCAACCTTCAGTTCATGCTTCAGAATGACAAGAAGGTGATTCTTGTGACTTCTACCGTCAGTGGAGAAGGAAAATCATTTATCTCCGCCAATTTAGCCATCAGTCTCTCTTTATTAGGAAAGAAAGTAGTGATCGTAGGGCTTGATATCCGTAAACCGGGATTGAATAGAGTCTTCCGTCTTTCGACAAAAGAGAAAGGTATTACCTTATACCTTGCAAACCCGGAAACAGATTTGATGAGTCTGGTACAACCTTCGGATATTAATCAGAATCTGTATATACTTCCCGGTGGAACGGTTCCTCCTAATCCGACCGAGCTGTTAGCGCGTGATGGTCTGGACAAGGCTATAGAAATATTGAAGAAGAACTTTGACTATGTGATTCTGGATACCGCACCGGTAGGTATGGTTACCGATACCTTATTGATCGGTCGTGTAGCGGACTTGTCCGTCTACGTATGCCGTGCCGACTATACTCATAAAGTAGAGTATACATTGATCAACGAACTTGCCGAAGAAAAGAAACTGCCTAACCTTTGTACTGTAATCAATGGCGTAGACCTGAAACGCAGGAAGTATGGCTACTACTACGGCTACGGTAAATATGGCAAGTACTATGGATATGGCAAACGCTATGGCTACGGATACGGTTATGGACAGGAAAAAGGTGCTAAATCGTAATCCGGTTCTAAGAATAAACCTGAGAATAAACGATAGCCTGTTTCAGTCTGATTGACCACAGTATATCCCCCAAGATATAGTCAGTCAGATATAGCCGACCGCTTGATTTTCCCCAATCAAGCGGTTTGTTGTATTCATCTACGTTGACAATATAATTTTTATATCCCATATCAAAGAAAAGCGGGTATCCGGACAACCAGATGCCCGCTTTTTTTGTTATATTTGTATTATCCCTTAAAAAATGATAATTATGAAACAACACTACAGACTTACTATTTGGAGCCTTTTCTTTCTGATCACTTCCAGTGGAAGTGCCTTTGCCCAGAGAAAAACGATCACTCCGATAGACTCTCTGATAACGGTAGGATACGCCACCGGAAGTTTAAAAACCATATCCGGATCAGTGGAGAAAATCACGGAGACACAGATGAATAAAGACCAGATCACGAATCCGCTGGAAGCCATACGCGGACGAGTACCGGGCCTGACCATCCAGCGTGGGACAAACGGTCCCGCCGCCTTAGATGCAGTCCGCCTGCGAGGAACCACCTCATTGACCAGCGGAAACGACCCGCTAATTATCGTCGATGGAGTCTTCGGCGATTTGAGTATGCTTACCTCCATTTATCCTACAGACATAGAGAGCTTCACCATCCTGAAAGACGCTTCCGAAACAGCACAGTACGGATCACGAGGCGCCTCCGGTGTCATCGAAATCACCACCAAGAAGGGCATGAGCGGTAAAACGCAAGTGAGTTATAACGGCATCTTCGGTATATCCACCGTCTATAAGAATCTGAAAATGCTGTCAGCAGATGACTTCCGCCGGGTTGCATCCGAACGGGGCATCTCCATTCTGGACAAGGGAAACAACACCGACTTCCAGAAAGAGATAGAACAAACAGGATTGCAGCAAAACCACCACATCGCCTTCTATGGAGGCTCGAATGAATCTAGCTACCGTGTATCTCTCGGTTTCATGGACCGTCAGGGAGTCATACTGAACGAGGACATGAAGAACTTCACCTCCAATATGAACATGACCCAAAAGATGTTCGACGGTTTTCTGAACTGCGAACTGGGCATGTTCGGTTCTATCCAGAAGAATCACAATCTGGTAGACCTTCAGAAAACCTTCTATTCTGCCGCCACTTTCAATCCCACATACCCCAATCACAAAGACCCCGATTCCGGTTCATGGGACGGAATCACTACCGCCAGTCAGATCACGAATCCGTTGGCATGGATGGAAGTACAGGATCATGATGCCACCTCGCATATCAGTACTCACGCTCGTCTGACTTTCAATCTGATGGACGAACTGAAACTGGTTCTCTTCGGTGCTTATACCTATAACATAGTCGAAAATTCCCAATACCTGCCCACCTCCGTCTGGGCGCACGGACAGGCATACAAAGGCACGAAAAAGATGGAATCCCTCCTGGGTAACATGATGCTGACCTACAAGAAAGGCTGGAAGAAGCATTACTTCGACGCGCTGGCACTGGCGGAACTCCAGAAGGAGACATACACCGGATTCTATACCACAGTCACCAACTTCAATACAGATAAATTCGGCTACCACAATCTGCAAGCCGGCGCTCTCCGGCCGTGGGAGGGAACCAACTCGTACTACGAGCAACCGCATCTGGCCTCCTTCATGGGACGCTTCAACTACACCTATGCCGACCGCTACAGTCTGACAATGACCGCCCGTACCGATGCCTCTTCCAAATTCGGAGCCAATCACAAATGGGGATTCTTTCCCTCCGTCTCCGCCGCATGGGTGATCAGTGAGGAAAAGTTTATGAAACGCCTCCCTGTGATTGATAATCTGAAGTTCCGTATAGGCTACGGTTTGGCTGGCAATCAGAGCGGTATCGACTCCTACACCACGCTGAGCCTTGTCAAACCGAACGGAGTGATTCCCGTAGGAAACTCGGCAGCCGTGTCATTGGGAGACTTGCGAAACACGAATCCCGACTTGAAATGGGAAGTGAAACATACCTTCAATACAGGTATTGACCTTGCCATGTTCGGCAACCGCCTGCTGCTCTCCGCCAATTATTACAACTCCAAAACGACGGATATGCTCTACCTCTACAACGTAAGCGTACCGCCCTTTACCTACAACACCCTGTTGGCGAATATCGGCTCCATGCGCAACAGCGGTCTGGAGATAGCCATCGGCATCACCCCGTTGAAGACTCAGGACATGGAACTGAACATCAACGCCAACATCACCTTCCAGCAGAACAAGTTGCTTTCTCTGAGCGGTATGTACAATGGCGAACTGATTTCCGCCCCCGAATACAAGAGTCTCGCCAGCCTCGACGGAGCCGGCTTTCACGGAGGTTATAACCACATCGTTTATCAAGTAGTAGGCCAGCCGCTGGGTGTCTTCTACCTGCCACGTGCCAACGGACTCGTTTCCGACGGAAACGGCGGCTACACCTATGACATAGCCGATCTCAATGGCGGCGGCGTCAGCCTCGAAGATGGCGAAGACCGCTATGTAGCCGGGCAAGCCGTACCAAAAACGATTCTCGGATCGAACCTCAGTTTCCGCTACAAGCGTTTCGATATTTCAGTACAGATCAACGGCGCCTTCGGACACAAAATATACAACGGAACCTCCCTGACCTATATGAACATGAATATATTCCCCGACTACAATGTGATGCAGGAAGCTCCCGCACGCAATATCAAAGACCAGACCGCCACCGACTACTGGCTGGAAAACGGAGCGTATGTCAATTTCGACTACGTGACACTCGGCTGGAACGTACCGATAGAAAAGGTGCAGAAACTAAAGAAATATGTTCGCTCCCTGCGACTGGCATTTACAGTCAACAACCTTGCGACGATTTCCGGCTATTCAGGTCTTTCGCCCATGATCAACAGCTCGACGGTCAACTCCACTTTGGGGCTGGACGATAAACGCGGATATCCGTTAGCGCGGACTTACACGTTGGGATTGAGTATTAACTTTTAACGGAGGAGGAAAACGATAATGAAAAAGATAAAGCGATATTTGCAGCAGCAAGGATGGTATTTAGAGAGTAAATCTCTATATGATGGAAAAGCAACTCTGCTTGAGGGGAAGATGAACCTGAAAAAAACAGTTGTCTGTCTTATTGTGTGCATTACCTTCTTCTCGTGCGACAAGTTTCTGGAAGAGAGTCCCAGAGACAAACTGCCGGAAGATGAAGTCTACAACAATATCTCGGATGTATATCTGAATGCCGTAGCCTCACTTTACACCTACATCGGCGGTTATAGCGACAGTCAGGGATTGCAGGGGACGGGTAGGGGAGTCTATGACCTGAACACCTTCACCACCGACGAAGCCATTATCCCCACCCGTGGCGGCGATTGGTACGACGGCGGCTTTTGGCAAGGTCTGTTCCTGCACCAATGGGGAATAGATAACGATGCTATCCAAGCCACTTGGGAATATCTTTATAAAGTGGTGATGCTGTCCAACAAATCCCTCGAACGAATAGACAAATTCAGTGCCACCCACACCGACGCCGAACTTCCCGCCTATCGTGCCGAAGTACGCGCCATGCGGGCGATGTATTACTATTATCTGATGGATCTGTTCGGACGTGTCCCGCTTGTACTTACCTCATCCCCGTCGATGAAAGACGTAGTGCAGAGCGAACGGAAAACGATATTCGACTTTGTATTCAAAGAACTGCAAGAATCCGCCCCTTTGCTGGCCGAAGTCCACAGCAACCAGTCCGGTCCGTATTACGGACGAATCACCCGTCCTGTAGTTGTTTTCCTCTTGGCGAAGCTTGCCTTGAATGCCGAAGTCTATACCGACAACGACTGGACGGACGGCCAGCGTCCCGACGGAAAGAATCTCTTTTTCGAAGTAGACGGCAACCGCCTCAATGCCTGGCAGACGGTTATCGCATACTGTGACCAACTGCAAGAAATGGGCTATCGTCTGGAACCGGATTACAAAAACAACTTTGCCGTATTCAATGAACCGTCTGTCGAGAACATCTTCACCATCCCGATGAACAAGACCTTGTACACCAACCAGATGCAATACCTTTTCCGTTCCCGCCATTACAATCACGCCAAAGCCTACGGACTGAGCGGTGAAAACGGACCGAGCGCTACTATCGAAGTTCTGGAAACCTTCGGCTATGAAACAGCGCAACAGGACCCGCGTTTCGATATCTGCTATTTTGCCGGAGTCGTATATGATTTAAAAGGAAATATAGTCCGTCTGGACGATGGAACCGTTCTCGAATATTTGCCGTGGAAAGTCGAACTGGATATCTCGAATACTCCCTATGAGCAGACGGCAGGAGCACGCATGAAAAAGTACGAAGTAGACGAAACGGCTACCAAGGACGGTAAACTGATGGAAAACGACATTGTACTGTTCCGTTATGCAGATGTCCTGTTGATGAAGAGCGAAGCAAAGGTTCGTAATGGGGAAGACGGAGATGCCGAACTGAACGAAGTACGTGGGCGTGTCAACGCTTCCTCCCGAACGGCTACATTAGAAAATATCCTTGCCGAACGACAACTCGAACTGGCTTGGGAAGGTTGGCGACGGCAGGATCTGATTCGCTTCGGAGCGTTCACGAGAGCATACAGCAGTCGTCCGCAACTTCCTGCTGAGAATAATGGATATACCACCGTATTCCCGATTCCGGAAAAGATACGGGTAATGAATACAAAACTGGAGCAGAATCCGGGATATTAGCTGGTTTCATCCATTTATAATATCCAATACAAACTAAAAGAGTGTGTGTCAAGCCAATAGTAACTAAAATGGGGTGACTATTGACTTTTGACACATTTACATTTGCAGTATTAAATATCACAACAAAATATAAGTGTATATTTGAAAAGTAGAGTTGCAGTGAACTAACTTTGACACTAGTCTTAAATGACTATAGGCT
>NZ_JAMOKH010000047.1:0-46727 GCF_023656585.1 Bacteroides sp. B1-V-101 | reverse complement strand
TAAGGAGAGAGGTATTACTCAGTATCTTTCCAATCCTGAAACGGATTTGATGGAACTTGTTCAGCCTTCTGATGTAAATAAGAATCTGTTTATTCTTCCGGGTGGTACTGTTCCTCCTAATCCAACGGAACTGTTAGCCCGTAACGGCCTGGACAGAGCGATAGAAACCTTGAAGAAGAACTTCGATTATGTCATCCTTGATACTGCTCCTATCGGCATGGTGACAGATACCTTATTAATAGGTCGTGTAGCAGACTTGTCAGTTTACGTATGCCGTGCTGACTACACTCATAAGGCGGAATATACATTGATCAATGAACTGTCTTTTGAGAAGAAGCTACCTAATCTTTGTACCGTCATCAACGGCGTAGACCTGAAGAAGCGAAAATACGGTTATTATTACGGCTACGGTAAGTATGGCAAACACTACGGCTATGGTAAACGTTATGGTTACGGCTATGGATATGGTCAAGATACAAAAAGATAAATATCTGAATATCTATGAATTATAACTTTTCTCAGAAAAAGAGCCCCGCAAGGGGCTTTTCTTTTTGTTATCTGAAATAAAAGCCTCACCTTTGCATTGTTGATCAACAAAACGTGAATAAAATAACTTGAATTTGAATCTTTAAAAAAACGTATTATGAGTGTAATTTACAAAGTTGTTACGCGACCATCTGACCCGCGTGTTCCCAATTCTCCCAAGAAATATTATCCGCATCTGATCACTTTAGGTCAGTCTGTCAATCTGAAATATATTGCGCAGAAAATGCAGGGCTATTCTTCTTTATCTATCGGTGATATCAAGAGTGTGATTCAGAATTTTGTGGAGAAAATGAAAGAGCAACTTCTGGAAGGTAAGTCTGTGAATATCGAAGGCTTGGGGGTATTTATGCTGACTGCTTGTTCGAAAGGAGCGGATGCAGCGAAAGATGTCAATGCTAAAAGTGTGGATAGCGTACGCATTTTCTTTCAGGCGAATAAGGAACTGCGTATCACGAAGACGGCTACCCGTGCAGATGAAAAACTGGATTTGATCAGTCTGGATGAATATCTGAAGAAGTTGAACGCCTCTGTGACTCCGAATGATCCGGATGATGGTGAAAATGGCGGTGGTGGAAATGAAGGAGGAGGAGACGAGGAAGCCCCGGATCCGACTGTATAATCTGAAAAGCTTAAAAAAGAAAGGAGGAAAAATCTATGAAGAAAACTTGGAGTGTAGTTTTGAAAGTAATCATTGCTGTAGCCGGTGCGATTGCCGGAGTACTGGGAGTACAGGCTGCATCATTGTAAGCAGCATTCAGTAAATAAAGTAATTGGTTAGATAAGACAGGCAGGTGGGAAGAACTTTCCCGCCTGCTTTGTTGTATGCTAAAATATCAAATAGTTGGCGTTACTTTTTCGTGTGCGATAACGAAAACACAAAAAATAACATTTTATTATGTAGAAAAAAATGAGGGAATGCTTCGTAGTTCACAAATAATGATTAAATTTGCCGCGATTTGTAATGTTGAGTTTGCAAAATGACGAATAATACTATAAAGCATCTAGGTATTGTGGAAAACATACAGGGTTCTCATCTGTCGGTGAGAATCGTTCAGACGTCGGCTTGTGCGGCTTGTAGCGCAAAAGGCCACTGTTCTTCGGCGGATAGTAAAGACAAAATCATAGATATAACGGATGTTACAGCTGCTTCCTATCAGGTAGGAGAGCGGGTGATGGTGATCGGCGAAACGTCGATGGGCATGATGGCTGTAACCCTTGCATTCATAATTCCTTTTGTACTTCTGATTGTTTCCCTGTTCGCATGGATGGCATTGATAGGGAATGAACTGTATGCGGCTCTTCTTTCTCTGGCAGTTCTTATTCCTTATTATTTCGTATTGTGGCTCAATAAAACGCGAATGAAACAACATTTTTCATTTACTATAAAACCAATAAATAACTAAAACATTATGAATTTGATTCTGATTGCAGTGATTTCATTGGGAGCTATAGCGCTCGTGCTGGCCGCTATTCTTTATGTAGCTTCCAAGAAATTTGCCGTGTATGAAGACCCGCGGATTGCCCAGGTGGGGGAAGTGTTGCCCCAGGCAAACTGTGGTGGATGTGGCTATCCTGGTTGTAGCGGATTTGCCGATGCTTGCGTCAAAGCCGGTTCGCTGGATGGTAAATTCTGCCCTGTAGGCGGTCAGCCTGTCATGGCACAAATTGCTGATATTCTCGGACTGGCAGCTACTGAAGCTGAACCGATGGTAGCAGTAGTAAGATGTAACGGAAGCTGTGCCAACCGTCCGCGTATTAATCAATACGACGGTGCGAAGAGTTGCGCTATTGCCGCTTCATTGTATGGTGGAGAAACGGGTTGTAGCTACGGATGCCTCGGATGTGGCGACTGTGTGGCTGCCTGCCAGTTCGATGCTATCCACATGAATCCTGAAACGGGACTTCCGGAAGTGGATGAAGCCAAATGTACAGCTTGTGGCGCTTGTGTAAAGGCTTGTCCGAAGGCGATCATCGAGATTCGTCCGCAAGGCAAGAAATCACGCCGTGTGTACATCTCTTGTGTGAACAAAGACAAGGGAGCCGTAGCACGTAAGGCTTGTACAGTGAGCTGTATCGGCTGTGGTAAGTGTGTCAAGACTTGTCCGTTCGAAGCCATTACGCTGGAGAACAACCTGGCTTACATCGATCCGAACAAGTGTAAATCATGTCGTAAGTGCGTGGAAGTTTGTCCGCAGAACACAATTATCGAGCTGAACTTCCCTCCACGTAAACCGAAGGCGGAAGAAGCACCGAAAACAGTTGCTGCAGAAGCTCCGAAGGTAACAGAATAATAACAGAATAAAATACAGAATTGTATGTTAAAGACATTTTCAATTGGTGGAGTTCATCCACACGAAAATAAATTGTCGGCACATCAACCTATCATCACAGCGGAAGTTCCTGCAAAGGCAGTTATTCTGTTGGGGCAGCACATTGGCGCACCTGCCAAACCGATAGTTGCAAAAGGTGATATGGTGAAGGTAGGCACGAAGATTGCCGAACCTGCCGGCTTCGTTTCGGCAGCAATTCACTCTTCTGTCAGTGGAAAAGTGGCGAAGATTGATACAATAGTCGATGCGAGCGGTTATGCAAAACCTGCTATCTTTATTGATGTAGAAGGCGATGAATGGGAAGAAGCCATTGACCGTAGCAAGACACTGGTCAAAGAATGTGAGCTTTCGTCCGAAGAAATCGTGAAGAAGATTGCCGATGCCGGTATCGTAGGTTTGGGTGGTGCTTGTTTCCCTACACAGGTGAAACTTTGTCCGCCGCCTTCGTTCAAGGCAGAATGTGTGATTATCAATGCGGTGGAATGTGAACCGTATCTGACTGCCGACCATCAGCTGATGCTGGAACACGCGGAAGAAGTCATGGTAGGTGTCTCCATTCTGATGAAAGCCGTGAAGGTAAATAAGGCATTTATCGGAATTGAGAATAACAAGCCGGATGCTATTGAACTGATGACGAAAGTCGCTTCCAGTTATGCAGGCATTGAAGTTGTTCCTTTGAAAGTGAAATATCCTCAGGGCGGTGAGAAACAGTTGATTGATGCGATTACCAAACGCCAGGTGGCAAGTGGTGCGCTGCCTATCTCTACTGGGGCAGTTGTGCAGAATGTGGGTACGGCATTTGCTGTTTATGAAGCTGTTCAGAAAAATAAACCGTTGTTTGAACGTGTGATTACCGTAACTGGTAAGTCTGTGGCCAAACCTTCCAACTTCCTGGCGCGTATCGGTACACCGATGAAACAGCTGATTGATGCTTGTGGCGGTCTGCCGGAGGATACGGGAAAAGTGATCGGTGGCGGTCCGATGATGGGTAAGGCTCTGGTGAATATCGAAGTTCCTACCGCAAAAGGCAGTTCCGGCATCCTGATTATGAATCAGAAGGAAGCCAAACGTGGTGAAGCACAAACCTGTATCCGTTGCGCAAAGTGTGTGAGCGCTTGTCCGATGGGATTGGAGCCGTACTTGCTCGGAGCTTTGTCCGAAAACGGAGATTTTGAAACAATGGAAAAAGAAAGAATCATGGATTGTATCGAGTGCGGTTCCTGTCAGTTCACTTGTCCTGCCAACCGTCCGCTGCTTGATTACTGCCGCTTGGGTAAGGGTAAAGTAGGAGGCATGATTCGTGCACGTCAAGCTAAAAAATAACGAAGTATGGAAAATAAATTAATCGTATCACTATCACCCCACGTGCATGGCGGAGACAGCGTACAGAAAAATATGTATGGCGTGCTGATCGCACTGATTCCGGCTTTTCTGGTGTCGCTTTATTTTTTCGGCCTGGGGGCTCTGATTGTCACGGCTACTTCGGTAGCAGCCTGTTTATTCTTCGAATGGGCGATCGTTAAATTCTTAATGAAGAAACCTGCTACAACCATCTGTGACGGTTCTGCTGTCATTACAGGTGTGTTGCTGGCATTCAATCTACCTTCCAATCTGCCTATCTGGATTATCATTCTGGGTGCACTGTTCGCAATTGGTGTAGGCAAGATGTCTTTCGGTGGTCTGGGCTGCAACCCATTCAACCCGGCATTGGCGGGACGTGTATTCCTGTTGCTTTCTTTCCCGGTGCAGATGACAACATGGCCGGTAGTAGGTCAGCTGACATCTTATATGGACGCTACCACCGGTGCTACTCCACTGGCATTGATGAAACAGGCTATTCACGGCGATGCAAGTGCTTTGAGCCAGATACCTGATGCGCTGACTCTGTTTATCGGACAGAACGGCGGATGTATCGGTGAAGTAAGTGCGCTGGCACTGTTGCTCGGACTGGTATACATGCTCTGGAAAAAGATCATCACCTGGCATATTCCGGTTTCTATCATTGTGACTGTATTTGTATTTGCAGGCATTATGCACATGGTGGATCCCGAAAAGTATGTTTCTCCGATATTGCAACTACTCTCCGGAGGTCTGATGCTGGGAGCTGTCTTTATGGCAACCGACTATGTGACTTCTCCGATGAGCAAGAAAGGTATGCTGATTTACGGTGTTTGTATCGGTCTGCTGACGGTGGTTATCCGTCTGTTCGGTGCATATCCCGAAGGTATGTCATTCGCCATCCTGATTATGAATGCGTTCACTCCGCTGATTAACACCTATTGTAAACCTAAACGCTTTGGGGAGGTAGCGAAGAAGAAATGAAAAAGTTACAATCATCTTTAAAGAATATGTTGCTGGTACTTACGGGCGTTACAGCCGTTTCCGTAGCGTTGCTGGCTTATGTGAACGAACTGACAAAAGGCCCGATTGCCGAAGCGAATGCAAAGACGCTGAACGAGGCCTTGAAAAAGGTGCTTCCTGAATATACCAATAATCCGGTAGCCGAAAGCGATACTGTTTTCAGCGAGAAAGACGGAAAGAAAATCGTGGATTTCATTATCTATCCGGCCAAGAATGGCGAAAAGTGGGTAGGTTCTGCCGTTGAAGCCAAGTCAATGGGATTTGGCGGTGAACTGAAAGTGCTGGTGGGCTTTGATGCTGAAGGCAAGATTTATAACTACTCTTTATTGGCGCACGCTGAAACTCCGGGATTGGGTTCGAAAGCGGACAAATGGTTTGGAGCTTATGATCCTGCAAAGAACGAAAAACCGGTATCTCACGAAGAAAGTGCAAAGTCTATTTTGGGCATGAATCCGGGAGAGACTCCATTGGCTGTGACCAAAGACATGAATGGACAGGTAGATGCTATCACGGCTTCTACTATCACTTCACGTGCTTTCCTGAATGCGGTGAATGCTGCTTATCAGGCATATAAAGGCGGTGAGGTGGATACGAATTCCGGAGCTTCCCAGAAAAATGAACCGGCTGTTGCACCGGAAGGTGAAGCAGCTGCTAATGACACTAATAACTAAGAAAGGAGGAGACAGTTATGAATAATTTTAAAGTAATGATGAACGGGATTATCAAAGAGAATCCTATTTTTGTGCTCCTGCTCGGTATGTGTCCTACATTGGGTACGACATCATCGGCAATCAATGGTATGGGTATGGGACTAGCCACTATGTTCGTCCTGATTTGCTCGAACGTGGTAATTTCATCTATCAAGAATCTGATTCCGGATATGGTACGCATCCCTTCATTTATCGTGGTGATCGCGTCATTCGTGACACTGTTGCAGATGATAATGCAAGCATACGTGCCCGATCTGTATGCTACTCTCGGTCTTTTCATTCCGCTGATCGTAGTAAACTGTATCGTACTGGGACGTGCGGAAGCTTTCGCAGCGAAGAACAATCCGCTGGCTTCTATGTTTGATGGTATCGGTATGGGATTTGGTTTTACCATTGCCCTGACTCTGTTGGGTGCCGTACGTGAATTCCTCGGAACAGGTAAGATATTTAATCTGACCATTCTGCCGGAAGAATACGGAATGCTGATCTTTGTTCTGGCTCCGGGTGCCTTTATCGCTTTAGGTTATCTGATTTCCATTATTAATAGTCTGAAGAAAGCCTAACTCTATTAAATAAGAAAAGAATATGGAATATATATTGATATTTATCTCGGCAATCTTTGTAAACAACATTGTGTTGTCGCAGTTCCTGGGAATCTGTCCGTTCCTGGGTGTTTCCAAGAAGGTGGAAACAGCGATGGGTATGAGTGCGGCAGTTGCTTTCGTGCTGACTATCGCTACCATCGTCACATTCCTGATTCAGAAGTTTGTGTTGGATGCTTTCGGATTGGGGTACTTACAGACAATCACTTTTATTCTGGTTATTGCCGGACTGGTGCAGATGGTAGAAATTATTCTGAAGAAAGTTTCTCCTTCTTTGTATCAGGCACTGGGTGTGTTTCTGCCGTTGATTACAACGAACTGCTGTATTCTCGGTGTGGCAATCCTGGTAATCCAGAAAGACTTTGATCTGCTGACAGGTGTTGTATACGCATTCTCTACTGCTCTTGGCTTCGGTCTGGCACTGGTATTGTTTGCCGGATTGCGTGAGCAGATGACCTTGGTGAAGATTCCGAAAGGAATGCAGGGGACTCCGATTGCTTTGATTACTGCAGGTTTGCTGGCAATGGCATTCATGGGCTTCTCTGGCGTCGTGTAAAAGACTAAGTTGATAATTAGATAAAGAGGCTGGAAACTCTGTCGTATGGCAACATACAGGCAGTTTGTTTCCGGCCTTTTTCTTTATATCTGCTTCATACCGAATATGTTTTTTATCATACCAAAACGCCCTCAAATCGTCCCGTAAGTATCTTCCTGTGAATAAAATTGCGATAGTTTATTGCATTTCCATTTTATTTCCATACATTTGTACCTCAAACAAACTGAAAACCGAAAAACTAACCATATTTTAAAATTATATGAAAGAAAGAATTTTAGTAACGGGAGGAACAGGCTATATTGGGTCTCATACCGTTGTAGAACTACAAAACAGTGGATACGAAGTAATCATTATCGATAATTTATCAAATTCGAGTGCTGACGTTGTTGACAATATAGAGAAAGTATCCGGTATCCGCCCAGCTTTTGAAAAACTGGATTGTCTTGATTTTGCTGGCCTTGATGCCGTATTTGCCAAATATAAAGGAATTAAAGCGATTATTCATTTCGCAGCAAGCAAAGCAGTAGGAGAGTCGGTAGAGAAGCCGTTGCTTTATTACCGTAACAACCTGGTTTCTTTAATCAACCTTCTGGAGTTAATGCCTAAGCATGGAGTAGAAGGCATTGTGTTCTCTTCTTCCTGTACAGTATATGGTCAACCGGATGAGTTGCCTGTAACGGAAAAGGCTCCGATCAAGAAAGCGGAATCACCTTATGGAAATACAAAACAGATTAATGAAGAAATTATCCGTGATACAATAGCTTCCGGTGCCCCGATCAATGCTATTTTGCTGCGTTATTTCAATCCGATTGGCGCACATCCTACAGCATTGCTGGGTGAACTTCCGAACGGTGTTCCTCAAAACCTGATTCCTTATCTGACTCAGACAGCGATGGGTATCCGTGAAAAACTAAGTGTATTCGGTGACGATTATGATACTCCTGACGGTTCTTGTATCCGTGACTTTATCAATGTTGTTGACTTGGCTAAAGCACACGTGATTGCAATCCGCCGTATTTTGGAGCAAAAACAGAAAGAAAAAGTAGAAGTATTCAATATCGGTACAGGACGCGGTGTTTCAGTATTGGAACTGATTAATGGCTTTGAAAAAGCTACCGGCGTTAAACTGAATTATCAGATTGTAGGCCGTCGCGCAGGGGATATTGAAAAGGTATGGGCTAACCCCGATTTTGCCAACCAGGAACTGGGTTGGAAAGCGGTAGAAACATTAGAAGATACTTTACGCTCTGCATGGAATTGGCAGCTGAAACTCCGTGAAAGAGGCATTCAGTAAAAAGATATTTGTTTTAATTAACATAAAAGTTTAAACAAATCGTTCATGCGATTTGTTTATTAGATGCTAATCAGCTTGATCTGTTTGTGAGTATGTGAATATGAGTAAATGGTACTTATGCCTCTCCGGCATAGACAGGTATGATTGCATAGTAGTTTTGTCGTGTTTTATTTTGTGTTTGTGTTGTGACGGTACTACGACGGGAGTCGTGGTACCGTTTTTTGTTACTCCTTTACAGCCTGCCTTTAAAACAGAATACGTTAGTTCCCCAATCGGTTTCAGGTAAAGTTCCTTCCGGCTCGAACAATCCATATACGGAAGAACCGGAGCCGCTCATAGAGGCATAAACAGCCCCTTGCCTGTATAGCTCGGCTTTAATTTCTCCGATCACCGGATGCTGGGGGAATACGCTGTCTTCAAAATCATTGATTAATATCTCTTTCCATTCATTTACCGGGCGTTTGATCGCTTCTTTGATCGAGTATTCGGGATGATGAGGGTGAATATTGGCGAAAGCTTCCCGTGTTGATACGAATACATCCGGTTTGATGATCAGAATCTGATATCCTTTTAAGGATAGTGGAATGGGGGAGAATATGTTACCGATTCCTTCGGCAAAGGTCGGGGTGTTTCTGATAAAGAAAGCGCAGTCTGCTCCCAAAGTTGCGGCATATATTTCCAGGTGATCTTCGGATAAATTCAGCTGAAAGTGTTCGTTGAGTAATTTCAGCATGAACGCTGCGTCTGATGAGCCTCCTCCCAGTCCGGCACCGGAAGGAATGTGTTTGTACAGATGGATCTCGATAGGAGAGAGGTGAAACTCTTTATCTAATAGCAGATATGCTTTCACCACTAAATTGTCTTTCGGATTACCTGATATCTCCATTCCGTACTGATGCAGGGAGAACTTTTTGTCCGCTTCGGGGCTGGTTCGGATTTCCAGCGCATCTTCGAGAGCGACGGGGTAGAATACGGTTTCGAGGTTGTGATATCCGTCCGGACGCTTCTCAGTAATAGAGAGTCCCAGGTTTATTTTTGCGTTTGGGAAAGTGATCATATTCGTTCTGAATTATTATTTTTGAATTTTAAATTATGGGTTACGAATTTATGCTATTGGTGACAAAGTTACTAAAATCTTCATTTTTCCTTATCTTTTCTTCATTATTATATTCTATCTTTGTCATCCCTTTCGGATTTTACTATGTATAAAAGCCGGGGATCATAAATTGTAAATCATAAAATTGTATATAAGCAGATGGCTGAACAAAGAAGAAATTCCCGTAACACAAAATCAACTAAAGTACAACCGGTCAATGATTATGGTCGTATCCAACCTCAGGCACCGGAGCTGGAAGAGGCGGTGTTGGGTGCTTTAATGATTGAGAAGGATGCTTATTCGCTGGTGAGTGAGATTCTTCGCCCGGAGTCATTTTATGAGCATCGTCATCAGTTGATTTATGCTGCCATTACTGATCTTGCCGTTAATCAGAAGCCGGTGGACATTCTGACAGTCAAAGAGCAGTTAAGCAAAAGAGGTGAGTTGGAAGAGGTCGGTGGACCGTTCTATATTACTCAGTTGAGCAGTAAGGTTGCTTCTTCCGCACATATCGAATATCACGCCCGTATTATTGCACAAAAATCGTTGGCGCGCGAATTGATAACGTTTACCAGTAATATTCAAAGCAAGGCTTTTGATGAGACACTGGATGTGGACGACTTGATGCAGGAGGCGGAAGGCAAGTTGTTTGAGATTTCCCAGCAGAATATGAAGAAAGACTATACGCAGATTAATCCGGTAATTGACGAAGCGTATAAGCTGATTCAGAAAGCGGCTGCACGAACGGACGGTCTGAGTGGTCTTGAAAGTGGATTTACGAAGTTGGACAAGATGACCTCCGGTTGGCAGAACTCCGACCTTATTATAATCGCTGCCCGTCCTGCCATGGGTAAGACAGCTTTCGTACTTTCCATGGCTAAGAATATTGCCGTTGATTATCGGAATCCGGTAGCGTTGTTCTCTCTTGAAATGAGTAATGTCCAGTTGGTCAACCGTCTTATCACCAATGTTTGTGAGATTCCGAGTGAGAAGATCAAAAGTGGACAATTGGCAAGCTATGAGTGGCAACAGTTGGACTACAAACTGAAAGATCTGCTGGATGCTCCGCTTTATGTGGACGATACTCCGTCTTTGTCTGTGTTTGAACTCCGGACCAAAGCACGTCGTCTGGTGCGTGAACATGGGGTGAGAATCATTATTATTGACTACCTTCAGTTGATGAATGCGAGTGGTATGGCATTCGGTAGTCGTCAGGAAGAGGTTAGTACGATATCCCGTTCGTTGAAAGGATTGGCGAAGGAGTTGAACATTCCCATTATAGCCTTGTCGCAGTTGAATCGTGGTGTGGAGAGTCGTGAAGGTATTGACGGTAAACGCCCTCAGTTGAGTGACCTTCGTGAATCCGGAGCCATCGAGCAGGATGCCGATATGGTGTGCTTTATTCACCGTCCGGAATATTATAAGATTTATCAGGATGATCGTGGTAACGACCTGCGCGGTATGGCAGAAATTGTGATAGCCAAGCATCGTAATGGTGCGGTAGGTGAAGTCTTGCTCCGATTCAAAGGTGAGTTTACACGATTCTCTAATCCGGAAGATGATATGGTTATACCGATGCCGGGTGAACCTACAGGTGCCATGCTGGGGTCTAAACTGAATGCCGGTGCTATGCCTCCGCCTCCGCCGGAACCAGACTTTGTTCCGCAGGGAAATAATCCGTTCGGTGCAACGGAAGGGCCGTTGCCTTTTTAAAAAACGTTCGTTTGGATTGAATCTATTTAACAAATTTGTTACTTAAATATAGTGACAGTATATGTACATGATAATGATATTATTCTGTGCATATACTGTCACTTTTTTAGTAAGATAGTGTCACTATAGATTTTTAATAGGATGCTGGCACTATCTTTTACATCATAATATTTTTTATGAAATGAAGTGTTTGCTTTGATATATTATAAAAAAAGGTTACTTTTGATAACCTTAATCTAAAAAAGATACTTATTGCTACTATGACTAATACATCAAAAATAAAACACACTGAAACATTTAAGTATAAATTATTATCCGTAATTGTTTGTATTTTAGGAGGAATATGCTTTTCTGTTTGTAAATACACTTATGAAATAAAGCTTGCAGGACTCAAAGCGAAAGCAAAAAATGCTTTTTTGGAAGCTGTAGAATACGAACTGGAGGATAGGTACGTTGAAGGAAATTTTTTGTATTATTCTCATGCCGCTAAGTCTGCTCATCATTTGCCTGATTCTGTTTTTTGGAAAGACGAGAAGGGAAGAAGATATGCATATCGAATGGACCCTGAGAGGAATAGATTGAATGTAGAAAGTGAAGTGGAAATGCGTCTTATCCATTCCATTAATATTTTTAGAGATCCACTCCAGCCGGACTCTTTTAATGCTATTTGGAGGGGATGTTTACAAGAATCCGGTATTTCTATTCCATCTGCATTATATATTTCGGTGACAGGTCTGGATGGTAAAGTACAATCGCAGAATACATTTCAAAGTGAATGGTGTAGTTCATCTAATAAGATATTGACAGTTTATATTGGTTATGCCAGTGAAATAGAAGTTATAGGTTATCTTCATTATTCAATATGGAGTATAATGTGTTTTGAGTTAATTTGTTATCTTTTGCTATATGTTGCTGGAGTTGGCTGTATGTATAAAATCTTTTTGGCAGTACGGAGTAGGTTGATGAAAACGTTGCGAGAGGAAATCATAAAACTACCAATGCTGGCACAAAAGAAAAGTGTAACTTCTAAACGTACTTATGTGTTAGGTGAAAATATCATATTCTACGCAGAACAGCATATCATAGAAAAAGAAGGAATTAAAAAGGCTATCTGGGCTCAATCCAGCCATTTACTGGAACTTTTTCTGAATAAAAAGGATTATATATTGGAGTATGATGTAATTTTAGAAAATTTGTGGCCGGATAAAACAGGTACTACTGAACGGATGCATAAAACAATTACCCGTTTACGTCAAGTGTTTCGTGAGATTGGAATAGAAGTTGTCGTAAAAAGAAATACGAACTCCTATCAACTCATTCTTTAATAACTTATTATTGATTGTACTTTGAATATAAGAAAAATCGATGAAAAGGGTAAAAATATATCGGAAAGGATATGTGGGTTTGCTATAAATAGGCATGTCCGAAAATGTCCGTAATCTTCTATTGCTATTAATTCTCAATCAACTACCCTTACGTCATATACATAGCAACTAACAGAAAAATTATCTATTTGCATGATGGCTATGTGATTAATGGAGAATAGGACTCGGCTATTATTGATACTATGTAAAATAGATCTGAGAATATGTTTAAAATGTTATCAGCAATGAGCCGGAAATAAGACAAGACAACTAGTATTTAGAATATTAGGAAAGTAAACAATTCAAATAGAATAAAACAGAAAGATACTATGAGAAATTTAAGTTTAGCTATATTGTTCGTACTTGTTTTTTTTATAATCATCTCCTGTTCATTTGGTGACAGACGCTTGGAACAGGCGTTAAGTTTTGCCGGAGATAATCGGACAGAATTGGAAAAAGTGTTAATATACTATCGTGGTGATCCTGAAAAGCTGGAAGCAGCCCGTTTTTTAATACGGAATATGCCACATTGGTATTCTTATAAAGGATGGCAACTAGACTCTGTCTGTCATTTGATTACACAAGATAGTCTTCCTAGAGGGCTGATCAGAGAATGGAGCAATGTCTCTTTTTATTCTTTGCCTAAGGTATATGATGCACAAGTTATCACCGCTGATTACCTAATTGAGAATATAGATCTTGCATTTGATGTTTGGAAAGAAAAATCTTGGAACAGGAATTTGAAATTTGATGATTTTTGCGAACTTATATTGCCATATCGTATAGATAATGAACCATTGTCATCGTGGAGGAAATTATATCATGATTATTATGCTTTATTGTTGGATTCTGTCTATCAAGGGGAAGATGTGGTAGAGGCTTGTCGTGTACTTTGCAAAGAACTGCACAAAAAAGGTTTCCACTATTTTACAGATATTACCATTCCACATATAGATGGAACACTTTTGTTTCGCCGTCCTGCAGGCTATTGTAGAGATGCATGTGATTTCACATTGTATGCTATGCGTGCATGCGGAATCCCAGTGGCTACTGAGTTCTTTAGGTATGCTCCGGACTATCAGCATTTTCATTCATGGAATACATTGCGGGATACGACCGGACGTTTTATAGTATTTGATTCCGAAGAACTAGAACCGACACGGGAGCCACGATCGGATGGTAGAAGGAAGGGTAAGGCCTATCGCTATTGCTTTGGTGTACAGGAAACTTTGAATCCTGCTACAGATCTGACAGATACAAGGATTCCGTCTTTTTTTAGAAACCGATATTTAAAGGATGTAACTGTGAACTATTTTGTTAAAAATAAACTTACTGTTCCTGTGAAGACGAAGGAGCGATATCTTTATGTGGGTGTTTTCAGCCCCAATGGATGGGTGCTTATTGATATGGCAGAAAGAGACGGGCATTTGGTTACCTTTTGTAATTTGGAACCTAACATTATTTATCAATTATTTCAGTGTGATGGATGGCAACAGTGTCCGGTAGGATATCCATTTATTTATAGAAAGGGAAAAGCAGAGATACTCAAGCCGGATATGAATGATTGGGAGAAAGTAATTCTGACGAGGAAAATGTCTATTAAACCCACAATATCTGTATGGTTGTACCGGGCGATTATAGGAGCCAGGATAGAGGCTTCGAACGACTTGACTT
Source organism: Bacteroides sp. B1-V-101 (assembly GCF_023656585.1). NCBI lineage: Bacteria > Pseudomonadati > Bacteroidota > Bacteroidia > Bacteroidales > Bacteroidaceae > Bacteroides > Bacteroides sp. B1-V-101. The sequence goes on along the minus strand of NZ_JAMOKH010000047.1, from coordinate 32,481 downwards.
TTAAACATGCAGATTTGTTGTATGAATTTAAGGATACGCTTACTACCAATTATTATCGATTGAATCCGCTGAATGTGCATAAAAAGTATACGTACATTCGTTATTCTCCTCCAGTGGGTAAACGAATGGAATTAGCGGAACTTGCAGTATATGAAGATACTCTATGCAATATGAAAATACCTTTGCATCGAATGAATGATGTATCGTATGCGCCTTATATGGAGGGTATAACTGATGGCAATATACTTACTTTTTTTTTGGCCGATCCTGAGGATGCTTCATCTTCTGTTATATACAAGCTTGATAAAAAAAATTCTATCAGTAAGATTGTTTTCGCTCCACGTAACGATGATAATTTTGTTTGGCCTGGAGATAGTTATGAATTGTTTTACCAGAATGGAGTAAATGGATGGGAGTCTTTAGGAATTCAAAAAGCCGGTAATGATAGGAAACTTTATTATTCTGTTCCCAAAAATGCGTTGCTATGGCTGAGAGATCGTACGAAGGGACGGGAAGAACAGGTCTTTGTTTACAGGAACGGGAAGCAGTATTTTACGATTGATATCCATTAATGTTAATGGATAATGTGCTATAAATCTTTATTATTGGTTACTGAAAGATGCATTATTTAATAAAAAAACAGCATGTCCGAAATTGTCCGCTGTAATTTGTTGGCGTTGGTTTTCAATCTACTAACTTTATAGCTGTGATGAAAGCGTTGAAAAACGCTATGAGATATAATAGGATATTACGGGCAATTCGCATTGATCTTAAGAGTTAATCGCTCAATTAAGTGAGAAACGATATTTTATTTAGGTTCTAGGTTGGATTAAATAAGTGACCTTTGGTGTTGGAAAGGATTAAGATATGGTGTTGGAAAAAATAAAGATTTGCGTAATGTGCATTTGTGTACTTTGTGTAATTGTATTAATGATGGGTATATTTTGTTTCGCTTCATTTAGAATCCCTTCAAATTCTATGGAACCCACACTAATTTCGGGTGATTATATTCTAGTGAATAAAATGATAAAAGGAGCACGTTTATTTAACATATTTGCTGCTTTTAATAAAGAAGATATTACCATAAATCGAGCTATAGGCTATGGTACATTTAAAAGGAATGATGTTTTGGTATTCAACTTCCCTTATCCAGAAGGCAAATGGGATAGTATACAGTTTGATATACATAAGTACTATGTGAAAAGGTGCATAGCTTTGCCTGGAGATACCTTGGAAATTCATAGAGGGGTATATAATATAAAAGGATGTCAAGATATATTAGGGAATCGATTAGCGCAAATACAAATTTCACTACTTCCTGATAGTCTATTTCCTCAATCAATATTGTGCGCATATCCACAGTGTGAAAAAATGCGCTGGACAATCAAAGAGATGGGGCCTATTCCTATACCTGGCAAAGGTCAATCAATAGAATTAAACGATACAACAGTTTCGCTTTATCATGAATTGATAAACTGGGAACAAAGATCAAAACTAATATTGAAAAAGGATACAGTTTATATGAATGATAGTATTATAAAGTGGTATTGTTTTCGGGAGAACTATTACTTTGTGGCAGGTGATAATGTTGGCAGTTCGCAGGATTCTCGTTATTGGGGGCTATTGCCTGAATCATATATTGTTGGAAAGGCTGTTTTGATATGGAAATCGAATGACGAATCAGGAAAATTAAGATGGAGTAGGATATTAAGCAAAATCGAATAATTAATAATTTTCAAGTATAAATTAGAAGTATTTACTAGTATGAAAACAAAATTTACGTGTTTATCTTTTTTAGGTGTGGTCGTTTTATTTGCCATACTTAATCTTTGTAAAGTTCAAGTCAAGAATGGCGAGAAACTATCTATTTATAATGTATTGCTACAAACAATGCCATTAGAAACGCTTGCCGAGGCTGAAGATTTTCCGGAAAATTTTCCTGTAGATCCTTGGTGGGAAAGCGGTTCTGGAAATGGAGCAAAGGTACGTGAGGTAACGAATTCGTATACTTACTTTTATCTGCCAAGTGGCAATTACTTTCTTGAGTATGTATGTCCTACGACAAGCGTAAATTGTTATGGAATAGGAGAAGTGCCATGTATTACAAATGTCTATTTGGGAGATAGAGTTCTTAATAGAATAGTAACAGAAGATCAAAAACATACCAATTCTTGATACATAATAATAAATGTATGAATATGAAAATTAGATCATTTATTCTTTTTGGAGGATTGTTGGCAACATCCGTATGTTGCCAAAGTATGGAGTGTAAAAGTAAAGAAACTGGTAAAGAAGAACATCAGTTTGTTTTAAAAGAGTCGAAAACGAGAATGCAGGATAGTTTACTCTTCAAGTCGGTCACAATTATTCCATTGGAGATGGATACTAAAAAATATGCGGCAAAGATTGACCGTATCTATTTTGATAGAAATACATTCTTTTTACTTGAAAAGAACTTTCAATGTGTAAGTCTATATGATAAAGAAGGACATGCTAAAAAAACGATTATGGGAATCGAAAATAGCTCTCAGGAATATAGGAAACTAGCAGATATTTGTATTGATAAAGTGCGTCAGGAACTACTGGTGTTAGCTTCTGAACCTTCTAAAATAATGTATTATTCTTATCAAGGAGAGTTCTTGAGGGAAAAAGCATTACCCACTTATTTTGAATCTATTGTCACTGATGGAGAGTTTATTTATTTGCAAGATTATAATGTGATGAAAGGCGAGAAAGAAATTATGATCTATGATATGAATCTAGAGAAGAAACAGGAAGCTTTAGAAGTCAGTCGGCAATTTAAGGGACATGAGATATTTAGTAATTTTTCGTTTACTAAGGGCAATATGATGACTCAAGATACAATTATTCATATTACCAGGTGTTTTGATAACAAAATATACTGTGCCGAAAATGGAAAAGTGTCTCTAGAATATACATTGGATTTTGAAGATAATGCATTGCCAGACATTTTGTTGGAACAAAAAATGAGACCTTCTGAGTTTATGAGGATATGTAGGGAACATAATTATATATCTTTTATTACAGATGTAATTGAGAATGATAAGCTTATGCTTTTTAATACGAATGTAGGATTTTGTGTGTGTAATAAACAGACTGGAGATATTACTAAATATAACTACATTATAGATTCCATAACAGGATATGATATTGAGAACAAAATGCAAATTGTAGGAAATACAAATAATAGGTTGGCTATGTATTGGCCACTTACATTTGTAAAGGACTCAAAAATTCAACCGGTAAAAGAGTCTTCTTTCTATAAACGGATCAGTGCACAATCCTCAAAGCTATTGCCAAAGATAGATAACAGGCATAATGCTATTTTGGTCATCTATGAATTTTAGACTATCTATTATAAACTATAAAAAATAAGTAATATGAATTTAAATGTAATAAAAGGGATTGTTATATTGGCAATAGGATTATTTTCTTTTCTTAATGTATATCAATTTCAGGTAAAAAGTAACGAAAATATATTTAGTTATAATGCTTTATTACAAGTTAAAGAGCTGATAAATGGCCCTGCTTATGGAGAAGGATCTTCAGAAGACTTTCCGGAAGATCCTTTTAAAGGTGAAAGTGATAGTGGATCAAAGTATATGGAGAGAAAAGAATTACAATATTATGAATATGAATATGAAGATTTACATAAAGAAATAGGTGGAGAAAAGATGTACATGGGGTATAAGATGGCAATCACTCAAGTTGACTGTAATGGACACGGTGATGTTTCTTGCTTTAAAGGGAAATACTGTGGTGCAAGTGAATTTCTTGGAGAAGTAAAGGAAAGTGAAAGAAAGGACAGATTCTAAAATAACAAAAGACCATAATCATATGAAGTTTTCTATATTTACACTATGTATCATATTCTTCATTTGTTGCAAAAGCACTCACACAGAAGATAATAATTATGATATGAAAACGTTGACTTTCAAAGAAAGTGCTGGGGCATTGGAAGATACTATCTTTTTCAAATCGGCAATTATGTTACCGTTAGAGACAGATAGTTCTGCATTAATCGGATATGTAAGTCGCATATATATGGCGGATGATACTCTTTTTATTCTGGATCAGAATTTTCAAAGCATAATTATTTATGATTCAAAAGGGAGGTACATAAATTCGATTCAGAATGTGGGAGCTGGTCCAAAAGAATACATTGATTTAGGCGATATCTGTGTGGATAATACCAATAAGGAACTTTTGGTATTATGTACACGTCCCTCTAAAGTGCAATATTATTCATATCACGGTGAACTATTAAGAGAAAAACAATTAGGGGATAAATATTATTCCCATATAGGAATGGATGGTAAGTATATTTATCTGCATGATGATACAGGCATTAATAAGAATAAGGAAATAGACATTTATGATCGGCAATTAAATTATATGGAAAGTGCATTGGAGCGTGGAGAATCATTCAAAAATAATGATGCAAGTACAATTAGTCATTTTTGCCAAGGAAGTACAATGACGCAAGGTTCTTCGGTTCTTATTGCAAGAGATTTTGATAATACAATATTTGAGGCTAAAGATGGTAAGGTTTATCCTAAATATCTATTGGATTTTAAAGAGCATACATTGCCGAAAGAATTGTTAGATGGGAAAATGAAATCATTTGAATTTTTGGACTATTGTCGGGAAAATAAGTATATTATATCTGTCAAGGAGTTTGTAGAAAGTCCCAGATTCTTATTATTTACGACTAATCTTGGAGTCTTTGTTTGTGATAAGCAAAAACAAGAAATGACTCGATATTCTTTCCTTCTCAATACTGAATCGGGTATGGGGGGAAGCGATTTTCAAATTATAGGAAATACTAATAAATTGGCAACTGTTGAGTCTGTTAGTAGAATGAAACAAATGCTGGAAGATCGATTAAAATATAATCCTGATGCAGCAAAATGGAATGTAGATTTTTCAAAAAAAATAAATGCGATGGATGATGAAGCGAATCCCGTTCTATTTATTTATGATTTCTAATTCTTTTGATATTACTGGTATGTAGTTAGAATCGTGTTATTCAGACATGAAATTATTCATCTGAGTAACGCGATTTTAAGTGGATACTATAAGAAAAAAAGTATGCAAAATGATTAAAGATGCGAGAATGGCTATTGTAAAATATTTGTGTATTTCACTTTTGACTATAGCTACTATATTAGTTTTAGCAATAGTGTTTGTTCCTCAAATAGAATTGCTACCAGAGTTAGCAGGGCAGTGGAGTTGGTTCTCTAAAATGGGTATTTTATTCTGTTTTATCACTATTTGTACTAGTTGTTTTCACATTCATGGGAAGTCATACTTTCCTGATATCGTAATTTGGGTATTGATTGTGGCAGGAGGAGTAGAGTCCGTTTGGGGATTAGGACAACTATATGGGTTGAATGCTTCCAATCATGCATTGTACTCAATGACTGGTACATTTTTTAATCCTGGTCCATATTCAGGATATTTAGCCATGATTTGTCCGCTTTGCTTATATGAATATTTGCGTTTGAGAATTAAAGTGTCAAAGTCAATATTTGAACTACTACAATATTACTTGGCATTAGCCACCATGATGCTGATATTCTGTGTTTTGCCAGCAGGAATAAGTCGTACTGCATGGATAGCAGTATTTATATCTATCATATATGTATGTGGAGTGCATTTTTCATGGCTCACTAAATTAAGAATAGTATACCAGCAAAAAAAAGGAAAAGTTATAGCTGTTGCTTCTGTTTGTTTTGTTGCTTTGGTGTTGGGAAGTATTATCGTTTTTCAACTAAAGAAAGATTCAGCTTATGGTCGACTGTTTATGTGGAAAATAAGCTGTTTGGCAATTGTTGAAAAACCGTTTAGTGGATATGGTATAAATAATTTTCCTATGGCTTATGGTATGGCACAAGAAACCTATTTCTCTAAAGGCGAATACTCAAAACAAGAGGAACTTGTCGCTGGAAGTCCGGAGTATGCTTTTAATGAATATTTGCAAGTTGCTATAGAATGGGGTATTCCAGTTTTAATTGCCATTTCTATAATTATTATTTTGTGCATAAGGGAAGGTGTAAAACAAAAAAATATAGGAATTTGTGGGGCAATAATTTCTCTTTTAGTTTTTGGACTTGCCTCTTATCCCATGCAGTTACCGACATTTATTATCACATTGGCATTTTTATTGGCTGTATGCTTAATAGGACAATCTAAAATTGGATTATTAATATTTGCATTGATAATAGGAAGTGCTGGCGCATATTGGCTGAAGAGGGACGTATCAAGAGAATGTAAAGAATGGACAGGTTGTCATATATTATATCGAGCGGGAGCATATAGAGAAGCGACGAAGCGATATGAAAAACTTTATCCTAAATTAAATAATAGAGCTATTTTTATGTACGAATATGGACATACATTATATAAATTGAAACAATATGATGTATCACTAGAGATACTGAAAGAAACTACTAGATTAAGTTGTGACCCTATGATCTTGAATATAATGGGCTTGAATTATCAAAATAAAGGGGAGTATGATAAAGCTGAAAAATTATTTATACGTTCTATTCATTTATTACCGGGAAGACTTTACCCTTACTATTTATTAGCTAAGTTATATGCTGTTCCGTCTTTTTATGATGAGGAAAAAATGATAAATATGGCTAATGTGGTACTCAATAAAGAGCCGAAAGTGCCTTCTAAGGCTATAAATACTATGCGCAAAGAAATGAGAGGCTTATTGGATGGATTTATCCCTCTGAATTCTTTCAATTCGAAAGATACGGTCAATTAGAGACAAATGACCGCTCGATTGAATCGAAACGACCGCTCCATTAGATGAAAAGATACGGTTGAAGAGATCGAAACGACCGCTTGATTTACTCCAATCGAGCGGTCGATTATTTTATATAGAGTATAGTCAGGTTGTATTCTGATAGGGATAGGTGGCAAAAATGACAAAGAATACCCCTTTATTTTTTTGCCACTTTGTCACCAACCATGAATTTATTGGAGAATAATACAGTCAGGTCCTTGTTAGTTTAGCTTCTCTTGACATTTTTCTCTCAAATCGTTCTATGTCAACCGAAAAATCTTATTAACTTTGCGAAACTTTTTGAGAAACAATAAAAATTTAATTATATGAATATCTCTTATAACTGGCTGAAAGAGTATGTCAACTTTGATTTGACCCCCGATGAAACGGCTGCTGCGCTGACCTCAATCGGCTTGGAAACAGGTGGTGTAGAAGAAGTGCAAACCATTAAGGGTGGTTTGGAAGGACTCGTAATCGGTGAAGTGCTGACTTGCGAAGAACATCCGAATTCCGACCATCTGCATATCACTACCGTCAATCTGGGAGACGGCGAACCTGTACAGATTGTATGCGGTGCTCCGAATGTAGCTGCCGGACAGAAAGTAGTGGTTGCCACTTTGGGTACCAAACTTTATGACGGCGATGAATGCTTTACTATCAAGAAGTCAAAAATCCGTGGTGTAGAATCTACAGGGATGATTTGTGCAGAAGACGAAATCGGTATCGGTACCGATCATGCAGGAATCATCGTGTTGCCGGCTGAAGCTGTTCCGGGTACTCTCGCCAAAGACTATTATAATATCAAGAGTGACTACGTACTCGAAGTAGATATTACTCCTAACCGTGCAGACGCTTGCTCACACTATGGTGTGGCCCGCGACTTGTATGCTTACCTGATTCAGAATGGCAAGCAGGCTACTTTGCAACGTCCATCTGTAGATGGATTTAAGGTGGAAAATCATGATTTGGATATCGAAGTAGTGGTTGAAAACAGCGAAGCCTGTCCTCACTATGCCGGCGTTACGGTGAAAGGCGTTACTGTGAAGGAAAGCCCCGAATGGTTGCAGAATAAATTGCGCCTGATCGGTGTACGTCCTATTAATAATGTAGTGGATATCACTAATTATATCGTTCATGCTTTCGGTCAGCCATTGCATTGCTTCGATGCCGGAAAGATAAAAGGCAATGAAGTAATTGTCAAGACATTGCCGGAAGGCACTCCGTTCGTCACATTGGATGAAGTGGAACGCAAGTTGAACGAACGCGATCTGATGATCTGCAACAAAGAAGAAGCGATGTGTATTGCCGGTGTATTCGGCGGACTGGATTCCGGTTCTACGGAAGCTACGACAGATGTATTTATCGAAAGTGCTTATTTCCATCCTACATGGGTGCGTAAGACTGCCCGTCGTCACGGTCTGAATACGGATGCTTCTTTCCGTTTCGAACGTGGCATCGATCCGAACGGAGTAATCTATTGTCTGAAACTGGCTGCTCTGATGGTGAAAGAACTGGCCGGTGGCACTATCTCATCCGAAATTAAGGATGTTTGCGTTGCAGCTCCACAAGACTTCATGGTAGAACTTTCTTATGAGAAAGTAAATTCGCTGATTGGTAAAGTAATTCCCGTGGAAACGATAAAGAGCATTGTTACCAGTCTGGAAATGAAAATCATGAATGAGACAGTTGACGGACTGACATTGGCCGTTCCTCCTTATCGTGTAGACGTACAGCGTGATTGCGATGTGATCGAAGATATTCTACGTATCTACGGATATAATAATGTAGAAATCCCGACTACGCTGAACTCCAGTCTGACTACTAAGGGAGAACATGATAAATCAAACAAATTGCAGAATCTGGTTGCTGAACAGCTGGTTGGCTGTGGCTTCAATGAAATACTGAATAATTCTCTGACTCGTGCCGCTTACTACGACGGTCTGGAGAACTATCCATCCAATCATCTGGTGATGCTGCTGAATCCACTGAGTGCCGATCTGAACTGCATGCGTCAGACATTGCTGTTCGGTGGACTGGAAAGTATCGCTCACAATGCAAACCGCAAGAATGCCGATTTGAAATTCTTCGAATTCGGTAACTGCTATTACTTCGATGCGGACAAGAAGAATCCAGAAAAAGTACTGGCTACCTATTCGGAAGACTATCACTTGGGTTTGTGGGTGACTGGAAAGAAAGTTGCCAACTCATGGGCACACCCGGATGAAAACAGTTCGGTATACGAATTGAAGGCTTATGTAGAGAATATATTGAAACGTTTGGGACTGGATTTGCACAACCTGGTAGTTGGCAATCTGACTGACGATATTTTCGCTACCGCACTTTCTGTTCATACCAAGGGTGGTAAGCGTCTTGCCTCTTTCGGTGTTGTGACGAAGAAACTGCTGAAAGCATTCGATATAGATAATGAGGTGTATTATGCCGACTTGAACTGGAAAGAACTGATGAAGGCTATCCGTTCAGTGAAGATCAGCTACAAGGAAATCTCCAAATTCCCTGCTGTGAAGCGTGACTTGGCATTGTTGCTCGACAAGAACGTACAGTTTGCCGAAATCGAAAAAATCGCTTACGATACAGAAAAGAAACTGCTGAAAGAAGTCGAACTCTTCGATGTATACGAAGGTAAGAACATCGAAGCAGGCAAGAAATCCTATGCGGTCAGCTTCCTGCTTCAGGATGAAACTCAGACGCTGAACGATAAGATGATCGATAAGATCATGTCTAAACTGGTGAAGAATCTGGAAGACAAGCTGAATGCAAAATTGAGATAAATTTAAAATTCACAATTCAAAATTAATACAAACCAATGGGAAGAGCATTTGAATATAGAAAAGCCGCAAAGCTGAAAAGATGGGGCCACATGGCTAAAACATTTACAAGACTGGGTAAACAGATCGCTATTGCCGTGAAGGCGGGTGGTCCGGAACCGGAAAATAACCCAACACTGCGTTCGGTCATCGCTACTTGTAAGCGTGAGAATATGCCGAAGGACAATATCGAACGTGCGATTAAGAATGCGATGGGTAAGGACCAGAGCGACTACAAGAGCATGACTTACGAAGGATACGGTCCTCACGGAATTGCTGTCTTTGTAGATACGCTGACTGATAATACGACTCGTACGGTAGCTGATGTACGCTCTGTATTCAACAAATTCGGTGGTAACCTCGGAACAATGGGATCATTGGCTTTCCTTTTCGACCATAAATGTATGTTCACTTTCAAGATAAAGGACGGCATGGATATGGAAGAACTGATTCTTGATCTGATCGATTATGACGTAGAAGATGAGTACGAACAGGATGACGAAGAAGGAACAATCACTATCTACGGTGATCCTAAGAGCTATGCCGCTATTCAGAAACATCTTGAAGAATGTGGTTTCGAAGATGTCGGTGGTGACTTCACTTACATCCCGAACGATCTGAAAGACGTGACTCCGGAACAACGCGAGACTTTGGACAAGATGATAGAACGTCTTGAAGAATTTGATGACGTGCAGACTGTTTATACAAACATGAAGCCGGAAGAAGGCGGAAACGAGGAGTAAGCGGATTATGGAATATGTTTATAGAACCCAGGGTACTTGCAGCACAAACATTGAACTGAATGTAGAAGATGGAGTTGTGAAGGAAGTTGCCTTTTGGGGAGGATGTAACGGAAATCTTCAGGGACTTTCACGTCTGGTAAAGGGAATGAAGGTAGAAGAGGTTATCAAGAAACTTGAAGGAGTACGTTGCAGTGGCAGACCGACGTCCTGTCCCGATCAGTTGTGCCATGCACTGCATGAAATGGGATATTAACGGAAGTCTCCCTTTATAAAATATACACTGGCCTCTGGCAATTCATTTTGCCGGAGGCTTTTTTATTGTGCCGTACCTTTCCCTATTTGTCGGTATTTTGAACCAAAATCGACCTTCGGTCGTTATTTATAAGTATATTTGTGCTGAATAAACTATTATGCAATGATGAAGAATATTTTTCAAGACTTAAAACGGAAAGATCATAAACGCTATCTGGGCGGACTGGATGTTTTTAAATATATTGGTCCCGGGCTTTTGGTAACTGTCGGATTTATTGATCCGGGCAACTGGGCATCAAATTTTGCCGCAGGTTCCGAGTTCGGCTATTCACTTCTTTGGGTGGTCACCTTATCCACTATCATGTTGATTGTCCTCCAGCATAATGTTGCTCACTTGGGGATTGTTACGGGGCTTTGCCTTTCGGAAGCCGCTACGAAATATACTCCTAAATGGGTATCCCGTCCTATTTTGGGTACGGCGGTATTGGCGTCCATTTCTACTTCATTGGCTGAGATTCTGGGAGGAGCCATCGCATTGGAGATGCTGTTTGATATGCCTATTATGTGGGGGGCGGTGCTGACCACTCTCTTTGTCTCCATCATGCTCTTTACCAACTCCTATAAAAAGATAGAACGTTCTATTATTGCCTTTGTCTCGGTGATCGGTCTTTCATTTATTTATGAATTGTTTCTGGTAGAAATAGACTGGCCGGCTGCGACGATGGGCTGGGTGACGCCTGCTTTCCCGAAGGGGAGTATGCTGATTATTATGAGTGTGCTGGGAGCGGTTGTGATGCCTCATAATCTGTTCTTGCATTCGGAGGTAATACAGAGTCATGAGTATAATAAGAAAGACGATTCGTCTATTAAGAAAGTTTTGAAATACGAGTTGTTCGATACGCTTTTCTCGATGATCGTCGGCTGGGCAATTAACAGTGCTATGATTCTGCTGGCTGCTGCTACTTTCTTTAAAAGCGGCATTCAGGTGGAAGAATTGCAGCAAGCCAAATCACTGCTTGAACCTTTATTGGGAAGTAATGCAGCAATCGTATTCGCTTTGGCTCTGTTGATGGCAGGTATTTCGTCCACTATAACAAGCGGAATGGCGGCAGGTTCTATCTTTGCAGGTATCTTCGGAGAATCATATCATATCAAAGACAGTCACTCGCAGGTAGGGGTGATCCTCTCGTTGGGAATTGCGCTGTTACTGATTTTCTTTATTGGCGATCCATTCAAGGGATTACTGATTTCGCAGATGATATTGAGTATCCAGTTGCCTTTCACGGTATTCCTGCAAGTAGGACTGACTTCATCCCGAAAAGTAATGGGGAATTATGTCAATAGCCGTTGGAGTACTTTTGTATTATATGCTATTGCAGTCATTGTTTCGGTATTGAATATAATGCTGCTGTTTTCATAAAACGAACATAAATCTATAAACTATAAAATGATGAAGATTATTACTTATAATGTGAACGGGCTTCGTGCTGCCGTTTCTAAAGGTTTGCCGGAATGGCTGGTGCAGGAGAATCCGGATATTCTTTGTCTGCAAGAGACAAAACTACAGCCGGACCAATATCCGGCAGAAGTGTTTGAAGCTTTGGGTTACAAGGCTTATCTTTATTCTGCACAGAAGAAGGGATATAGCGGTGTGGCGATCCTCACTAAGCAGGAACCCGATCATGTGGAATATGGTATGGGGATAGAAGCTTATGACAATGAAGGACGTTTTATCCGTGCGGATTTTGGCGACTTGTCCGTAGTCAGTGTTTATCATCCTTCGGGAACGAGCGGAGACGAACGGCAGGCATTTAAAATGGTGTGGCTGGAAGACTTTCAGAAATATGTGACAGAGCTGCGCAAGACTCGTCCGAACCTTATCCTTTGCGGTGACTATAATATCTGTCATGAGCCGATTGATATTCATGATCCCGTCCGGAATGCCACGAACAGCGGTTTCCTGCCCGAAGAACGGGAATGGATGACTCGTTTCCTTTCTGCAGGATTTATTGATTCTTTCCGTCTGCTCTATCCGGAGAAACAGGAGTATACGTGGTGGAGCTATCGTTTTAATTCGCGTGCCAAGAATAAAGGCTGGCGGATTGACTATTGCATGACCAGTGAGCCGGTACGTCCGATGCTGAAAAGTGCCAGCATACTGAACGATGCCGTACATTCAGATCATTGTCCAATGGCTTTGGAAATAGAATAAAAACAGAAAATAGCATGGAAGATAGAATACAAAAAGCTGTAGAACTTTTTAAGAGTGGATATAACTGCTCGCAATCTGTAGTAGCTGCATTTGCCGATATGTATGGTTTCACACAAGAGCAGGCAGTGCGTATGTCAGCCTCTTTTGGCGGAGGAATCGGGCGGATGCGTGAGACATGCGGGGCTGCTTGCGGACTGTTTCTGATAGCCGGACTGGAAACCGGAGCTACCGAAGCGACAGATCGTGAAGGAAAAGCTGCAAACTATGCGGTAGTGCAGGAATTGGCTGCCGAATTTAAAAAACGCAACGGGTCGTTGATTTGCGGAGAATTGTTGGGATTAAAGAAAAAAGAGCCGATTTCGACTGTTCCCGAAGAACGTAATACTCAATATTATAGCAAACGTCCGTGTGCTAAAATGGTGGAAGAAGCGGCAAGAATTTGGGTAGAATACCTCGAAAAACACCCTAAATAAGGGGATAAAATGCTTTTTTATTACAAAATCAGCAAAAAAAGATTCAATAAAGTGTTATATAACATAAAAATAACTATCTTTGTCCCCGAAATAAAATCTGAAAGCTTTCGGGCCGGATGATTTTTAAAGCATGTCTAACTATAATTTCAAAAGCAAATGTTGAAAGAAAAAGCAGGTGTAATCGCAGGTAATATCTGGAATGCACTGAATGAAACAGAAGGAATGACTGCCAAGCAACTGAAAAAAGCAACTAAATTGGTTGACAAAGATTTGTTCCTCGGCCTTGGCTGGTTATTGAGAGAAGATAAAGTTTCTGCTGAAGAAGTAGAAGGTGAACTCTTCATCAAATTGATCTAAGCGAGTAACTCACTTAAGCAATAAAAAAATGCGTTGGTACATGATTATAATGTTATCAACGCATTTTTTTATATTCCGCCATTTACGTATCTTTGCACACCAAAAAGACAAAATAATAAGAATTCAGAATGAAGAATATACGAAATTTCTGCATTATTGCCCACATTGACCACGGTAAATCAACCCTGGCAGACCGCTTGCTGGAGTTTACCAACACTATTCAGGTGACTAACGGGCAGATGCTTGATGATATGGATTTGGAGAAGGAGAGAGGTATCACCATCAAGAGCCATGCTATCCAGATGGAGTACAACTACAAGGGTGAAAAGTATACCCTTAACCTGATTGACACTCCGGGACACGTGGACTTTTCGTATGAGGTATCCCGTTCCATTGCTGCTTGCGAAGGCGCACTGCTTATCGTAGACGCATCGCAGGGAGTGCAGGCACAGACCATCTCCAATCTGTATATGGCTATCGAACATGATCTCGAAATTATCCCCATTATCAATAAATGTGATATGGCAAGTGCCATGCCCGAAGAGGTAGAGGACGAAATCGTAGAACTGCTGGGCTGCAAGCGTGATGAGATTATCCGTGCCTCCGGTAAGACCGGAATGGGCGTGGAGGAAATCCTCGCAGCTGTTATCGAACGCATTCCACACCCCGAAGGTGATGAGGAAGCTCCGTTGCAGGCATTGATTTTTGACTCTGTATTCAACTCCTTCCGTGGCATTATCGCTTACTTTAAGATCGAAAACGGAGTGATCCGCAAAGGAGATAAAGTAAAGTTCTTTAATACTGGAAAAGAATATGATGCCGATGAAGTAGGTGTACTGAAAATGGAACTGGTTCCACGTAACGAACTTCGTACGGGCGATGTAGGTTACATTATATCGGGTATCAAGACCTCGAAAGAGGTGAAAGTGGGAGATACCATTACTCACGTTGCCCGTCCGTGCGATAAAGCGATTGCGGGTTTTGAAGAAGTGAAGCCAATGGTTTTTGCCGGAGTCTATCCGATTGAGGCGGAAGATTTTGAGGATCTGCGTGCTTCTCTGGAAAAATTGCAGTTGAATGACGCTTCGCTGACTTTCCAGCCGGAATCTTCATTGGCACTGGGCTTCGGTTTCCGTTGCGGTTTCCTCGGATTGCTTCACATGGAGATTGTACAGGAACGTCTGGATCGTGAATTCGACATGAATGTGATTACTACCGTGCCTAACGTATCTTATAATATATATGATAAACAAGGTAATATGAAAGAAGTGCATAACCCTGGTGGTATGCCTGATCCGACGTTGATCGACCATATTGAAGAACCTTATATCAAAGCGTCTATTATTACGACTACCGATTATATCGGCCCGATTATGACCCTCTGTCTGGGGAAACGTGGAGAACTCTTGAAACAAGAGTATATTTCCGGTAATCGTGTGGAAATATATTATAACATGCCTTTGGGAGAAATCGTGATCGACTTCTATGATCGGCTGAAGAGTATTTCGAAAGGATATGCGTCGTTCGACTATCATCCCAATGGTTTCCGTCCTTCCAAGTTGGTGAAACTGGACATCATGTTGAACGGTGAGCCGGTCGATGCGCTTTCTACGCTGATTCACTTCGATAACGCGTATGATATGGGACGCCGGATGTGTGAGAAACTGAAAGAATTAATCCCTCGCCAGCAGTTTGAAATCGCTATTCAGGCAGCTATCGGGGCTAAGATTATAGCTCGTGAAACTATTAAGGCAGTTCGCAAGGATGTAACTGCGAAGTGTTATGGTGGTGACGTAAGCCGTAAACGTAAACTGCTTGAAAAGCAGAAAAAAGGTAAAAAACGAATGAAACAAATCGGTAATGTGGAAGTGCCGCAGAAAGCCTTCCTCGCCGTACTGAAGCTGGACTAAAAAATGAACCGCAAGCGATTTTTCAGAGAGTTATTCTGAACAAATCGGCTTGCGGTTAGTTTTTTAATACACCAGGTGATTGTCTTCTGTCTGCAGAGCTTTCCTTGGCAATCACCTTTTTTGAAACAAACAACTATAAATATGAGAAAAGTTCTGTCTTTTTCGGGCTTCCTGATGTTGGGGCTCGTCATTTCACAATTCCTCCCGATGATAGCGGGAGAAGGATATGGAGCTGTTAAGGTCCTGTCGAATATACTACTTTATGTATGTCTTAGTTTTATAATGATTAATGTGGGTCGGGAGTTTGTGCTCGACAAAGTCCGCTGGAAAAGTTATGCCGAGGATTATTTTATAGCGATGGCTACAGCTGCCCTGCCTTGGTTCATGATTGCTATCTATTATGTATTCGTGCTTCTTCCGCCTGATTACTGGAACAGTTGGGAGGCTTGGAAAGAGAATCTGCTGCTAAGTCGTTTTGCCGCACCTACGTCGGCCGGTATCTTGTTTACGATGTTGGCGGCTATCGGGCTAAAGTCCAGTTGGATATATAAGAAGATTCAGGTCCTGGCTATTTTTGATGACTTGGATACCATTCTTTTGATGATCCCTCTTCAGATCATGATGATTGGTTTGCGTTGGCAGCTGATTATTGTGGTGGTTATCGTATTTATGCTATTGTCCATTGGATGGAAACAACTGAATAAGTATAACTGGCGGCAGGATTGGAAAGCTATTCTCTTCTATTCCGTTATCATATTTCTGGCTACGCAGATACTTTATCTCGGCAGTAAAGAACTGTACGGAGAAGAAGGAAGTATCCATATCGAAGTCCTGTTGCCGGCATTTGTATTGGGTATGATCATGAAGCATAAAGAGCATGATACTCCTGTAGAACGAAAAGTCTCTACTGGAATCTCCTTCCTGTTTATGTTCTTGGTAGGTATGAGTATGCCTCATTTTATCGGAGTTAACTTTGCGGAAACTCATACAGGAACGCATTCGGTGACAGGTTCGCAGGAGATGATGTCCTGGGGAATGATTTTGTTCCATGTTGTCATAGTCTCTTTCTTATCGAATATAGGCAAACTTTGTCCGATGTTCTTCTATCGTGACCGGAAGTTGAGTGAGCGACTGGCACTTTCCATTGGTATGTTTACCCGCGGTGAGGTAGGTGCCGGAATTATATTTATTGCATTGGGTTATAATCTCGGCGGTCCGGCACTGGTCATTTCCGTACTTACATTGGTGTTGAATCTTATTCTGACAGGAATATTTGTCCTTTGGGTGAAAAACTTGGCTTTAAGGAGCTATAATGATTAAAAAAATCCATATATTGCGGATCAAATACTATAAACACCTTTCATTATGACAATTTTGCGTACAATGCGAAATTTCTCGTCAATGAATATTGCGGCGAGTATCCTTTTGTTTGTAGCGGCAATAGCGGCTGCTATCATAGCCAATTCTCCGGTTGCTCCGGTTTATCAGGAGTTCCTTTTGCATGAACTTCATTTGCAGATCGGTAATTTTAATCTGCTTTCGCATGGCGGAGAGAATCTGCGGATGATCGAGTTCATCAATGACGGGTTGATGACCATCTTTTTCTTGCTGGTAGGATTGGAGATCAAACGGGAGTTGTTGGTTGGTGAGCTTTCTTCCTTCCGCAAGGCGGCGCTTCCCTTTATTGCTGCCTGTGGCGGTATGCTGTTTCCGGTGATTGTTTATATGTCAATCTGTCCTCCGGGCAGTGCGGGAAGTCAGGGATTGGCCATTCCAATGGCAACGGATATTGCTTTTTCGTTAGGGGTATTAAGTCTGTTGGGAAGCCGTGTGCCGTTGAGCCTGAAGATATTTCTGACGGCTTTTGCGGTAGTTGATGATATCGGAGGTATCCTTGTAATTGCTCTTTTTTATAGTTCGCATGTGTCGTATGGGTATATTCTGATAGCCGCATTGCTTTACGTTTTACTTTATTTTATAGGAAAGCGTGGGACTACCAATAAGATTTTCTTTTTAGTGATCGGTGTCGTTATATGGTATTTATTTTTGCAATCCGGTATTCATAGTACCATTTCGGGAGTTATTCTGGCGTTTGTTATTCCGGCGAAACCCCGTCTGGATGTTGGAAAATATATCGAGCATATTCGTCATACAATTGCAGGTTTCCCGGTGGTGGAATCGGGAAGTATCGTATTGACTAATGAGCAGATTGCCAAACTGAAAGAGGTCGAATCTGCTTCCGACCGTGTTATCAGTCCTCTGCAGTCTTTGGAGGATAATTTGCATGGAGCTGTCAATTATCTGATTCTTCCGTTGTTTGCCTTTGTCAATGCAGGCGTTGTCTTTAGTGGTGGCGGTGAGCTGGTAGGAAGTGTAGGGATGGCAGTGGCAGCAGGGTTGCTGTTTGGTAAATTTGCGGGAATTTATTTCTTTACCTGGTTGGCTATAAAGATAAGACTTACTCCAATGCCGCCGGGTATGACTTGGAAGAATCTTTCCGGTATAGCTCTGTTGGGAGGGATCGGTTTTACGGTGTCGCTTTTCATTGCCAATCTTTCTTTTGGTGCAAATTATCCTGTTCTGTTGAATCAGGCTAAGTTCGGAGTGCTATCGGGGACTATTCTTTCCGGATTATTAGGATACATTGTACTCAGGATAGTATTACCTGTCCGAAAGCGGAAATAATAATTAGAGATCAGTCGTTCAGGCATATCGGATATTCATCAGGCGATATGCCTTTTTATTGTATATATAATATAAGGTGAAAATGATATCTACTAATAATATTAGTTAAACAACTGTTTTATTTAGTAGATTAACTAATAGTGTTAGTTGTTTGTTTGAAAAATAGTATTATATTTGTGCCATTGGAAGAACAATAAATATGTAGACTATGAAACAGATGAGACGATTGACCGTCAAAGAGGAAGAAATTATGCGTATATTTTGGGAACATGGACCTATGTTTGTTCGTGAACTTCTATCATTCTATGATGAACCAAAACCGCATTATAACACAGTTTCTACCCTTGTTCGAGGGCTGGAGGAGAAAGGTTTTGTGGGGTATAAAGCCTACGGAAATACTTATCAATATTATGCTCTTGTTTCGGAAAAGGAGTATAAGAGTTCGGCACTCAAAGAGGTGGTTTCTCAGTATTATAATAATTCCTATATCAATGTAGTGTCTTCTTTTATTGAAGAAGAAGGGATGTCTGTTGATGAACTAAAATCGCTGATAGAGTATATAGAGCAAAGTAAAAAGAAGAAGTAATCTCTCTCTGGTCTATCGGACAGATACGATTTTTATTCTATGGACAAACAACTTTTAATCTGAAAACACAATGGGAGCTTTTTTATTCTATCTGCTGAAATCCGGATGTTGCTTAGTGGTCTTTTATATTTTCTTTAAGCTGCTGATGAGCCGGAGTACTTTTTTCCGTTTCAACCGCATCACTTTGTTGGTTGGGTTGTTAGGATGTACTTTGCTTCCACTTATAGAGCTGACAACTACCGAGGAGACTTTTTTGCATACTCCGTTGTATGCCATTCACGAGATATTGCAAAGTACGGAGTCTGTCATTCTAAATCCGGAACAGATGGAAGATCCTATTCTTATATCTGAAAAGAATCCGGAAATAAACTCTTTGAATTGGATTCCTGTGACTTTAGCTTTTATATATGGAGTGGGGGCTTTGGTGACACTGATCTGGTTGTCTTTGTCCACTTGTCGTTTGATTCAGTTGATTCGTACGTCAGAGAAAAAACAGTTTGGAAACTATGTATTAGTGATTCCTCAGCAGCCAACTGCTTCATTTAGCTGGGGTAAATATATTGTTATTTCAGCAGCTGACTACTCTCAACAGTCCGAAGAAATACTCCTCCACGAAACGATGCATTTACGAAATCATCATACTTTGGACTTATTGTTTATGCAGATATTCCTGCTTGTTTATTGGTTTAATCCTGTCGTTTGGCTACTAAAACGGGAGTTGCAGGAAGTACATGAATTTGAAGCCGATAATGGCGTAATTAATACAGGCATCGATGCAACTAAATATCAATTATTACTGGTGAAAAAAGCTGTTGGTACAAGGCTCTACTCTATGGCTAATGGCTTTAATCACTCTAAACTTAAAAAACGTATCACTATGATGTTAAAAGAAAGAACCAATCGTTGGGCACGATTAAAGCTGTTGCTTGCCGTGCCTGTGATGGCTGGAGCGCTTTATGTGTTTGCACAGCCGGAAGTGAAAGAAGTTCCGCGACAGATTCAGTCTGAACTTCAGCAGAAAGAAGCGGATGATTATTCATCTTTGATGTTTTTTTTCAAAGAAGGGGGAGAGAGATACAGCAAGCTGGTTAATGGAGCGTATCCACCCTCTAAGATTAAAGCAAGACAGGTTCACTCCCTTTTTGTTAATAAACAAAATAGGGTGATGTTCGATAATGATGTATGTTCAGTGGATGAGTTGAAGTCTACTATTGTGAAGAATTTGATGAAATCCTGGGAAGAAAGTAAGAGGAAAGAATACCAAGTTATTTCTTTTCAGGTTGATCGCGGAAGTGAAATTGCTGCACTCACTACTATACTCAAAGAAGTAAAAGGAGCATTTGAGCAAATTCGTGCTGATTTGTCTATTACATCGACAGATAAAAGTGAAGAAGCGTTGGACCGATTGTTTCCTGTTCTACTGTCGGAAGGTGCTGCGAGAAATTATGGATTGAAAGAGCTGTCAATGGAGGAGAAAATCAGTGGGATTGTGGTAACAATTCACACTTCGGAAGGGAAGGAAGTAATGAAAGATTTTACTTTAACGGAATTGAAACAGAAAGTCACTGCTGCACGTGCAAAGCAAGCTGATCCGGAAAGTTTGGTTATTGGCCTCAAGATAGAGAAAGGGTGTAAGATGGGATACGTGACGGATACCAAGCAGGTGCTGAGGGAATGTAGTGCATTGAAGATTAATTATTCAACTGATAACTAATTAGTTTATAAATAGTGTCACTATATAGCCAGCATAGTGACACTATCCAATCAGCATAGTGACACCATCCAATCAACATGGTGACACTATCCCAACCGGATAGCGACACCATCTTAAAAGGTCTATAATTTTTATTTTATTCATCATCCCCGTCATCTGTTATCGGCAGAATTCTCTGACTTTCCTCATGGGGCAATTGTTCTACTTGGCGTAGTTTCCGTTCAATAGCGCGGGTTCTTTTCCCCATCACTTCTTCCAGTTGGTCACCGGCACTTTGCAGGTTCTTCTGTACCTTTTCGAGTAGTCCTCCGAATTTGCTGAATTCGGTTTTAACTGCTCCCAAAACGGTCCACACTTCTCCGGTACGTTTTTGAATAGCCAGCGTGCGGAATCCCATCTGAAGGCTGTTCAATATAGCACCAAGGGTAGTCGGTCCCGTCACAACAATCTTATATTCTTTTTGTAGCGTCTCTACCAAGCTTGTTCTTCGGATTACCTCTGCGTAAATACTTTCAAAAGGCAGGAACATAATGGCAAAGTCTGTGGTGAAAGGCGGGTCTACATATTTATCGTGAATATCTTTCGCCATTTTCTTGATAGTCGTTTCCAGCTGCTTGCCGGATGATTCCATCAATGCAGTATCTCCTGCTTCGAAAGCATCGTAATATTGTTCATATACATCTTTCGGGAATTTAGCATCGATAGGCAGGTATACAGTGCTGTTCGCATCATCCTTACCCGGTAACTTAATGGCAAATTCCACAAATTCAGTTCCGCTTTTCTTGGTTTTTACATTGGCGTCATATTGTTCCGGACTCATCATCTGTTCCAGCAATGCTCCTAACTGAACTTCACCGAATGTACCGCGCATTTTTACGTTACTCAATACTTTTTTCAGTCCGCCGACGTCTTGTGCGAGAGATTTCATTTCTCCCAGTCCCTTCTGTACATTTTCCAGTTGTGAGCGGACGATTTCAAAGGACTGACCAATGCGTTCATTCAGTGTCTTCTGCAATTTCTCTTCCACCATTAGTCGCATATCATCCAGTCGCTTCTCGGTCGATTTTATCAAGACCTCTTGCTGGCGTGCCATCGTGTCGAACTTCTGGCGTTGCAGTTCTCCGTTCGTCATCATGTTCTTATGCAGTACGTCTTGTAGTTGCTGCATATTCTGATTTAGCGTTTGGGTCATTTCCATACGAAGTTCCCGGATACTGCGGTTTAGTTCTTCACGGTTCTCTTGCATTTGCTGGCGCAAGACTGTCTGCAATTGTTCCGCTTGCGCATGATTATTTCCTTTTGCCAGTGATAGTACAATCGAGATTACTGCTAATGCGGCAATAACAATGAGTAGAATCAGCTCCATCAATAAGTCAGAATTTCGTTTCCGGTTTCAGTAATCAGAATCATATTCTCCCATTGGGCAGAAGGCAGTCCGTCATCTGTGCATACCGTCCATCCGTCAGCTTCGTCAACGAATACTTCATAAGTACCCATATTTATCATCGGTTCAATGGTAAAGGTCATGCCCGGAACGATCATCATTCCCGTTCCCCGACGTCCGAAATGTTCCACATCCGGTGCTTCGTGAAACTGCATTCCTACACCATGTCCGCAAAGATCGCGAACCACGCTGAATCCGTTCTTTTCTGCGTGTTCCTGAATGGCGGCGCCTACATCTCCCAATTGTTTCCAAGGCTGTGCGGCGGCTATACCTATTTCCATACACTCTTTAGTCACTTGAACCAGTTTGTGCATTTCGGGACTTACATCACCGATCATAAACATACGGGATGCGTCGGAGAAATATCCTTTGTAAATGGTAGAAACATCTACATTGATGATATCTCCGCTTTGCAGTATCTCTGTTTTGCTGGGAATACCGTGGCATACCACATCATTGATACTGGTGCAGACACTTTTAGGAAATCCTTCGTAGTTGAGAGGAGCGGGGATGGCACCGTGTTTTGTAGTGAAGTCATATACCATGACGTCGATTTCTTCGGTAGAGATCCCTTCACGGATATGCTCCGAAATATAATCCAACAGGGCAGTGTTGATTTTGGCACTCTCACGGATTCCTTCCAGTTGTTCGGGAGTACGCAGTACTTTGCGCGGTGGGAGTTTGTAACCTTGTTTTCTGTATTTCTGTATTTTCGCTTCTACTTCAGCCGGGTAATTGGAGGGAGTAAACCGGAATCCCTTGATAAAGTTCTTCATTATTATAGGATGTTTTTTAATCGTACTACAAAGGTACGAGAATAAATGGAAAATGAAATCGTTTATCATGTGATTCCTTTTTTACCATTCATAAGAAATACTGATCTGAGGCACCCATTCCCATCTCTTTTGTATGGTGTTATATTGATATTGTACGCCGGTTTTCAATTTCCAGCCTTTACCTACTTTTAAAACAATGTCGCTGCCTAGTGTGGTTGGTATTGCTTCAGAAGAAAGTCCGCGATATCTTCGGGTGTCCAGATTTTGTTCACCATATATGTTAAGAAACCATTTTTTAGAGAGCTTATAATCCATTTGAGTTTGGATATGAAAATGGTTTGAACTTTCACTAAAGTTACTTTTACTATGCAGAGTGAAATTTTTGTTTATTTTGAGCCGTGAATAAGTGGGTAAGAAGGTAGAATTAGTCTGTCGAAAGATGTTATGAGTGTGAAAAGGTAATTTCAGAGATATGATTGTTGATTTAAGAGTCGGTAATGTTGGATCAAAGTCAACAAAGGATTTTGTATGATATAGCATGTTCTGTTCTGTCTTCTTTACGAATTCTTTATTGATTCTGATTTCTTGCTCAGAATTTAATGTTTGCTGTAGCCTCAATGAATCTTGTTTGCTCCACTCTTGTCCTGCTACGGATAAAGGGAGTAATAATAGACAAAGAGTACCTAACTGATATTTGTAAACGTCCATATAGTGTGCTAGTATAGTTTATTCTATGGACGGTGAAAAAGTGAAAATGCTGCTTTGTGTAATGAATAAATAATGGCTATTTTACATAATATGAGAATACTTTTCTTTTTTTGTATAGGTGTATTTATAATTTTGAGGTTAAAAGAGAACCGCATAGCTTGAGCAAATATGATTCCGGATCATTCAGGCACACAATATAATTCAGAAGTTTTTTTTCTTTCATATCACTATACAATTTTGCAAAAACTTGATCTTTTCTTAATAAGTCTATAGAGACAAATGTCTTAAATATGTATATACGTTCTTGACGGCTGATAATATCTCCGTATTTTGTTATCATAATTTCTTTTGAGATAGGGGACAATGTCTTCGAATATATTTGTTTGCACTTCTTTTCTGAGCATTCCAGGACTCATAGTTCTTGTTATCATTCTGTGATGTTTGTATTTAAGATAATCGTTTTGCTTTGAATACCGGTTCTATCTTCTGAATCTCCGATTCAAATCCGAACCAATAGCCATGTCCTTCTTCATCAATAGGAAGAAAACATAACCGTAGGTTCTCACGATATGAACCATATATAATTTCCCAATTATCAGGAGGAACTTGGCGTTTTGTCTTTACTTTTTCAGCGGGGATTTTCTTTAACGACATACCGGCTTCTATCCATGCAATACTGACTTGTGTCATGTAATCGGGATAATGATTCTTGCAGAAATTATAGAGGATAAGTCCTCTTTTTTCTAGGCTCAAAGGAGTGTCGATGACATCAGTCTGTACTAAATGGTCAAGTAACTCATGCAGAAAATGCGGATTTTCCAAAATGAGGGTACGAGTCAGGCTTCGCCATGTAGGTGTATTATAGAATCCGTCTAAAAGACGGGACAGATAGTGGGCGGTCTGCAATTCTTCTACGGAAATTTCTTTAGTTTGCAAAACTTCGTAGGGAGGGAGAGGAGAGTATTGAATGCCTAACTCTTCCGCCCTTCTTCGCATTTCCGTGCCGGGAAGTAATTTTAATGATTCCAGTTGTATTTCCCCTGCACCATATTCGGCAAGTGTACGAACGTCTTCAAATATTTCGGATAGATGATAGAGAGGAAGACCGGCTATCAAGTCTGCGTGTGTCTCCATGTTCTTAAGGGAACAAAGATATTTCAGACCTTGAAGGGCATCAGATAATTTTCCGATACGTCGGCTTTTCTCTAATACGGGTTCACGAAGGCTTTGAATACCTGCTTCGAGGTGTAGCAAACCATTAGGTAAAATAGCGAGTTCTTCTTTTAATTCTTCGGAGAGAAGTGCCGGATGAATTTCCAAATGGAAACAGATGTCCGAGGCATATTCACGGAAGAGGTGAAGAAGTTCTTTGGCTCGCTTATTATTATAGTTGAAAGTGCGGTCGAGTACACGCACATTTTTGATGCCATGCTGATGGATAACATTCAATCGTTCGCGGATTGCCTCCAATGAAATGGTGCGAACCGGTTTTTCACCTCCGCTGACGCAGAAAGCGCATGTGTTGAAACATCCTCGGGTAGTTTCCAGTTGTACGAAAGGCTTGCTCCAATTAAAAAAACGACTTTTCTCCGGTGAGACAAGTTGAGAGAAGTTCATGACACGGGCAATACCGTTGTCTTTATATTGGTCTGATTCGTCCAGATAGCATAATCCGGATATCTGATTCCACTCATTCACAGGGTGATTCCATACTTTTAACCAAATAGGGAATACTTCTTCGCCTTCTCCCCGAAACACTCCGTTGACAAATTTGTTCTTTCTTAAGAAGGCTTCGTTATTTCCTAAAAACTCCGGACCGCCGAGTACGATGCAGCAATGAGGTAGCAAAGCTTTGGCACGTGAAACAATATGCAACAGTTGCTCGTGATTAAATAGCCAGTTGGTAGCAGCAATAATATCCGGTTGATGGTGATAGATTTGGTTGACTACCATTCCGGTATTTTCGTTGATGGTTGCCGATACTGTACACCACTCAATGGTAGTGTCATCTGCTATTTGAGCATGTAATGCAGGCAATGCCAGCGATGAGTGCGCATAGGAGCTATTTAAATCAAGCCAAAGAAGTTTCATGTGTAAATTTTACTGTTAGTGGGGCAAAGGTACAAAAAACTTGCGTCTTAAGGCGTATAGTAAAATAAAAACGCTAATTTTGCAATAATAAACGCAATAAACTAGAAAATTATGAAGAATTTGAAAAATACGTAGGTGTTCTTATGTTGCTGACTTTATTGGTCGGCTTTACTTCGTGCGAAGATGATGAAACTATATTTGATAGAATCGTTGGACGTACGTGGGTTGGTGATTTAGGATTTGAATCTGATGATCGTTTTCATGATCCTTTGGAAAGTGGCATCTACTTAGGCGCTGATGGATTTGGAGAGGATCAGCTATGCTACTATGATAATGGAGATTATTATGGAAAACCATTAAGACTACAATGGAGGGTGGGAAACGGAGCTCTTTATATTGATTATGGTAATGTTGCTGCTCCACGCGAATTACGTAATGTATATGTTAGTCATGGACGTATGACGGGAACTTTATATATTGATGGATTCTACTTTGGAGATGTGGAATTATATATGCAATAACGATTGATGTATTGAGTCTTTCTTTGAAGAAGGGAATAAACAGATAAGAGGAGACGATATAATAAAGGAGAGGTTGAGCTAATCAACCTCTCCTTTATTATATATCCTTTTTTATTTCTTCAGGAACAACTTCTTAAACTCTCCCGGATAAGGTGTCTCAAACTCCATTAAATCTCCCGTCACCGGATGATAGAAACAAAGTTTGAAGGCGTGGAGTGCCAGTCTTCCGATTGGGTTAAGCGATTCTTCGCCTCCATATCTTCCGTCACCTATAATAGGATGTCCTAAATTCTGCATATGTACACGGATCTGATTCTTACGTCCTGTTTCCAGATCAAGTTCTAACAGTGAATAACCGTTAGCACGTTTGATTGTCTTGTAGTGTGTGATGGATTTTGAACCACCATCATCATAATCGCTGGAGCTTACATAAAGAGTTTTATCCGTCAGCCAGGAAACCACAGTGTCATAATCCTTCTCCATTGTTCCCTCAACAACAGCTACATAACGGCGGTCAGTCACTATTTCATGCCAGTTGTCACGTAATGTCCGTTGTGTTTTTTCGTCTTTTGCGAACATCATTAATCCTGATGTATCCCTGTCCAGACGATGTACGATAAACACACGGTGCTGTCTGCCCGAGCGCTGTACATATTCATTCAGAATCGTATAAGCGGTGCGCTCTTTTTGTCGCTCGGTATTGACAGATAAGAGTCCTTGCATTTTTTCCACTACAATGATATAAGCGTCCTCATATACAATTTTCAGCAGTCTGTTATGAAATTCCTTCTTTCCTTTTTCCTTGCTGATTTGTACTTTCATTCCGGGTTGCAGCGGAAAGTTGAACTGAGTGGTGATTACGTTATCTACCAATACCACCCGTTTGCTCAGTAATGACTTCAGTTTCGTGCGGCTTGCGTCCGGCATTTTGGCAGCCAGAAACTCCATTAGTTCCATGGGCTCTTTGACTGCATAGTTCGTATATTGGGCACGTGCTTTTTCTGCAGGAGTTCTTCTCGGTCTTTTTTCCATTTCTTTTTTCTTTTGCGAACAATTCAACTAACGTATTATCGAAGCTCCAGCAACACTACATTTTCCACATGATGCGTATGCGGGAACATATCTACAGGTTGCACAGCTTTCACTTTATATTTGCCGTCAAGCAGTTGTAAGTCGCGTGCTTGCGTAGCCGGGTTGCAGCTTACATACACAATCCGCTTCGGTTCGGCAAACAGAATAACATCAACCACATCCTGATGCATACCTGCACGTGGGGGGTCGGTGATAATCACATCCGGACGTCCATGCTGATTGATAAATTCCTGAGTCAGCATATCTTTCATATCTCCGGCATAGAACAAGGCATTCTTAATCTCATTAATCTCGGCATTTACCTTTGCGTCTTCGATAGCTTCCGGTACATACTCGATACCAATCACCTGACGGGCCTGGCGGGATACAAAATTGGCAATGGTTCCCGTTCCGGTATATAGGTCGTATACCAGTTCCTTTCCGGTCAGCCCGGCAAATTCGCGGGCTATCTTATATAAATTGTATGCCTGTTCGGAGTTGGTCTGATAGAATGATTTCGGACCGACTTTGAAACGCAGTCCTTCCATTTCTTCAAACATATGGTCTTTTCCCTTGAATACATGTACATCCAGATCATTGATCGTATCGTTGCACTTATTATTAATAATGTATAGGAGAGAAGTGATTTCGGGGAATGAATCGGCAATGAACTGCAGCAGTTGCTTGAATAGTTCCATTTCATGGTCTTCCGTAATCTTGCAGATGACAATGACCATCAGCTCTCCTGTTGATGAAGTGCGGATAATCATATTCCGTAACATACCTTCCTGAGTACGCAGATTGATGAAGGAGTAATCATGCTCGTAAGCATAATCGCGTACAGCATTACGAATACGATTGGAGATGTCGTCCTGTAACCAGCATTTTTCAATAGCCAGCACTTTGTCGAAAGCTCCGGGAATATGAAAACCTACAGCATTCATCTGATCATACTTCACATCCTGCCGAACTTCATCGTTCGTGAGCCAGCGTTTGTTCGAAAAAGTGAACTCCAGTTTATTCCGGTAGAACTCTGTTTTGGCAGAACCCAGAATCGGTGAAATTTCCGGAAGTTCGATCTTTCCGATGCGTCTCAGATTGTCTTCTACTTGTTTCTGCTTATACCTGATTTGTTCCGAATAGGGGAGTACCTGCCATTTGCAACCGCCGCATACGCCGTAGTGTTGGCAGAAAGGAACGGCACGTACGGGCGACAGCTCGTGGAATTTCACAGCTTCGGCTTCGGCGTATTTGTTCTTTTTGCGCTTGATCTGCAGGTCTACAACATCACCTGGCACTACATAAGGAACAAAAATCACCAGGTCGTTTACTTTTGCGATGGCTTTTCCTTCGGCAGCCACATCCGTTATTGTTACCTTCTCCAGCAGGGGAAGTTCTTTTCTCTTTCTTGCCACTTTTACACCAATCTAATAATTATGATGCAAAAGTAGGTATTTTTTTTGGAAAACTTTCGTGTCTATGAAAATATTCCAGATTGTAATGTCGAAATTGCATTTTAATAGAAAGTTTTTTCTCAAAAAGTTTTCTGGTTTGCGAAATATACTTAGATTTGCGAACAGAAAAAAATCATAATGTAACTTTAAACACAATATTATGGATAAAAAAAGAGTTTATACCTTTGGAAATGGTCAGGCAGAAGGAAAGGCCGACATGAAGAATTTGTTAGGTGGTAAAGGTGCCAATCTTGCCGAGATGAATTTAATTGGAATTCCCGTTCCTCCCGGATTCACAATAACTACAGAAGTTTGTACGGAGTATAATACGTTGGGACGTGATAAAGTGGTTGAGTTGCTGAAAGATGAAGTAGTAAAGGCCATTGCCCGTGTAGAAGAATTGATGAAATCTAAATTCGGTGATATCGAAAATCCATTGTTGGTTTCTGTACGTTCAGGTGCCCGTGCGTCTATGCCGGGTATGATGGATACTATTCTGAACCTGGGTCTGAATGACGAGGTGGTGGAAGGTATCATCCGCAAGACTGGTAATGCCCGTTTTGCATGGGACTCTTATCGTCGTTTTGTACAGATGTACGGTGACGTTGTTCTGGGCATGAAGCCGACGAACAAGGAAGATATCGATCCGTTCGAAGCAATCATTGAAGAAGTAAAAGAATCAAAAGGAGTAAAGCTTGATAACGAACTGGAGGTAGCAGACCTGCAAGAACTTGTGAAGAAGTTCAAGGCCGCTGTGAAAGAACAGACCGGAAAAGATTTCCCGACTTGTGCTTACGAACAACTT
The DNA here is from genome assembly GCF_023656585.1 of Bacteroides sp. B1-V-101. Classification (NCBI taxonomy): domain Bacteria; kingdom Pseudomonadati; phylum Bacteroidota; class Bacteroidia; order Bacteroidales; family Bacteroidaceae; genus Bacteroides; species Bacteroides sp. B1-V-101. The sequence continues at coordinate 3,034 of NZ_JAMOKH010000047.1, read as the reverse complement.
TGGGGAGCTATCTGTGCCGTATTTGATTCATGGATGAACGAACGTGCTATCCTTTATCGTAAGATGGAAGGTATACCCGATGAATGGGGAACAGCTGTAAACGTACAGGCTATGGTATTCGGTAATATGGGTGACACTTCTGCAACGGGTGTTTGTTTCTCTCGTGATGCCGGTACAGGTGAAGACCTTTTCAACGGTGAATACCTGATCAACGCACAAGGTGAAGATGTGGTAGCCGGTATCCGTACTCCACAACAGATTACGAAGGTTGGTTCTCAGCGCTGGGCTGTACTGGCAGGTGTAACTGAAGATATTCGTGCTGCGAAATTCCCTTCAATGGAAGAAGCTATGCCGGAAATCTATAAGGAACTGGATGCATTGCAGACTAAATTGGAGAACCACTATAAAGATATGCAAGACATGGAATTCACCGTGCAGGAAGGTAAGTTATGGTTCCTGCAGACTCGTAACGGTAAACGTACCGGTGCGGCTATGGTGAAAATCGCAATGGACTTGCTCCGTCAGGGCATGATTGATGAAAAGACTGCTTTGATGCGTGTAGAACCTAACAAACTGGATGAACTTCTTCACCCGGTATTCGATAAATCTGCTTTGAAACAGGCGAAAGTGCTGACTCGCGGTCTTCCGGCTTCTCCGGGTGCTGCAACCGGTCAGATTGTATTCTTCGCTGATGATGCTGCCGAATGGCATGCTGCCGGAAAGAAAGTGGTAATGGTACGTATCGAGACTTCTCCGGAAGACTTGGCCGGTATGGCAGTTGCCGAAGGTATCCTGACAGCTCGTGGTGGTATGACTTCTCATGCTGCTGTGGTAGCTCGTGGTATGGGTAAATGCTGTGTATCCGGTGCAGGAGCATTGAATATCGACTATAAGACTCGTACAGTAGAAATTGACGGCATTGTTTTGAAAGAAGGCGATTATATTTCTTTGAACGGTAGTACAGGCGAAGTATATAATGGTAAGGTAGAAACTCAGGCTGCCGAACTTTCCGGAGACTTTGCCGATTTGATGAAACTCTCAGATAAATATACCCGTCTGCAAGTACGTACCAATGCGGATACTCCTCACGATGCGGAAGTAGCACGTAACTTTGGTGCAGTAGGTATCGGTCTTTGCCGTACGGAACATATGTTCTTCGAAGGTGAAAAGATCAAGGCAATGCGTGAAATGATTCTGGCAGAAAATGCAGAAGGACGTCGTAAAGCACTCGCTAAGATTCTTCCGTATCAGCAAGCCGACTTTAAGGGTATTTTTAAAGCAATGGCCGGTTGTCCGGTGACTGTTCGTCTGCTCGATCCTCCTTTGCATGAGTTTGTTCCTCATGATACGAAGGGACAGCAGGAAATGGCTGATACGATGGGTGTAAGCCTGCAATATATCCAGCAACGTGTAGAATCGCTGTGTGAACACAATCCGATGTTGGGTCACCGCGGTTGCCGTCTGGGAAATACATATCCTGAAATCACTCAGATGCAGACACGCGCTATCTTGGGTGCTGCTCTTGAACTGAAGAAAGAAGGAGTAGAGACTCATCCTGAAATCATGGTTCCGTTGACCGGTATTTTATATGAATTCAAGGAACAAGAGAAGGTGATTCGTGAAGAGGCTGCCAAGTTGTTTGAAGAAGTGGGCGACAGCATTGATTTCAAAGTAGGTACTATGATTGAAATTCCTCGTGCAGCTCTGACTGCTGATCGTATCGCTTCATCTGCTGAATTCTTCTCATTCGGTACGAATGACTTGACTCAGATGACCTTCGGATATTCTCGTGACGATATCGCTTCCTTCCTTCCGGTCTATCTGGAAAAGAAGATTCTGAAAGTAGACCCGTTCCAGGTGCTCGATCAGAACGGTGTAGGTCAGTTGGTACGTATGGCTACAGAAAAGGGCCGTGCTATCCGTCCGGATTTGAAATGCGGTATCTGTGGCGAACATGGTGGTGAACCGTCTTCAGTGAAGTTCTGCCATAGAGTAGGTTTGAATTACGTTAGTTGCTCTCCGTTCCGGGTACCTATCGCAAGATTAGCAGCGGCGCAGGCAGCAATTGAAGGATAGAAAGATAAACTGGTTAGAAAGTTAACTTTCTGATAATTGGGCTGTAATCGTCTCGTGAGAGAATGATTACAGCCTTTTTTGTTGGATGATGTTATTTTTAATTGTATTTGTTCAGCCCTGATAATCAGCCATTAATAATGATTTGTTTGGTGATTATTATAAAAAACTAACTAAATATTTGTTTAAGATGAAGAAGTAGCTTAATTTTGCCCCCGAAAACAAAACATGTTTTTATTTTATAACTTAAAAAGAAAGAAGATGAAAAAGGGTTTATTATTGGTAGTTGTAATGTTAGCAACTATCGCTGTAAAAGCACAGGACATTTACGTAGGCGGATCATTGAACGTATGGCGTAACAGCACAGGCAACACTACTTCTTTTAAAGTTGCTCCGGAAATCGGCTACAATTTTAATGAAACATGGGCATTGGGTGCTGAACTGAACTATTCACACGAATATGTGAAACAAGTGACTGCAAATACAGTTACTGTTGCTCCGTACATCCGTTGGTCTTACTATCAGAATGATGCTGTACGTCTGTTCCTGGACGGAACTGCTGCTATTGGTTTCGTGAAAATCAAAGATGGTGATACCACTAAAGCAGGTCAGATCGGTTTGAGACCGGGTATCGCTGTTAAACTGAACGATCATTTCTCTTTTATCGCCAAGTATGGTTTCTTGGGATATCGTAAGAATGTGAACACTTCCGGAGATTCTTTCGGTCTGATGTTGACTAGCGAAGATCTGTCTATTGGTTTCCACTACAATTTCTAATCGAGTAGTAGATAATAAAAAAATAGGAAAGGGGATTCTCTGAAATAGGGAATTCCCTTTCTTTAGTTCGCCCAGCACGAACATATTCTAACGGGTGTAAGTCCCTAAAGCGCCCTGACAACGGGAAGTATATAGCCAACGGCAAGGGTGTCCATCGTGAGGTGGAATCTGAAGGAAGCCTGCG